>JBEGMH010000083.1:0-2921 GCA_041183125.1 Bacteroidota bacterium | reverse complement strand
AAAAAAGCCCTGCCGGTTAGGGCAGGGCTTTTGGAGCGGGAAACGAGACTCGAACCCGCGACCCTCAGCTTGGGAAGCTGATGCTCTACCAACTGAGCTATTCCCGCATCTTAAAGCGATGCAAATATAGGGTATTAAATTTTTTTGTAGCAATTTTTTTTTAAAAAATTATGCCTCACGCTACGGGTTTTAGAGGTAGTTTCCATTGCCACAAGATACCATCGTCCGGGTCAAAGAGCTCTTCTGTAAACGTGAACCCGCATTTGCGGAGGACCTGGGTGGAAGGGCTCTCAAAAGAAAGGGTATGTGCTTTCACCGTGTTTATCTCTGGATAGCGCCGGGCGTACTGGATAAGGCACTGGCTCAACTCCGTGGCATAGCCCCGGTTGCGGTAGTCCGGGGCGATTTCGTACCCGATCTCGACCTCGCCCATTTTATTCGGGCGGCCTTTGTACCCACAGGCACCGATGAGGGTACGGCTGGATTTTTCAATCACTAAGTAAGACCACCAAATATAAGCTTCCGGGTCTTCTTGCGTGCGGGCCAAGTTGAAGGCGAAGATCTCGTCTCCAAAAGAGTTCCAGCCCGAGGCGATACGGGCCTGCAGGAATTCCCCCAAATATACATCCCCTCTCAGGATGGCTTCACATAGCGTTTGGTGGCAGGCCGGCATCTCAAGGCGCGGCGTCTCGAGGCAAAGGGTCATTTGTCAGGCGTACTGTTTTTAGGTGGTCGGTATATATGCGCGCAAAATAAATCAGAAAATGTAAATACCAACAAAAAAGCAGCTACTTCCTTAACGACGAAAGCCCCCCGCTTTCAAGCGCAAAAAGCGAATCCCCCGCACCACGCGATGGGTGATCTCCCGGTCTATCCACGACCGTATCGCTTCGAGCTTATAGACCATCAAGACAAAGGCCGCTATGAAACAAACAGCACCGAACACGGCCTCCCAGGGGCTTAGGCTGCGTTCGCCTACGATTTGTTTAATCCCTACCCCCGTCCAGGTGCCGTACAGCAGGACGTAATGGACGCAATAAATCGTCAGGGTCTCCGTACCTATCGTCAAAAATAACTGTGGGATATAGCGGTAAAACAACTGCGAAAGCCAAATGAAAAGGCTTATCGTAATCAAAGCGTGCCCAAAGCGCCAGAGTATCCAGTGGTTGGTACTGAGGTCTTTGAAGGCTAAGTACCCAAGAGTTTTCCAGGGCATATCCGCGATTTGATAGGAATAGTAGTGCAGCAATACGCCGAGCAGGAATACCGGAATCCCCGACCAGGCCGTCCGGTACCAGGAGGTATATCGGTGTACGTGCCAACCGATTCCCCCGCCCAACAGGGTAAACCCTATCCAGGGAATAGGGGTGAACACAGAGCCGTTGTCCCGCGTCAGGTAGTTTTGAAAAAAAAGCGGTACCCCCGACCAGTCGCTTTGCTTCATAAAGGGGTACAGGACGAATACACCGAATGCGGACGCCAATAAAAGCAGAGGGTAGGGCAGGCGCGCAGTACGGGCCAGGATATACAGGCATACCAGCGCAAGGATGGCCAAGCCTATGCAATGCAGCACATCAACGGTGATAAAAGATTGGTATACCTTGAACCAAATCAGGGCCGAAATATTCCACTTGAGCAAATACCCCAGGAACAGCAGGAAAAAACCCCTGCGCAACCCTTTTTTGACCCGTGTGTTCTCTTTGATCGGCCGCCCGTCGCGCAGCAATAAAAAAACAAAAATGATCCCGCTGGCGGTAAAAAAAATCGGTGCCGTCAGCCCCCGCATAAACTCCCAAATGGAAAAGACAGGGGATGCAGGGTTGCGGTAGGTATCGGCGAGCAGGGTATCTATAAAATGACCCTGCAACATCATGAGTATCGCGAATGCCCGTACGGCATCAATGAAGATAAGGCGTTTTTGCGCAGGTGCTGCGGCAGGTTGGGACGGCTCCAATTTGTTTTGTCTTTAACGTCAAAAGTATCCGATAACATAAGGGAAGAAAACGCAATAGTCTATTTTCCCCCCTCGCAACAAGTCTATTCTTTCGTAAATTTACAACGGAAACTCAACATTTAAGCATGGAACGTTTTTTTCAAAAAAAGGATATGTGCCTTTTCTTAGCACTAGTCATCCTGTTCGGGATGCCTGCTTCCGTCCTGGCGCAATACAAAAAAGCCGAGGAGGCCAAAGGTATCCCCGTCGGGACCATAATCAAGCCTTTTGTGGCCAAAACCGCAGAGGGCAAGCGCTTCTCCCTGAAGCAAGCCTTGGAAAAAGGACCCGTCGTACTCGTTTTTTACCGCGGCCAATGGTGCCCCGTATGCAACAAACACCTGCGCAAACTACAGGATAGCCTCAGCCTCATCACTGCCAAAGGAGCCCAACTGATCGCGGTATCCCCGGAAAAGCCGGAACTGCTTGCCAAAACCCGGGAAAAAACCGGGGCGGCTTTCCCGCTGCTCTACGACGAAGGCTATGCGATCGCCAACCTCTTTGACGTGACGTTCCTGCCCCCCAAGGCTACGCGCTTGTTGTACAACACCGCGATAAACGCCAATTTAAAGGAAGCGCATTCCGATGATTCCGAGCGCCTGCCCATACCCGCTACGTTTGTGCTGGACCAGAAAGGCAAAGTGCTGTGGCGCCAGGTGGATCCCGATTATAAAGTGAGGGCAACGGTGCAGGATATCCTGCGCAACCTGCCGGAATAACCCGGTAATGGGAGAGGGGCGAGAGGAACTTTTCATCGTTCCCGTCGCCCCTCCCGCTATCTATTTGCGCTTTCCTTCCGGATGCAACGTACGGCTTCGGGCTCAACCGGGGACTACATCCCCAGCGAATACCCTTCGCGGTACTTCCGCTTCACAAATTGGTTGGCTTCGTCGAAGTTGGTCACCTTCATGTTGGCACCGTCCCAGTC
>JBEGMH010000082.1:0-6057 GCA_041183125.1 Bacteroidota bacterium | reverse complement strand
GAGGAATTGGCTCCGTCTCGTTTGCAGGCGGATAGAATCATGAAAGCAGAAGCCAGCATACATATCCATTGTGGTCTCATACTATTTTTTTTGCAAAAATAGGAATTTCCACAAGACTTGAAAAACAGGAATAGCCCCTACGGTTCATTTTCCCCGATTGCCGAAAGGATTTTTAGAAAACGTATTTTTTCAAAGCTCGGCAGTACGAGGTCCGCCTCGGCCATATCGGGTGAGAGCCCCACGCCGACCACCCAGCATCCTGTCTTCGCAGCTGCTTCAGCCGCTGCACCCTCTGCCGTGAACACCAGGGTTTGTTCTTCGGGGACCCCCAACTCGCGCACTGCTTTTTCATACAGCCCCTCTGACGGACCGTTGATGGAAAAGTGGTCGGAATCCACTAGCGTATGGAAATAGTGGGTGATATGAAGCCGGTTCAGGATTTGCCGCAGATGGGGGCAACGGGCGACTACCGCCAGATTCAAACCTTTGTTCTTCAATTCTTTAACAAAAACAAAGACCCCTTCTTTCATATCGTCGGGCGTAAGGGCTTGCATATCCCCCCGCATAGTGTCCACATCGAGGAGGATACCCTCCAGGTCAAAAATACATGCGCTAATCATAGCGGGATGGAATTTCATTTCGCAAGGTAGAAACCATGCCTACTATTTTTTAAATAAAAGTTAAACCAAACCCAAAACTACGCCTCAAAAAATTTATAAACGTACTTTGCGAGGTAATTTCTTTTGAGCGTTATCTTTTTGCGGATACTCGCTTGTACCCTCTCAAAAGAACTCGCTGCTTCAACCCCCGTTGGACTTGTTGTGCTTTCAAACCAAATAAACCTATGGACAGAAGAACAGTACTCTCCAAATTCGCAGGAAAATCAAAGGCATCCAGCCCGGTCGTCGCCGAAGCGATGCGCCCGATTGCAGGCGGCCTGGAGCCCTATGCCGGCCCCTGGAACTTCGAGCAGGCAGCGCATATTCTGAGAAGGGCTACTTTCGGGCCTGCGCTCGAAGATATCCGCTACGCCCATGCCGTAGGGCTGGAAACCATCCTGTACCAACTCTTGCAGGACAGTCCGCTTCCCAGCCCGCCGCTCAACCTCGACTACGCCAACGACCCCAACGTCCCCGTGGGCCAAACCTGGGTAGATGCCCCTTTTGTCGCTTCCGACCCCAATGTAGCAGCTTATCGTTCCAGGATCCTTCGTTCCTGGACCATTGACAATATCCTAAACAGCGGGATTTCGATACGGGAAAAAATGACCTTGTTTTGGCATAACCACTTTGCCACCAATGGGATAGAAGATCCCACCTTCCTCTACCACCACATCTCCCTACTGCGCAGGATGAGCCTGGGGAATTTCCGGGACCTGGTGAAGGCCGTCACGGTTGATCCCGCTATGCTTCGCTTTCTGAACGGTAACCAGAACACCCGTACCGGGGTCAACGAGAACTATGCCCGGGAACTCCTGGAGCTCTTCACCATCGGCAAAGGCCCGCTCGCCGGCCCGGGCGATTATACCAACTATACCGAGTCGGATGTATACGCCCTTGCCCGCGCCCTCACCGGCTGGCGGGATTTCGGATATTATACGACCAACGCGACGAACAAAGCTCGCGCTGCTTTTACCGCTACCCTTCACGATAGCGGCGACAAGGTGCTCTCTCACCGATTCAACAAAGCGGTCATCAAAAACCAGAACGACCTGGAGTACAAAGCCGTCGTGGACATCATATTCGAGCAGCCCGAAGTGGCCCGCTACATCTGCAGGAAGTTGTACCGCTGGTTTGTATATTACCAAATCACCCCGGAGGTAGAAAGCGATATCATCGCGCCGCTCGCAAAGTTGATGGTGCAGTCCAATTACGAGATCAAGCCGGTCGTCCAGACGCTGCTCGGCAGCGCCCACTTCTTTGATGCGATGAACGTAGGGCCAATGATCAAGAACCCGCTGGATTTCAGTTGGGGCCTGCTCAAGCAATTTTACGTAGCTTTCCCTGCTACGACAGCGGCCAGGCATCTTTTATTGTCCACCCTACTGCGCACGGTCAACCTGCAGCAGATGGAATACTTCAACCCGCCAGAAGTCGCCGGCTGGAAGCCTTACTACCAGGAGCCCGCCTTTTACCGGATATGGATCAACTCCACCACCCTGGCTGCCAGGATGGGCCTGAGCGACCGTCTCGTTGGGGATGGTATCCTCATCAACAACTTCCGCCTGCGCGTTATGCCATTAGATGTGCTCACCCACTGCAGCGAACCCGAAGACCCAGGTGCCCTCGTGCAGGAACTGGCTACGTTGTTGTTCCCCAGATCGCTCACCCAGGAACAGATAACAGACCTGAAAAGCATCCTGGTGCCCGGCTTGCCCGACTATGTATGGGGCACGGAATACCGCCAGTATGTTGCCAATCCAACGAATACGACCTACCGGAACACCGTGGAAACGAAATTGCGCAAACTGTTTAAGGCCATGTTGAGCATGGCGGAGTATTATCTCAGCTAAACGCATACACAAGTACCCGTTATGAAAAGAAGAAATTTTCTCGGCAGTCTTGGTACTGCGGTCAGCATTCCTATGCTTTTACAGGGACTCCGCCTGTCGGCTACGCCGCGCTCCCCGTTTTTTAACCCCTACAGTCCAGCCGACGACAGGGTATTGGTCCTCATCCAACTCAATGGGGGCAACGACGGACTCAATATGGTGTTCCCCATAGACCAATACGACAAATTGGCCAAAGTGCGCGCCAATGTATTGCTCCCACAAGATAAAATACTAAAAGTCAATGACCTTACCGGTATCCACCCCTCTATGACGGGCCTGTACGAGCTGTTCCAGAAAAGCCAGGCAGGCATCGTACAAAGCGTAGGATACCCCAACCAGAACCGCTCCCATTTCCGAAGCATTGATATCTGGCAGACGGCATCGCCTGCCAACCAGGACTGGAACACGGGCTGGCTCGGCCGCTACTTCCAGTCGCTGGCCCCCGATTATCCCAACGGGTACCCGGGACCTGCTTTTCCCGACCCTTTTGCCATCACCATAGGGTCCACCGTATCGCAAACTTGCCAGGGCACCGTCACCAACTACAGTCTTACCCTGAGCGACCCCAATGTATTGGTGAAACTTACCGAGAGCAAGGGAACGGATACCCCGGATACCCCATACGGCCTCGAACTGGATTTTCTGCGCTCTTCTATCTTGCAGAGCAATGCGTACGCTACTACGATAACCAATGCCGCTAAAAAGGGCAAAAACCAAATTACCTACCCCACGAACAATGGCTTGGCCACCCAGCTCAAGAACATAGCCCTGCTCATCTCCGGGGGGCTCCAGACCAAGGTCTATATCGCCCAAATTGGCGGCTTCGACACCCATGCCAACCAGGTGGATGCCACGGATAAAACCAGAGGAAGCCATGCCAACTTGCTGGGCCAGTTATCCGCTGCCATCGCCGCGTTCCAGTCTGACCTCAAACTCATGGGCCTGGAACACCGCGTATTGGGGATCACCTTTTCCGAATTCGGGCGACAAATTGCCTCCAACGCTAGCGTAGGTACGGATCATGGAACGGCTGCCCCTCTGTTCGTGTTTGGAAGCTGTGTCAAAGCCCCTGTCCTGGGTGCTAATCCGCAGATTGCCGACCGCCTTTCCCCACAGGAAGGCGTGGCGATGCAAGTTGACTTCCGCGACGTCTACGGTTCCATCCTGAAGGACTGGTTTGAAGTGCCCGAAACACAGATCAAAAGCCTGATACGACCGGATTTTACCTACCTGCCCATCCTCAAGAACTGCTCCCTGGCTACGCCTACCCGGGAAGTCTATTTCAAGGATATCTCCGCCAAGGTCTTTCCCAATCCGTTCACCGATACGGCAACCCTTTCGTTCGAGTGCCCGGGTGGCTGGACGCGCATCAGCCTGTACGATGCCCTCGGCTCTGAACTCATAGTATTGGCAGAAGAACGAATGGCTGCCGGCGAACAGACGATCTCATTCCAGGCGAGCCATCTGGCTGCCGGAAATTATTATCTGCGCATACAAGGCGGGGATTTTGGCAAAACGACTTTGTTGGTGAAGGCCCAATAGATCCCTACCCCGGAAAACTGATTTTGCCCATCGCTACCGACGGTTGGTTGGGAAAGACCACCTTCCCTCCGGCCAAGGTCTCGTTGGCCAGGGCAGCGAACAGTACGGCCTCCTTGGCATCCCCGTCCAGGCCCAGGCGTTCGAAAGGCAGGAGCTGCGTATCGGGGAGCAGGGTGCGCAAATGTCCGATCAAGGAAGGGTTGTGCGCACCGCCCCCGCTCAGGTATATCTCCGATTGTCGCCACTCCGGTGCTTCGCGCCGGATAGCAGCGGCGATCGTCTCGGCACTGAACGCCGCCAAGGTCGCCAGGATATCCTGGGGGCTAAGCTGTTGCGTATCGCTTCTGGACAGTGCCAGGTCGAGGTACTCCATGTTGAACAACTCCGGCCCCGTAGTTTTGGGAACGGGCTTTTCGAAGAAGCTGTCCGACATCAGTGCCGCTAACAAAGCCGGCTGTACCCTACCCGCTCCTGAAAATCGCCCATCGGTATCGAAGGCATGGCCTGGGAAATACCGGCGTACGGCTGCGTCGAGCATCGTATTTCCAGGTCCCGTATCGGTCACAAAAACGCGGGCAGCATCTTTGCCCGCCGGCAGATAGGTGAAGTTGGCAATCCCGCCAATATTCAGGAGGATGCGGTTGGTTTGCATATCTGAGAACAACAGGAAATCGCCGTATACCGCCAGCGGCGCCCCCTCTCCTCCCGCGGCGATGTGTTTTTGCCTGAAATCGCTCAGCGTGATGATTCCGGTGCGGACCGCTAAGTGGTCTCCGTCCCCAATTTGGAGCGTAGCATTGCCGTAGCCGGGGAGTCCGTGCAGGATTTTTGGTGCATGAAAGACCGTTTGGCCATGGCTGGCCACGGCATCCACCTGCTCGACAGGAATATTCCAACTTTTCAAAGCCCTGAGGACCAGTTGCCCGTGAAAATCGCCTATCCAGGCATTGAGCAGCGTCAGCAACTGAAAGTCTATGGTTTTTTGGGCAAAAACCTTTCGAATCTCTGCTTTAAGTGCCTCCTCAAAGGGATAGGTGACAAAAGCCATCAGCTCTGCGCGCACGCCCAGGCCACTGCCCTGGAAGCGGCAGAGTGCTATATCCAGGCCATCCATGGAGGTACCTGACATGAGCCCCACGATCCAGCGCTCCGGCTTGTTGCTCAGGGCATAGAGTTTTTCGACGTATGTATTCATATCTTATTGAATGACACCCAGGGACTTGCCAATTTTAGTGAAGGCAGCGACGGCTTTATTCAGGTGGGCCGGCTCGTGTGCGGCGGAGATCTGTACCCGGATCCTGGCCTTTCCCCTTGGAACTACGGGAAAGAAAAACCCGATTACGTAGATACCTTCCTCCAGCAGCCGGGCGGCAAACGCTTGTGCCAAAGGGGCACCGGTAATCAAGATCGTTTCCGGATGCTTCATGTTTTTGGTTTACTTGGTTTGGCTAGTACAAATATAGGCAAAAAAAAACGCAGGGTGCCGGAAAATACGGATATAACGAGGTGGTTTCCACGCCGCGTCTTCGCGCGACACTTTTTTCTCCCATACACGCTCAGCCCGGGAAATCCGGCAGCTCCGAAAGTTCTTCTATAGAACCATTCTGGTAATCCAGGCGGCAACACCAGGTTTCCCTACCGTTGGTGAGTACCAGGAAGGGGGCTTGCAGGGCGAGGTTATACGTGGCAATTTGGAAGAAGACGCTGTGGTCGAGGGGTACCGTAGCGGATTTGCATTCCACGATGAGAAAAGGCTCCATGGCGAGGTTGCGCACGAGGATATCGCAGCGTTTGGTTCGCTCCCCCACTCTGAGTTCTTTTTCGACAGAAATGCGGTTTTTATTGTACTGTTTTTCTCGTACTAAATATTGTAGGAACAGTTGGCGCACCAGTTCTTCAGGGGTGACCGCAACCCAGCTCTCGCGAAAGGGATCCCAGACCTGGCGTTTTCCCTCAACTGTCCG
>JBEGMH010000081.1:0-2696 GCA_041183125.1 Bacteroidota bacterium | reverse complement strand
TGTTTTTCGCATTTATTCCTCCCTTTGACCAGTGCTCCGAGGAATAATCGGTAGCATGGTAGTGCGGCATTCTTTTTATGGCACTCTGATGGGCGAAGCGGTATAGGGCAACGATCAGAAGTATTTCAGATATCTCCTGTTTGAAAAGCGAGCATATCCCATTGATTTCTTCACCGAGCAGACTGCGAAAAAGGCCAAATACCCCAAATGCCTTGATGTCAACCTTGCGTAAGTCAATTTGACTTGTAGTGGATGGTTCCTTGGCAGAGGGGATAAAACCATTTGTTTCCGACAACCGTCCCAAAAGTCTGACAGAAACCTTGTCTGTCCTCTTCTTTACGGCATTGTACCTGTACTCAACGGCATACTTGTAGAAGTGCCCATTGATACGCTTGATCTCTGTTTTTGGCTCTTTGTACGGAAGAACCCATGCTGGCAAACTCATAGACTACCTATTTAGGTGGTCTAAAGATAGGCCATTTTTTTCTTTAGAGTGCTGTTTTTCAAAGAAAAAGACGCAAAAAAAACCATAGACGGGGTAAAATTTGAAAAGTTAGCGATTAAATCTGCGACGTCAGCCCAGCCATTTTTATCTAGACTGATACCGATGTATTCAGGTTGATGCCTAAGGACAAAACTGAGGAACTTGCTGATTTTTTCTGTGTTTTCTCTTCCATTCTATGAATATTGGATGGTTTTTGACGGGCTCAGCGAGAATGTGAAATAGTCGCTTAAGGTTTCTTTTCAACACGCATTCGAATATAAAAATTCCATTTTGATTTACTCCATAAGTACCTAAGGTCATTAGACTTGTTGCGAGGGGTTGGCGAGGTGAGAAAAAAGAGTCATTTTTATCCACACGAAGGCTTTTTGAGGGGGTCTAAGCGCCTTGGATGACCGAAAAAAGCACAGTGTGGGAAAAAAGGGCCTTTTTAACCCCTTGATGACCCCCCTCGCAACAAGTCTACTGAAAAAACAAAAGAAAAATGGGCGGAGAAAAAAAATTAGAAATACTTTTAAAATCGATGAAACCAAAACTAAATTTGGGTGAGTACGTTTTTTGCACTGAAAAAAACATAGAACAACTGAATCCAGATGATTTAATTATGGTTTTCAAAGAAGAAGAAAGTATAACTATCATTACAAGAAAAGAATATGCCGACAAGTTGGGCTTAAAGTATTCATTTATAGCCAGTTGGATAACACTAACGATACATTCTTCGTTAGATGCCGTTGGATTAACCGCAGCCTTTTCAAAAGCATTAGCCGAAAACAACATAAGTTGTAATGTAGTCGCAGGGTATTACCATGACCACCTATTTGTGGACTGTAAGGACGCTGAAAAAGCAATGGAAGTACTAAACACCTTTTCAGAATAAAGATATCCGTCCCAAGTCGGGACGGATGCTCTAGCACCCCCGCTACCCCTCCCAATCCCTAAGCGCCAACCGATTGATTTTCCCCGTCGGGCTAAGGGGTAGTTCGCCTACGAAAAGGAAGGATTTCGGGATTTTGTACCTGGCCAAACGGGCGCTGCAGTATTCGAGAAGTTGTGGCTGGTCCATCTGCGCATCTGGAGCAAGGACGATAAATGCCTTTCCTACCTCGCCCCATTTCGGGTCGGGCACCCCGATGACCGCGGCAGCCGCGATACCGGGATGTGCGGCGAGCACGCGCTCGATTTCTGCCGGATAGACGTTCTCCCCACCGGAGATGAACATATTTTTAATCCGGTCCACCACATAGAGGTACTGCTCATCGTCCATGCGCACCATGTCCCCGCTGTGGTACCAGCCGTTGCGGATCGCGCCCGCAGTTGCTTCGGGGTTGCGCCAATATCCGGGGGTGACCATGGGGCCTTTGAGGAGCAGTTCGCCCGGCTCATTGTGGGCTACTTCTTCCCCGTCCGGGCCTTGGATACGGATCTCGACGTAGAAATTCGGGCGGCCGATAGAGCCTTTTTTGCGCACGGCATCCTTATGGTGCAGGGAAGTCAGGTTAGGGCCTACCTCGGTCATGCCAAACCCCTGCCGGATGAAGACTCCTTTGTCGTGCCAGGTTTCGATCAGCGGTATGGGCATGGGCTCGCCCCCGACGATGACGTAGAGCAGGGAAGACAAATCAGCTTCTGCAAAACCGGGGCACTCCGCCATCATGCGGAGCATGGTCGGAACGCCCATGAAGATAGTCGGCTGCTCTTCCTGTAAGGCCCGGAGAAGCTCTTCGGCATCAAATTTTTTCAGGAGGCAAACATAGCCTCCGTGGTGCAGGAAAGGCGTGGTCAGCACGTTCCAGCCCCCGGTGTGGAAGGGCGGCATACAATTGACGGTACGGCTGCCCGCATTGACCACCAGGCTCATCGCTGTATTGATGCTGTTCCAGAACAACATTTTATGCGAATAAATCGCCCCCTTCGGGAATCCGGTCGTACCGGATGTGTAGAGGATAAATACCGGGTGGTCTTCTTCTATGGGCACAGCAGGGAAGGCCTCGTCGTCGGGCATACGGCGTTCCGGATGGCAGAAATCCCCCAATGCTTCGAGGAGCCAGTGGTGGGGAATACGTCGCAACTGGGTGCAAGGCTCCAGCAAGGAGACATATTTTTCTTCGTACACCAACAGTGTCGGGGCTGCATTGTCGAGCAGGTAATCTATCTCCGGGGAAGTCAGGCGGTAGTTTAGGGGCACCAGGATGAT
>JBEGMH010000080.1:0-4946 GCA_041183125.1 Bacteroidota bacterium | reverse complement strand
CGTGTACATCCTGGGCTTTGAAATGCCAGTCCAGTTTATCGCCTTTCGGTTGCTTGACCTTTTGGCCGGGGGCTTCGTAGCCGTGGCCGATGGCTTCCGGGTTTTGGAGGTATCCGGTAGCGCCGACCACATAGCGTTTGTCGAGGTGGATGGTCACGTCGAAATCCCCCCAGACCCCGTAGAACTCGCGGGCGATATAGGGGTTGGCATGCCAGCCCTGGTAGTCGTATTCGCACAATTTGGGGTACCACTGGGCCATGGAATAGGCGATCCCTTCGCGGTTGTCGCGTCCGGAGCGGCGGATTTGGATGGGCACCTGTCCGCTGAAGGCCATTTCAAAGACCGTTTTCTGGCCCGGCAGCAGGGGCTTGGCCAGGGACACTTCCAGGACGGTTTCTGCGGTTTCGTAGCGCAGGGGGCTGCCGTCCTGTTTCAGGCTGCTCACTTTGAGGAAGCCGATTTCATCCGGTTTGAGGTTGAAGATGCGGTCGCGCACCCGGCGGTCTGGGTCGGCGATGGTGCGCGAGCGGACGTCCATGGAGCTTCCGGGCTGGAAAGCGTTGAAATAGAGGTGATAAAAGACCCGGTCGAGGGTATCCGGGGAGTTGTTGTAGTAGGTGAGCTGCTGTTTGCCCTCAAATTGGTGGTTCTGGACATTGAAATCTATGTCCATTTTGTATTCGGCCCGCTGTTGCCAGCGCTCGGGCTGTGCAGACAGCGTGGCTACGGAAAGCAGGAGGCAGGCTCCCGACAAGACGTGTTTGAACATGCGCGTACGTTTTTCGGTTTACCGCGCTAAAATAGGCAGTTTTGGCGGGAAACCGCGAACACAATCCAAGAGAGGTTGGTTTTTATCCCGTTTTGGCTTATTTTTGCGACGAACAACACAAAAAAATGAACAAGCCGCACCTTACGTCCCGTTTCGGCATCATCGCCGGGCTGATTTTTTTTGCCGCCATGAGCCGACTGCTCCCGCACCCGCACAACTTCACCCCTATCGGGGCTATGGCCTTGTTTGGGGCTGCGCACTTCCGGCAAAAGCACCTGGCATTCCTCGTCCCCTTGGCTGCGCTGTGGCTCAGTGACCTGGTCATCAACAACGTGGTATATCCGCGGGTGTACCCGGAGTACTACCACGGTTTCCGCTGGTTCAGCAGCCTTTGGATTTATGGGAGTTTCGCTGCGATTGCGGGGTTGGGGCTGCTGGCGCTCCGGCAGCTGCGTTTCACCCGGGTGTTAGGGGCATCGCTGGGGGCATCCCTGTTGTTTTACCTCGTCACGAATTTTGGTGCCTGGTTGGGCAGTTCTTTTTACCCGCAGGACGTTTCGGGCCTGATGGCTTCGTACATTGCCGGCCTGCCTTTCTTCTGGAACACTTTGGGCGGTGATCTTTGCTATTCGGCGCTGCTGTTTGGTTCTTTCGCCTATTTGCAATACCGCGTGCCTGCCCTGGCGCGCTGATGTTAGCCGTACCATGCCATCACAGCCGACTTTGGTAGAGGGGGAAGACTATTACGTAGAAAAAGGGCGCTACGTCTTCACCCGGCGCTACCACGAGAAGCGGGGCTACTGTTGCAAGAGTGGCTGCCGGCACTGCCCCTGGCGGGAGAAGCCGAACGCCGGAAACAGCGCAGCTGCGCCTGCCGGGGAAAAGGCTACTTAACGGTTCCTTTGCCCGGGGTATTCCACCCGAAAGTGGTACATAGAGCGCACTTTTTGCTTTAGGGTGTGTTTGCAGGCTTCTAATTCTGAGAAGCTCAGCGTCGAATCGCCGAGTTGCCCCTGTTCTATTTTATAAGCGATCAGGTGCTCGATCATGTCGTCAACATCCTGGCTGCTCGGGTCTTTCAGGCTTTTGCAGGCCGCTTCTATGCTGTCGGCCAACATGACCACGGTAGCCTCCTTGCTAATCGGCCTGGGGCCTGGATAGCGGAAAGACGGCTCCTCTGTCAGGGGATCAGCCGTCTGCTCTTTCAAATATTGTTGGTAAAAGAACTCTACCCGCGTCGTGCCGTGGTGGGTGCGGATGAAATCGGCGACGATGCGGGGCAGGTGGTACTTTCGCGCCAGGGCCACGCCGTCCTGTACATGGGCGATGATGGTGCGCGCGCTCTCCAGTGGGGAGAGTGCGCGGTGCGGGTTTTCCCCGGTCTGGTTTTCGATAAAATAGTCCGGGTTGCTGATTTTCCCGATGTCGTGGTACAAGGCCCCTACCCGGGCGAGCAAAGCATCTGCGCCGATGCTGCGGGCGGCGGCTTCCGCTAAGTTGGCGACTTGCAGGGAGTGTTGGTAGGTGCCGGGCGCTTGCTGGGACAGCAACAGCAGCAAAGGTCGGTCGGTATCTTCCAGTTCTTTGAGCCGCAGCACCGAAGTGAACCCGAACAGGCGCTCAAAGGCAGATGTGAGCGGATAGGCTAACAGCAGCAAAAAGCTGTTGAGCAAGAGCCAGTAGAAGATACCCCAATCTATGTTTTCCCAGGCGGCCCCTTCGATGAGCTCCAGGGCGAAGTAGCCCACCCCATAGGTCAGGAACACGAGTAGGATGACATAGAAAAAGCGGTTCCAGCCCAGGGTGTCGAGGCGGGCGATGACCACCACGCACCCCACCATCAGCTGGAGGAACAAAAAGGCAAAGCCCTGCGAAGAAATCAGGCTGCCCAACATCGCGACCACGAGGTGCCCGTACAGTGCCAGCCGGTTGTCGTAGAAATTCTTCAACACCAAAGGCACCAGCGCAAAGGGAACCATATACGGGCTCAACACGTTGCCGCTGCGGATGAGGTAGGTCATGCCCCCGATCGCCAGGGGCCAGAGCAGGATGAACAACAAATGGTTGAGCTGAAAAACCGCGTAGGGGTGCGCGTAGCGCAAAAAGAGCAGGAAAGCCCCGAGGACAAAAGCCGTCAACAAAAAATACCCCAGGAACAAGAGCGTGCGCGAACGCTGCTGCTCGGAGCCCTGCAGATAGGCTTCCCGGTACCCTTCCAGCATCTGGTACACCGGTGCGGTGACCATACCGCCCCGCGGTACGATCAACTCGTTTTTGCCCACCATGCCGCGGTAGGGCGATACTGCTTCGACTGCGTTGTCCCGCATCTTCTGGTTCAGGGCGGCATCGTAGCGCACGTTTGGCTCGATGGCTTCTGACAGGATCTGAAATAAGAATTCGGGCTCGGACAAGCCACAGTGGGTGAGCGAATCCTTGAGGGCCTGCAGGGCCTGCTCCTGGGTGATCAAATCGCCTGGAGCCTTTTTCCGACTGGTATTGCCGGATACTACCTCGACAGCAGAGGAGCCTGGCCGCCGCGAATGGTTTTTGTCCCAAAGGACAATCCCCCGCCCGTACAAGCTGTCGAGCAGGGCGATCCCATAGGTTCGGTAGGGCGCCGGGTTCTTTTTGACCTCTTTGAACTGCCCTTTCTCAATGGCATCCAACTGCTGCGCGAACGCTCCTTCGAAACGCCTGGTCTGCACAGCACGCACGGAGTCGTCTATCCGATAATACACCGCGGCCCCCGTCACGGCGGCGTCCAATTCGGCGTTGTATTGTTCCAGCGTTTTAGGGATGGCGAAATCGAAAGGTGCATACAGGTCTTCATAAGCCCATGCACTGCCCACATCGTACTGGTACTTGAAGCGCAAGGTCTGGGGGAACATACACGAAAGGAGGGCCAGCACCAAAAGCATGAAGGCGTAATTCAGCACGAGGGGCAGGCGGTCCCATATCGTCTTCCAAGGTTCCATAGCGCGAAGATATCAAAGTTTAGACGAAATGCGACGGGCAAGCCGGCTTTTCCCTCTGCTCAATCGCCCTGCGCACGCCCGCGCCAGGGTATTTCTGCTACCGCCAGGGTATGGCCGAGGTAACGGGACAATACGAACAGGTAATCGGAAAGGCGGTTCAGATACTCCAGCACGAGGAGATTTACCGGCTCTGCCAGGTGCAGCGCGACCGTCAGGCGCTCGGCGCGACGGCATACGCAACGGGCTACATGGCATTGCGACACAACGGGATGCCCCCCGGGCAGGATGAAGTGTTTCAGCGGCTCAAGGCCCCGCTCCATAGCATCTATCTGGCCCTCTAACAAAGCAATGTCGGAGGACTTTATATCCGGGACGCTCAGGGATTTTTCCGGGTCGGTGGCCAGACAGGCACCCACCACGAAGAGGCGGTTCTGAATGTCTAACAGCACCGCCCGCGAGGGCTCGTCGCTGATCGTATCGCGCAAGAGCCCGAGGTGGGCATTCAGCTCGTCCACGGTACCGTAAGCATCTATGCGGAGCTCGCTCTTGGGAACCCTACGCCCGCCAAAGAGCGAGGTTTCGCCCTTGTCTCCTGTCTTGGTATATATTTTGAAAGCCATAGTATATTGAAAATGAGTATTTTTTGAAAAATGATGAAAAACATGGGAAAGGGTGGGGTTATGCAAAAAGACCTCATAATCCCATCCTCGCCACCCCTTTGCGACAAGTCTTATATAACATCCGGAACAAAAAAAGTTCACCCGTTCCGGTGAAAAGCGGTTGTGTGACGAATATTACTGCAAGACATCGTTTTTGCCCCTACCTTTGTACAAAAAATAAAACACTATGCCAACCGTAATGCTTTCGGCCGAACAGTTCAAGTCTGATATTTTCGACTATACGACGGAAAAAGAGTGGAAGTACAAAGGCGACAAACCGGCCATCATTGACTTTTATGCCGACTGGTGCGGCCCCTGCAAGATGGTGGCCCCCATCCTCGAACAGCTCAGCAACGAATACCAGGACCAACTGACCATCTACAAAGTAGATACCGAAGTGGAACAAGAGCTTTCCATGGTCTTTGGCATACGCAGCATCCCCTCCATCCTGTTCATCCCCATGGAAGGAAAGCCGATGATGCAAGCAGGTGCGCTGCCCAAACAAGCCCTTCAGGAAATCATCCAGGAGCATCTGGTGACGGC
>JBEGMH010000079.1:0-22207 GCA_041183125.1 Bacteroidota bacterium | reverse complement strand
TCTCCGAATCAAGCGCGTTCCTGGCGTTGCGGGGCCAACTGCCGGGCAAGTTCCAGGTTGGGCTCGGGAGCGAAAATATTCCCGGAGAGCCGGTCATCGAAGAAGCCCAGCTTCATCTCCCGCGCCAGGGACTTGGACAAATCCCCCATGTTGCGGGCATAGTCCGGATGTTTCCCTAAGGCCAGGAAATGGTCAATAACGGCTGTGCGCACGAGCTCGTGCGGATCGAGTATTTGGAGCATCTGCCGCTGTGTTCTACCTTTGGAGGGCTGCCCTGCTTCGCTCATTTGTTGCCGTAGGGACAGGGCGGAATAGCCCAGGAGGTGGGCCCGGTACAGCCACCAATTCGCCGAAGAACCGTTATTGCGCGACCGATAGACGTCCAGATGGCGCTGCTCGGCGTGTTCCTGGCTGGAGCGCATACACAGGGCCTTGGTCAGGGTGATGAGCTCTAACAAGCCCTCTTTGGCCAAGGGACGCCCCCCCTCTTCCTCGTCGAGCAACTCCTGAAGGCGGCGGGCATACTTCATCTTGACCTTGCTTCGGGAATGAAGCGCAATATGCTTGGCCATCTCAATGGACAGATAGTAATCTTCTACGACCTGCTGTTCCCGCATTTTCCGCGGCGCATAATCCTTCATCACCAGTGGCCGGCGGATACCGTCCCAAAAGGCGTACACATCTTTTAGCCAGCGTCGGACCAATGCACCGTAATTCGCCACAGGCAACTCCAACGCTTGAAACAACTGCGTCGCCGTAACTACCCTCGTCCCTTTGTTGCTGATCAAAACTTCCAGTTCCATCATGGTTGCTTTGTTTTGCAACAAAAATATATTATTTGTTTTAAAAAACAAATTTTTTAACAAAAAAAGTTGTTTTTAGTATTAAGGGCCATAAAAAATCCCCATATTTCAAAATTATCTGTATTTTCCGCTGACCAAAAGAAAATGAACTATGCACACCTTAAACCGCCGCCACTGGCTCCGCCTGGTAGGTCTGGCAGGCGCCGCAACGGCTGCCCCCGGCCTTTCCACCGCTGCCGTATCGAATGTCCCCGCCTATCTTCCGCGCCTTTTCGATTCCGATACCCCGGCGCGCCTGGGCCTCAACGAAAACCCCTACGGCCCCTCCCCCAAAGTGCGGGAGGCCATGGCGCGGGCTTTCGACGACGCCTGCCGCTATCCATCGGCCTACACCAAAGAAATCGCGCAGATCATCGCCCGGAAGGAGGGCGTGACGCCCGAACACATCGTGCTGACCGCCGGGTCGTCCGAAGGACTTAAAGCAGCAGGCCTGGCCTTCGGGATGCACGGCGGGGAAATCGTGTCCCCCGACCCTACTTTCCACATCCTGATGAACTACGCAGAGCAGATGGGGGCCCATATCCACCGCGTGCCCCTGAACAAAGACATGGGGCACGACCTGGAAGCCATGGAAAAAAGGGTCCACAGCAACACCCGCCTGGTATTTGTCTGCAACCCCAACAACCCCACTGGCACCTTGATCCCCGCCCAGCAAATGAGGGACTTCTGCCGCGCCCTGGCCGGCCGCGCGATCGTCTTCGCCGACGAAGCCTATTTCGACTACATCACCGAGCCAGGCTATCCGAGCATGGTCGAATTGGTAAAACAAGACTACAACGTCATCGTTTCCCGCACCCTGTCCAAAATATACGGCCTGGCCGGGGTGCGCGTGGGCTATCTCATCGCCCGTCCGGATATCGCCCGCCGCCTTTCAGACTACAGCATGGCCGGCTTGAGCGTGCTGGCGGCCAGCGCCGCTAAAACCGCCCTCCAGGACAGCGATTTCTACCAGTTTAGCCTGCAGCGCAACACCGAAGCCAAGGCTTATGCCTGCGAGTTGCTCGACTCCATGGGGCTGCGCTACGTGCCCTCCCATGCGAATTTCGTCTTTTTCGAAAGCGGCAAGGACGTCAACCAGCTCAACGCAGCTATGATGCAGGAAAATGTCCAGGTGGGACGGGCGTTCCCGCCCTATAACCGCTGGTGCCGCGTGAGCACCGGTACCATGCCCGAAATGGAACGCTTTGGAAAAGCCTTGAAAAAACTGGTCTAAACGGAATGAACATGCTCCACTTAGACGATGTGCTCCTCTTGGGCGACCCGCGGCTGTACCAGCGCTGTGAACCCGTGCAAGCGCACGAAACCCCTTCCCTGCAACCCGTCGTGGAAGGCATGGCGAACATCGTGCTCGAGTTCCGCGCCAAATACAAGGCCGGCCGGGCCATCGCCGCACCACAAGTAGGCGTGCTGAAGCGCTTGGTCGTGCTGAACATAGACCGCCCCATCCCCCTGTACAACCCAGAGCTGTTCGATTGTAGCGAGGAGATGCGGGAACTCTGGGACGATTGCATGAGCTTCCCCAACCTCCACGTGCGGCTCCAACGGCACCGATTCTGCAAAATGCGCTTCCGCGACGAACACTGGGCAGAACAGGTCTGGGATCTCCCCGAAGACTTGTCCGAGCTCATGCAACACGAAATAGATCACCTCGATGGTATATTGGCCACTATGCGGGCCACAGGCCCGCAGTCTTTCCGCTGGGCCGCGACGCCGCAATAATCACCACCAACTATGCGATTGCTATTTGCTTTTTTGCTCTTCTCCACCGCCCTCGCCGGCCAATCCCCCACCGAAATTGCGCGCTGGAAAGCGACTGCAGAACGCGTTACCATCATCCGGGACCGCTGGGGCATCCCGCACATCTACGGAAAAACCGATGCGGATGTCGTCTTCGGCCTGTTGTATGCCCAGTGCGAAGACGATTTTTTCCGCGTCGAACAAAATTATATCGAAGCGATTGGCCGATTAGCAGAGGTTCAAGGGGAATCAGCGCTCTTCCACGATATCCGGGCCCGCTTGTTTTTGGATACGGTGCAGGCCGCCGCTATTTACGCCGAAAGCCCGGCGTGGATGAAAAAACTCCTGGATGCTTTCGCCGACGGTATGAACTACTATCTCTACACACACCCGCAGGTCAAACCGAAACTGCTCACCCGCTTCCAGCCCTGGATGCCGCTGACCTTCAGCGAAGGAAGTATCGGGGGCAATATTTCGGAAGTGTCCCTGGGAGGGATCAAACGCTTCTATGGGCCTACGCTCGGGAACCCTACCGGCTTTTTAGAACCTGAACCCCTCCGGGAATGGGAGCGGGAACCTACCGGCTCCAACGGCTTTGCCATAGCACCTTCCAAAAGCGCCTCAGGGCATGCCATGTTGCTCATCAACCCGCATACTTCATTTTATTTCCGCTCCGAAGTGCACATGGTCAGCGAGGAAGGCCTGAATGCCTACGGTGCCGTCACCTGGGGCCAGTTCTTCATCTACCAGGGTTTCAATGAACACTGCGGCTGGATGCACACGTCGAGCCAGGCTGACCCGCTCGACGAATACCTCGAAACAGTAGCCTTCAACGGCGATGTACTCACCTATCGCTATGGGGGGAAACAACTTCCCGTACAGCGGAAAGAGGTATTGCAAGCCTATCGCGACGGCAACGATATCCGACACAAACCGGTGGTATTGTACTGGACCCACCACGGTCCGGTCATTGACCAGAGAGGGGAGCAATGGGTGTCCATGAAAATGATGAACCAGCCGCTCGAAGCGCTCTCGCAGTCGTACCTGCGCACGAAAGCCCAGGGATATGCGTCTTACCAAAAAGTCATGCGCTACCGCACCAACTCGTCGAACAATACCGTATTCGCCGATCGCGACGGCAATATCGCCTATTGGCACGGCAACTTTATGCCGCGGCGGAACCCGGCGTTCAACTGGGAAAAACCAGTGGACGGCAGCAATCCCGAAACGGAATGGAAGGGACTCCACAAAGTGAACGAACCCGTCCAGTTCCGAAACCCAGCCAATGGTTGGATACAAAACTGCAACTCCACGCCTTTTACAGCCGCGGGCCCCTCCAGCCCCAAGCGGGAGGACTATCCGGTCTACATGGCTCCCGACCCCGAAAATTTCCGGGGCCTGAACGCAGTGCGCGTACTCTCCAGCCAGAAATGGCCCATCACGCTCGACCAGCTCATCGAGGCCGGCTATGACCCCTACCTCAGCGCTTTCGAACGCCTGATACCCGCCCTGATAAAAGCATACGACGAACGGGCCGCCCAAAACGACCCCGTCGCAATGGCCCTGCAGGAGCCCATCGCGTTGCTGCGCGACTGGAAGTACGACTGCGGTATAGCGTCCATCCCCACTACCCTCGCGGTCTTCTGGGGGGAAAAACTCATTGCGTTTACCCGCGTGCGCATGAGCGAGGATATGCCCGGCGACCAGCTATCCATCGTGAATTACATGATCGGCCTGACGACGACGTACGAAAAACTACAGGTACTACAAGAAACCATCCAGAAACTGACCGAAGATTTCGGAACCTGGAAGGTGGCCTGGGGGCACGTAAACCGCTTTCAACGCCTCACGGGCAATGTACAGGAAAGCTACGACGACCAAAAACCCAGCACGGCAATCGGGTTCACCGGCTCCCTATGGGGGTCATTGGCGGCTTTTGGCGCACGCAATGCACCGAATACCAAAAAGCGCTACGGATATGTCGGCAACAGCTTTGTAGCCGCTGTGGAGTTTGGCCCCCGCATCCGCGCCAAGTCCATCATGACCGGCGGATCCAGCGCAGACCCCACCTCGCCGCACTTCACCGACCAGGTGGAAGGCTATGCCAAACACCAGTTCAAAGAGGTGCTCTTCTACCCCGAAGACGTGCGCAAGCAAGCGGAACGAACCTATCGCCCAGGACAATAAACGTATTGCTGTTTATGCCCATTTCACACGGAGATCAGTTGTTTGGCCTGGTACAATCGCTCACCAAAGCAGAGAAACGGAACTTCCGCCTGTATGCCCGCCGCATCCAGGGCGAGAGCGATGCTAAGTTCCTGCAACTCTTCGACCTGTTGGAAAAACAAAGGGAGTACAACGAAGAACTGATCCTCCGCAAACTCAAAGACAGCAACAAAAGCCAGTTCTCCAACCTCAAACGCCACCTCTACCAGCATATCCTGACGAGCCTGCGACTGGTAGAAGTCGGAAAACGAGAGGAAATCCAGGTGCGCGAATGGGTTGACTACGCCGATATCCTCTATGGCAAAGGCTTATACCTGCAAGCACTCAAATTGCTCAGCCGGGCCAAAACCATCGCTATCGCCATCAACCACGATATGCTGCACCTCGAAATCGTCGAGTTTGAAAAGCGGATCGAGTCGCGCCATATTACCCGCAGCTCCACAGAACGCATGGAAGGCCTTACGGAAGAAGCCTGGAAACGCAGCCAAATCAACGCGACTATCGTAGAACTGTCCAACTTCAAACTCATCCTCCAACGTCGGTTCATCAATTTCGGCCACGCCAGGACCGAGGACGCACGTGCCGAAACCAAACGTTTTTTTGAAGAAAACCTCCCCCGCACCCAGCGCGCCAAACTGACCTTCTTCGAGGAAGTCTATCTCTACCAGGTGTTCTACTGGCAGCACTATCTCCTGCAGGAATACGACCGCTGCCTGGAATACGCCCACAAATGGGTCGGCCTCTATGCCCGCGATGCCCGCATGATCGAGCCCGACGTGGACATGTACCTCATCGGCCTCAACCACCTGCTCGTCACGTCTTTTTCCCTGCGCCACTATCCCTTGTTCCGGGAAGCCCTGGACCGACTCGAGACCTTCCGGGCGTCTAACTACGCACGCCTGAACTACAATTCCAAAATATTCTCCTTCTTGTTCGTCCACCAAGGACGCTATAACCTGCATTTCCTTCAAGGTACCTTTGAAGAAGGGGTCAAAAATGTACCCCGCACCTTGCGGCGGCTCAAAATTTATGCGGAACTGCTCGACCCCCACAAAGTGCTGGTGATGTACTACAAAATCGCCTGGACCTTCATGGGCGCCGGTCAACCCAGCCAGGCCGTGGACTACCTGAACAAGATCCTGAACGCACCCGGCAAAGCACTGCGCGAAGACCTACAGGCCTACACCCAGCTCATGTTCCTCATGGCCCACTACGACCTCGGCAATTATGACCTCCTGGACTACCTCATCCAGAATACCGCCCGTTTTATCCAACAGATGAAAGACCCCAGCGGACTCCAAAAAGCAGCCATAACCCTGTTCAAAGGGGTGCTGGCTATCCAGCCCCCCGACCGCCCCGCCTATTTTGAAGCCTTTCAGGTGCGCTTAACAGAGCTACAGGCACAACCCTCCGAACAGCGCGCGTTCATCTTTTTGGACCTCCCGGCATGGACGGAGAGCAAAGCGACCACCCAACCCCTGGCGGCCATCGTGGCCACCCGTTTCCTGGCCCGGGAAAAAGCGCGCCTATAAAATCGCCACAAGGAACCGAAAGGGCGAAAAAGTCGCTGGACCCACCTCCCGCGCAACCAGCCCGTCACAAAAACCGGGTACCATACCTAAAAAAGTAGTATATTAGGGTGTTGCGAGCGGGGCCACTCGCGGTGGTTTCCTCAAATCAAGTCTATTCTTCTAAACCAGGGCCGCAATATGAGCGAGGATCAACACCACGAACACAAAAGAGGGAACCAGCACTGGATACCCCGGCTCGATGACGAACCCCAGGATTCGCCTTCACTACAGGTGGACACTATCTCCCGTACGATCATCATCCTCGCCATCGGCATCATCCTCGGCGTCGCGGTAACTTCGATCGGGTTAGAGGCCCTGGCGGATAAACTCGATGACCTCATCACGGGCTTCATCTCCCTGGTCGTGGTGATCGGTATCGTTTCCGTATGGATCGTAGCCAATAAAAACCGCATCCTCAAACGCATCTTTGGCGTCTCGGATATTGACCTGGGCGACCTCAAAGGCCGTAGCTTTGACCTCATCAATAATTTTTCGGAAAAAAATTACGGCGAAGCGGAAAAAAACGTGAGCTATATCCTCAGTAAAGTCAGTGCCTGGTACGTCTGGTTCAATTTCCGGCGCTGGATCCTCATCGTCTTTCAAGCGCTCTTCATCGGGTTCGGAGGCCTGCTGGGCACGATTCTCCTGTTCCGCCAAAATCTCCTCATCGAACAACAGACCAAACGGCTCGACAAACAGAACGAATTGATGGAAAACCAGAACGAGCGCATGGACCAGCAGACCTACCTCCAGGAGGCCGACCGCCGCAGCGCCCTGGTTTTCCGCATGGACAATACCTGGAACGAAGTGGACCGCGAACTAAAACTGGACGTCGGTCGGCGCCGGGTACGCGATTTGTCCCCGGAACTCATCACCCGTATCGTGACGCTGTGCGAAATGCTGCGCCCCTACCGATACCTGCAGGGCGGGGTGTTGTCGAGGGAGGAACTGAGCCAGGAACGCGGCCAGGTACTCATCTCCCTCGCCAACATCCAACTGGATACCAATACCATGAAGGCGGTTTTCGAAAAAGGCAATTTTCGCTATGCAGACCTCAGCGGGGTGAACTTCCGCAAGGCATACCTCAAAGGGGTAAGCCTTAGCCATGCCGCCCTGCAACAGGCAATCCTCCAAGAGGCCAACCTGGAACAGGCTTTGCTCACCGATGCCCGTCTCCACCAGGCCGACCTCATCGGGGCAAACTTGAACCGCGCCAACCTGGAAGGCACCGACCTGAGCCAGGCCAACCTGGAAAACGCCCAACTGCAGGGTGCCAACCTGAGCGGGGCCCGCTTGCAGGGCGCTGACCTAAGAGGCGCCAACCTAAGCAAAGCCGACTTGACCCACGTGCTGTGGTCGGGTACCGACCTAAGGGGCGCCCGCCTCGACGGCGCTATCGTACACAGTACCTGGGAGCAAGCACTCTCGGAACCCCGGGCCGACTCCATCATCGGACGGGCAGAACTCCTGACCCGATATGCCCTGGATACCCTGGACGGAGAGGAAGGCCCGCGCTTTTTGCTGCGCGAAATACAACGGTTCAAGAAAATATAGACCCCGCCCGCGTCACCGCTTGGCTTTCTTGCGGATAGGCCGTTCAGGATGCGCCCCCCGCTTGATAATTTCCCGCTTCTGGTACTTCTTTTGGTCGTCCACCAGGCGGACAATCAGGTCTTCCCGGCCTAATTTCTGCAGCTTCTCCCGTATGAGCTGGTGGTTTTCCCGTTTGTACCAAAAAAAGAAGAGGTGCTGCCCCTTTTTTTCCTTTTCGGAACGCGCGGCATAGACGGGCTGTAAGGTATAAGGATGCAGGCCGGAATAGTAAATGACCGTCGCGACGGTCATGGGCGTCGGCGTGAAATCCTGCACCTGCTCCAGGCGGAACCCCATGTCTTTGGTCTCCGCAGCCAGGTTGGCCATATCCTCCACCTGGGAGCCGGGATGGCTTGAGATGAAGTACGGGATGAGGGGCTGGTTGAGGCCGTGCTTTTGGTTGAGGGCGTCAAATTTCTTTTTGAACTCGTGGAAATGCTTGAAGGAGGGCTTGCGCATGATGCGCAGCGTAGCATCGGACGTGTGTTCCGGAGCTACTTTGAGGCGGCCGCAAACGTGTTTCGTCACGAGTTGCTCCATGTACTCATCCAAACTGCCGTCGGCCTGTTTGTTATAGCCCTCTACCAACAAGTCGTACCGGATACCACTGCTGACGTAGGCACGCTTGACCTTGGGGTGGGCATCTACTTTGCGGTAGAGCTCCGTCAGGGGCTTATGGCTGGTATCCAGGTTACTGCACACCACCGGGTGTATACAGGAAGGGCTGACACAGCGGTCGCATATTTCCTGGACCTTTCCCTTCATGCGGTACATATTGGCCGAAGGTCCTCCTAAGTCACTTATATAGCCTTTGAAATCAGGCATTTGGGTTACTGCTTCGACTTCCTTCAGAATGGACTCCTCCGAGCGGCTGGCAATAAATTTCCCCTGGTGCGCGGATATGGTACAAAAGCTACACCCTCCGAAGCAACCGCGGTGCATATTGATGGAGTGGCGGATCATCTCATAGGCCGGAATGGTGCCCCGCTTGGCATATTTCGGATGGGGCAAGCGGGTATAGGGCAAATCGAAGGAAGCATCAATCTGCGCTTCGGTCATAGGCGGATAGGGAGGATTGATCAAAAGGGTTTTCTCCCCTACTTTTTGTGCCAGCCTGCGGGCATTGACTTTATTGGACTCCTGCTCGATGTGCTTGAAGTTTTCCGCATAGCAGCGCTTGTCGCGCAGACAGCGTTCGTGGGGGTTGAGCCAAAGCGTTTCCCAGTTCTTGTTCAAGGGAAGGGCCTCCTGGGCATCGCACAACAGGGCGGTCTGGGGGATAGTGGTCAGCGAGGAAAAGGGCACCCCTTTTTTGAGCAGGCGCAGGATTTCGCGCAGGGGCGTTTCCCCCATCCCATAGACCAACAAGTCAGCCCCGGTGGACTCCAGTATGGTAGGGAACAAACGATCTGCCCAGTAATCGTAGTGGGTCACCCGGCGCAGGGAGGCCTCTATACCCCCGATGAGCACGGGAGTGTCCGGAAAAAGCTGTTTCAGGATTTTGGTATATACGTTCACGGCATAGTCCGGGCGGAACCCGGACTCCCCACCGGGCGTATAGGCATCGGTGGAGCGCCTGCGCCGGGCAGCGGTATAGTGGTTGACCATAGAGTCCATACAGCCCGAGGTAACGCCAAAAAACAGACGGGGCGCGCCCAGCTTCTTGAAATCGCGCCAATCGTCCTGCCAGTTGGGCTGAGGGATAATCCCAATGCGCAGCCCCTCGCTCTCTATGATCCGCGCGATGACAGCGGTACCAAAGGCCGGGTGGTCTACGTATGCATCCCCCGAGATCAGGATGACGTCTAATGCATCCCAGCCGCGTATTTCTACCTCTTTCCGGGTAATGGGCAGCCAGTCAGTGAGGGGGCGTTCGCCAAGCATAGGGACTTTTGTTTATATTTTGTCAAAAAACAGGGTATTTAGAACAAAATTCACGTGTAAACCTTTACTATGCAAATCTAATGCAGCCAAAACGAAACACACATGCGCCTTAACAAAAGATTCGCTTTGTTAAAAAAGTTCGGGGTAGCAGCCTTTTTATTTTTCCTCATCAAAGGCCTGGCCTGGCTCGCGGTTATCTTTGGCATCTGGAAAGTAGCCTCCTGAAGCCAAAGAGCAGCGTGCGGTGCCTTTCTTGAGGGTTCGAAAAGGCTCCCCCTGTCGTCTCAAAAGACGGGCTACGCCCTTTTTCGGGCTGCCTCTCTACAACAATATTTCATGTAAAAGGGAAGGGTCGTCGTTCAGCGATTTGAACAAGCCTGTGCGGAAACGGGACTGTCGGTTGAGCAAGGTGTCCGCCATCTTATCTATCGCCACGGTAGAAAGCACCGTCTGGATATAGGCTTCGATCAGGTCGTCCAGGCCAATACCGAGTTTGTTGAAGTCTTTGCGGTCCATGAGCATGAGGCGGTTGGTATCGCTGTCCCAGGTTCCGTCCGGGTTTTTGATGGATAGGTTGGTGCCCAACATGTCCCACGACTGGCTGCCCTCCTGTATATGGTCTTCGAGTGGGTTCCGGGCGCGCCGCGCATATACACAAAGGGGTAGGATGCCATTTTCGGTTGCGCTGACCATCATGCGCAGGTCGGCTACGTAGGTCTTTCCTTTGGCGTTGGGGATGGTCCCCACATGATAAAGCCTCCCGGAAGACGTGGTCGAACTCCACTGGTAATTGCCGATAAGGCTCTGCACGATGAAGCGGTCGTACAGAAAATGACGCTCCATAAACTGCTGGAGCTCCCGTTCTGTGACGATGGTGAAAACGCCCTGCCCGGCGTTGCTGTAGGGGATTTTTACGACCGCCTGGCCGCCCATCTTCTTGACCCAGAGCGGTATTTCTTCTTTGCGCACGTCCCGTATGGTCTCTGGTGTATTGATTTTGAGCCCCAGGCTTTCCAATTCTGCATTGAAAAAATCGTAGGCTTTCGCAGCGACCAGCTTGTTGCGCCCACCGGCGAGGCAAGCCAGCATGGGGTTCAATATGCGGGTTTTGGTGTGTATGGGAATACGCGCCCAGGGCCGCTGGGTAACGTAGCGAAAAGCAGCGCGTATAGGATGCCAAAGCCCTTGTACGTCCCGGACGTGCAGCACCCCCTCGTGGAAACGGTAGGGCGGGTCGGGGGCGGCGTCAAAACAAGGGGTAAAAAAAACGGGCTCTTCAAATACATCGGCTATGACGGCGGCGTAGCCGGAAACCTCCATAAAATTTTTATCGTACAGCACGGCCAGGCCACCGGATACGGGCAGGCGTTTGCGTTGCAGATAGGGCAAAAAGGTACGCTCGATCAGGCGGCGGTAACCTCCTTGTTCCTGGTGGTCTTCGAGTAAGGGCATGGATTTTTGCCCCGAAGGACAGGAATTGTTTTCTATGATGACCATTTGCCTTCGCCCACCCGCAGACGTGACGTTCAGCAGGTCGGCACCTGCCCACAGAAAATGCCGGCAGGGATACTGCAATAACCCGTGCAGCGCCTCCGGCTTTACTTTGGGATGGAGATGGCAGTAGCGGTTTACAATCCGCTCCATGTCCAGGTTGAAAAAAAAGGACAGCGTGGTGTGCAAGGTCGCATGCTGTGCTTTGGGATACCAGTGCCGGTGCGCTTCGAACTCCCCGGGTCGAACGAGTGCGGAAAAGGAAAGCGCGTCGGGGAGAGGTGGTGCCATACCCATTTAGAGGACAATAAAATTGGTTACGTTGCACAGACGGGGCGCAACACAGGTGAGCCTGGAGGCAGATGTTCCCCGTGGCAACACCAAACCCTGCGAGAGGGCCGAACAAGGCCAACAGCTTCCTGTTCGCCGACCCTTCACAAAAAGCCCGTGCTTTGCTCCCTTCTTTCAGCAACGCAAATAAAAGCTATCTCGCACACCTTTGTAAAGCGGCGGACATTAATTTTGCATTATATTTTACTAAGATGGGCAAAAGACGGAACACCTCGCCCAGGGCACCGATTCCCGAAGGGCTACATTAGTTCGTCTTCATTCTGCAAGAGCCAGTGCTTTGAGTTATTGTACTTAGGTTTCTCCTGGGCCATCATCTTCTTGCGCTTGAGCTTGGCGTCGGCGTTGACTTGGTCGTTGCCTACCAGATGGTCTTTCTTTTTGGGTTCTTTTTTCTTTTTCAGCATGGTGCAGCCATTTATGCACAGATTGTTCAGGATTTGGCGGTTACCAATTTTTGATACATCCGTTTAAAAAGGATAATTTACTTTTTACTCACAAAATATGACAGCGTTGAAAAAGGGCTTTTCCCGTACCTCCGCACGAGTACCCTAAAGCAAAAATGCAAAGCATTTTTGAATTGAAAAAACTTTTTTTAATCCTTTTTATTCTTCTTTACCTACTACAAACCAATAAATAAACGGTAAACGGCTGAAAAAGGCTCCCAAACCGATTAATCTTCTCCTTCTTCCTCATCGAGCTTTGCTGTGCGCACAAACGCGGCGCGCCGGGGCGCTGGCATGACCGATTGTTCCCCGCGCACGGTTTTCCAGATGATTTCGTTGAGCAACAAATCCGGTGCCTGGTCTTCCCGGTCGAGGTTTATGGCATAGGATAGCTTGGACAGCCGCGTATTATGGGCGTTGCGGGTGTCCAGGCTCACCCCCGCCGGCCTTGCGGTAAACGGCTTCATATCGGGGGTTTTGCTGAAACAGGCGTACATGGGCCTGGCAGCCGCGTCGTACTGGCTCATGGGCGGCAGGCCCAGGATGAGCTCGATCGTGCGCAGCACAGAAGCGGTAGAGTACATGGTGTGTTCGACGTGCTTGCGCTTGGTGTAGGGGCTGATGACCAAAGCGGGGGAGCGGTGGGCGTCTATGTGGTCGGAGCCGTTTTGCGCATCGTCTTCCAGCACGAAAATAGCGCTCTCTTTCCAGATAGGGCTCTTGGAGAGGTGTTCTACGAAAAGGCCTACCGCCTGGTCGTTGTCGGCCACCATAGCGGTGGGGGTCAAGACGCCGCCCCTTGCCCCGGCAGTGTGGTCGTTGCCAAAGCGGACAATGTTGAGCCGGGGTACCTGACCAGCCTGCAGGAGCGAATCGAAATCGGCGCGCCACTGCTCAAACCGATACACGTCCCGTATTGAGAGGTTATAGCCCGGGAACCGCGGACTGGCATGCCCCTTCAGGGATTCCACAGCGCTCTTGTCGAGGTTGGCAAACTCCCCGTAGGTGCGGTAGGAAAGCCCCGCCCGCTGCGCCTGGTCCCAGAGGAAGCCTTTGCGGGGATATGCGATTTTTTTGCTGCCCTCGTAGTCGTAGGTACCGCCCCTGCCTCCGTAATTGGTGGGCCAGGTTTTTTCCACATAGTCGTTGGCGTACGCACCGGTTGACCAGTTGTGGCCGTCGGCACTGACCTCCGCGTCCACGTAAAAGTTGTCGAGGAGTACAAATTCACGGGCCAACGCGTGCTTGTTGGGCGTGACGCTGTCGGGGAAAATACAGAGCGAGGGGTCTCCGTTGCCCTCCGGTATGTCGCCGAACACCTGATCGTAGGTGCGGTTTTCTTTGATGACGTAAAATACGTATTTTATAGGCGAAGGCTTTCCTACTTCCATAGGGATTGGGTTGCCCGGCTCGCCGTATGTGCGCAGTTCGCGCTCCTTGGAATAGGGCGTGTTTTCGTAGGTCAAGCGGGTAAAACGGGCCAGGTCGTAAGCGCTGGGCACGCGGAACATAGATAAGGAGCCTTTGAACAGTCCTGCGATGTAGTCCGGCCCATTACCACCCGGCTTGAGGGGGTTAGGCCCTTTGGAGTTGGGCACAGACCCCGTATTGCCCTTGCCGTTGGCCACGTACACCATACCGCCGGATATGCGAACAGAGGTAGGGTACCAGCCGGTGGGAACAAAGCCCTGGGAGGCTGCTTTCCCTTTTTTGCTGACGTCGAAAACGGCAAGGCAGTTGTTGTCGGCGTTGGCTACGTAGAGCGTCCGCCCGTCGGGGCTCAGGGCCAGGGAGTTGGCGGTACTGCCAGTGGGCGCGTCGGGGTAGAGCGAAGTGGTGATCGTTTCGATGACCCGCAGGGACTCGAGGTCCACCACGGATACGGCATTGTCGTCGGCACAGGCGATGTAGAGCAGGCTTCCATTAGGGCTGATTGCCATTTCGTTAGGGTGCAGGCCTACGGGTATGGTAGCCGTGATGCGTTGCTCGCCCAGGTCGTAAACGGCTAAGGAGGCATCGCCCCATATCGAAACAAACAGCTTTTTTTGGTCTTTTGAGAGTACACAGGCGTAGGCCTGCGCGGGAAGGTCAACGCGGCGGGCCAGGCTTTTTTTATCTAAATCTACGATGAAAAGACCCGGTTTACCGTCCTTGCTCACGGTGTAGAGCGTTTTGCCCATCGTGTCCACGGCAATGCCCGCCGGGCAAATGGTATCTTTTGGCCAAGCGCGCCCCAAGGGTATGGAGTCGCGGAAAACCAGGCGTTCAGGGGTGTAGTCGTACACGCGCACGCAGTTGTCGTACCCACCTGAACTGAAGAGCTGCTTGCCGTTTGGGTGCCAGGCCAGACCATACCAGGCTTTGGGCACCGTGATTTCTCCGACGACTTTTTTGTTTTCGAGGTCGAGGAGGCTCAGGCTGTGCTTACTTTGCCCGTTGTTGGTAGCTACAGCGCGCTTCCCATCGGGTGCGATGAGGAGCTGGAGGGGAAAGTCGCCCAGGGGCAAGTGCTCGCCGGTCGGAGTGAGCGACCAGCCGTTGGGTAGGGTAAGGCGCTGTACGGCGGCCTCTCCCGTAGGTTCTGTTTTGGCCATGCGCTGGTCACAAGCGGAAAAAAGGGCGGCAAAGGCCAGGAGTAAGAGTGCGTGGGTGCGAAGCATACGATGCGTGTTTTAGGTGGTCCTCATATACAAAAATAGCGTATTGCCTCGATATGTCTGATCTTTTGGACCAGAATAAACGAATCCTATCACGGTCTTTGCAGCAGCAAGGCTTTTTTGGAAGTGGCCGCGAGGATTTTCCTGCCCTGGATACTTAAAGCAATACACGCTACAGGGAACTTTAGGGCTACCGGGGCCTCGAGGGGGTTCCCGGAATAGATGAAAAAAGCACCGTTTTGGCGCAAAAGAAGGGTTTGGTCCGGCAAGGGCTGTAAGAAGTCAACCCCAAGGATAGGGGCGGTAAACCGATATTGGCCCAGTCGGTCGAAGTACCATATCCCGGTAGCCGGATCGGCTAAGTAAACCCCATCGGTATGGGCCACGAGCAGTGCGGGGTCACGAGGGGGGGTATGGTTGAGGCTGAGGTCCTGACTGGCCCCGGTACGCCTGCCTTGTGGGTCTATCCGGAAAAGGGTGTGCAGATAGCGGTCATAGACCCACACGGAGTTGTCCCTGCCCAACGCGACCACAGCCGGCTGGGGAAAGACCTCTGCCGATAAACGGATGCTGTGATAGGGGGTCAATGCGCGGTCGAGAAACACAAGGGTCTGGTAGTCCGGGTACCAAAGCATGGGTTGGAGCGGATCGCTCATATCCACGCGGGCCAAGTGCCCTAATTCACGACGGGAAAACATGGCCTTCAACTGGCCTGTATCGTCGTATTTCCGGAGCTCCCCATTCGTCAGGACGAGGTAGGCCTGCCCGATTTTGTCGAGCGTAGCGGCAGCAATGGGGGCTTCGACCTGCCAGAGCGTATCGCCTGGCCAGGAGCTCTGTGCACGGGGCACCAGCACCGCAAAAACCAATACCGCCAGGCAGAGCCTAAAGCGCAGCGCCATATATTTTACCGTCCGGGTTTTCAAAAAATTCGAGTCGAAGCTGTGTGCCATCAAATACGGCGTAGGAATTGTAGTGCATCCATTCCCCTAAGTTGATGTAGCGGCTGGTCCCGTTTTTAAGGGTGTGGTCAATGGGGAGATGGCGGTGGCCAAAGATGAAAAAATCAACGGCCGCCTCGTCGAGTTGGTGGTTGCTGTACACCGCCAACCATTCATCCGCTTCCCCTAAAAATTTTTTTTCAGAAGGGTTGACAGCGCGGCTGCGACCGGAAAGAAAGCGGGCCAGCCCAATGCCAAAATTGGGGTGCAGACGCGCAAACGCCCATTGGCAAAGAGGGTTCCGAAATACGCGCTTCAGAATTTTATACCCCTGGTCGCCCGGCCCGAGGCCGTCGCCGTGCCCTATGTAAAAGCGATAGCCGGCAAACTCGCGTACGATGGGCGCGCGATAGACCGGTATGCCGAGCTCCTGCTCGAAATAATCGAACATCCACATATCGTGGTTGCCCGTAAAGACATGTATCGGCAGGCCCGCATCGCGCAATTCCGCCAGTTTGCCCAAAAAGCGCACATACCCGCGCGGCACGACGCTGGTGTACTCAAACCAGAAATCGAACAGGTCCCCGACTAAAAAGAGCTCCGCCGCATCCCCCCGAATGTGCTCCAGCCAGCGCAGGAGCTGTGCTTCGCGCTGCCGGCTGCTCAGCCGGGCATCCACGCCGAGGTGGAAATCGGATGCGAAATATATTTTCTTGCCCTCTATCATCTTGTATTTGGTTATAAACGGCTCTCCGTACGGCGCTGGAGCTCCATGAGTTTGCTCTCCCGCAGAAAGACGTACTGCGCCGAGGTCTTTGCAATGACCCACCCATAAAACCCGTCGAGAAACCCGAGTTTGAACAGGTATTCTTGTATAAAGCGGAAAGCGGGCTTGCCCAACAGGCGCAGCCATCCGCCTCTCTTTCCCCGCTCGTGAAAAGCCTTGGCCGCCAGGGTACTGAAGTGGTTGATGGTCTGGATGCGTCCCGCCAGGTCTTCGTTGGTATAGTGCAAAAGGTCGCCCTTGAGATGCCCGACCCGCGCCCCGGCCAAGGGTACAAATTTGTCGTGGGGGTTGATGCCTTCGACCGCATAGTGCTCCCGGTCAAAAAGCCGCAACTTGCGGTCGGGATACCAGCCTCCATGCCGTATCCAGCGCCCCCCCATGTTGCTGAGGCGGTTCATCCAGTAGCAGTCTTTGTCGCCCCGTTGTCTCGCGCCGCGGATGGATTCCCGCAGCTCGTCCGACAACGCTTCGTCGGCATCCAGGGATAAAATGACGGAGTGGCCCGCCTGCGCTATGGCAAAGCGCTTTTGCTCGATATAGCCCAAAAAGGGTTGTACGATGATCCGTGCGCCCAGGGCGGCGGCAATCTCCACCGTTTTGTCGGACGAAAGGGAGTCCACGACGAGGATCTCGTCCACTACTTCCCGCGCACTTTCTATACAGCGGCGGATGTTGCGCTCCTCATGGTAGGTGATGATGACAAGTGATACCGGTCCCAGGGCAAATGGATTTAGGAAAAGCTCTCGAATACCTGCACCGGCCGCCCATACGCAATGAAATTTGGGTTGCGCAGGTTTGCTTTGTTGTAGAGGAGGGGAAGCGAAGAGTCGGCCTCTACCACCTGTCCCCCGGCTTCTTCAAGGATTACCTGGGCTGCGCCGGTATCCCACTCCATCGTGGGCCCAAGGCGGGGGTAGATGTGCGCCTCCCCCCTGGCCAACAACAGGAATTTGAGGGCACTGCCCCGGGAAACGAGCTCGGGGTCCCGAAGTTTGCGGATGAACGTCTCCGTCTCGGGGCTCATGTGCGAACGGGAGCACACCACGCGCAAATGGGGGTCCGACAACCGGAACTGGGAGGCACTGTGCAGCGCCTGTACCTTCCCGTCGTGCTCCCAAAAAGCGCCCATGCCCCGCCATGCCCAGTAGAGCTCCCCGTGCGCCGGGATATACACCACGCCCATTTCCAGCTCCTGGCCCTTGAGCAAGGCAATGTTGACGGTGAAATCCCCGTTGCGCTGGATGAATTCTTTGGTGCCGTCCAAGGGATCTACCAACCAGGTGTAGGCATACTGCTTGCGGGTTTCGTAGGGGATTTCCTTATTTTCTTCGGAAATGATCGGAAACGGGGGGTCCAACGCCGCTAACCCATCGCAGAGGATGCGGTTGGACGCCTGGTCGGCAGCAGTCAGGGGCGAGGCATCGTCCTTATGGACTACCCCGAAATCGCGGCTCTGGTAAATGTCCAGAATCGCGGCTCCAGCGGCTTTGGCCAGGGCTTTTACTGCTACTAATATGCCGTTCTTGTCCATTTTTTACATATTTGCAGTACAAATGTATAAAAATATGGCAAAAATTTTAGTGACCGGCGGCTGTGGCTATATCGGCAGCCATACCCTGGTAGATTTGATCCACCAGGGCTTTGCCGTCGTTTCGGTGGATAACCTCAGCAATGCCCATGCCGATAGCCTGTTGGGCGTGGCAGCCATCACCGGCCAGCAGGTGCCGAATTACGCCACCGACCTGTGCGACCTGGAAGCGCTCCGCCTCGTTTTCCGGGAACACCCGGATATCAGCGGGGTAATCCATTTTGCCGCCCTCAAATCAGTCGGGGAATCCGTTGAACAACCCTTGCGCTATTACCGCAATAACCTGCAAGGACTGCTCAACCTCGTTCAGGTCATGGAAGAAGCCGGGGTGGGAAACCTCATTTTTTCCTCCTCCTGCTCCGTGTACGGCAACACCGACGCCCTGCCCGTAACAGAAGAAACGCCCCGCCAGGAAGCGGAATCGCCCTACGCGCGCACCAAACAAATGGGGGAGGATATCCTCCGGGACTACGCCCGTGTAAAAGCTAATGCCAATATCGTCCTCCTGCGTTACTTCAACCCTGCCGGGGCGCACGAAAGCGCACTCATCGGCGAAGACCCCAGCAACCTGGCCAACAACCTGGTGCCGGTCATCGTAGAGACCGCCGCCGGAAAACGGCAAGAACTGGTCGTTTTTGGTGCAGACTACCCCACCCGCGACGGCAGCAATATCCGCGACTATATCCATGTGATGGACCTGGCAAATGCACATACGAAAGCCATGGAATACCTCCTCGCCGGGCGAAATCCCACGCGCTGCGAAATCTTTAACCTAGGTATCGGGCAAGGCGTCTCTGTGTTAGAGGCGATCCGCGCTTTTGAAGAAACGACCGAAAAAAAACTCAACTACCGCATCGGCCCCCGACGCCCGGGCGATGTGGTCGCGATCTACGCCAATTTCGATAAAGCGGCCCAATACCTCGGGTGGAAGCCCAAACGGGATATAGCGGATATCATGCGCAGCGCCTGGGCCTGGGAGAAAAAAAAAGACCTGCCCCGTTGAGGTAAAAGCGGTATTTTTGAATTAGACTTGTTGCGAGTGCTCAGCGAGGAGAAAGAAAAGAGTAATTTTTTGTCCATACGAAGCCTTTTGAGGGAGTCTAACGGGCTTAGAGGACCGCAAAAAGGTACAGCATGGAAAAAAAGGCCTTTTGATCCCTCGACGGCCACTCGCAACAAATCTCATCTTCCATCCTAAATCGTCACCTCATGAGCGAAATCGAAAAGGCCGTGCCAAACGGTACCAATACCCTCAAAAAACGCGCTACGCGCTGGGCCCTCTACCTGCTGCTCCTGCTGCTCGCCGCTGCCGGCGGCTACTTGTTGGTGTGCAACTACACCTACAGCGAAGGCACCCGGATCGGGTACGTCATGAAAATCAGTAAAAAGGGAATGTTGCTCAAAACCTTTGAAGGCACCCTCAACCTGGCTACCCGCAACGACCTGGCCGTGAAAACCTGGGACTTTTCCGCCGTCAACCGCAAAGTATATACGCAAATCGCCGATAGCGAAGGCCGCCGGGTGAAGCTGTACTACAAGCAAAAACTCAAAGTTATGCCCTGGCAGGGCGATACCCCTTATTTGGTCTATCAGGTGCAGGCGGTTAAAGAGTAGACTCGTTGCGAGGGGTCGGCGAGGTGGGAAAAAAGAGTCATTTTTTGTCCACACGAAGGCTTTTTGAGGGAGTCTAACGGGCTTAGAGGACCGAAAAAAGGTACAGTATGGAAAAAAAGGGCCTTTTTGACCCCTTGATGATCCCCCTCGCAACAAGTCTAGTAAAGGATAGCGTAAACAATTAGCGAATTTTCGCAAATTTTTATACTACCTATTTACATGAACGCGAATATGTAGTAAGTTTGTAGCGAAAATTCGCTAATTGTTCACGCCATATTTACCACAGCCATGGAAGCAGCCACTATGATTTCAACAGCGCTCGGCGGGGGCGAGTTCCTGATCCGCAAATCCCAGCCGGAGGATATCTTTGTGCCGGAGGAAACGACAGAGGAACAGCAGATGATACGCGAAACCGTCAGGGGCTTCGTGCAAAGCGAAGTGCTCCCTGTGCTGGACCGTATCGAAAAACAAGAACCCGGCCTGACCCCGGGCCTCCTGCAAAAAGCCGCCGAACTGGGCCTGCTCGGCGCCCACATGCCGGAACAATACGGGGGCATGGCCCTCGACAACAACTCCAATACCTTCATCTCCGAAGAGTTTGGCGGTTCCGGGCCGTTCTCGGTGTCCTTCGCCGCCCATACGGGCATCGGTATGTTGCCCATCCTCTATTACGGCACCGAGCAGCAAAAAGAAAAGTACCTGCCCGGCCTGATCTCAGGGGAGTTGAAGGCTTCCTACTGCCTGACGGAACCGGGCTCCGGCTCGGATGCGTTAGCCGCCAAAACGCGGGCCGACTTGAGCGCCGATGGTACCCAGTACGTGCTCAACGGACAAAAAATGTGGATCACCAACTCCGGCTTTGCAGATTTATTCATCGTTTTTGCAAAAATTGGAGGGGAAAAATTCACGGGCTTCATCGTAGAGCGCAACACGCCGGGCTTGAGCTTCGGCGCCGAGGAAAACAAACTGGGCATCAAAGGGTCCTCTACCCGGCAGATGTTTTTCGAAAATGTACACATCCCCTCAGGGAATGTCCTCGGGGAAATCGGCAAAGGGCATCTCATCGCCTTCAATATCCTGAACGTCGGGCGCTTCAAACTGGCTGCAGGGGTGCTGGGGGGAGCTAAAAAGTGTTCTACCTTCTCCATCCAGTACGCCAACGAGCGCGTGCAGTTCAAACAGCCTATCTCCTCTTTTGGGGCCATCCAGTACAAACTGGCCGAGCAGGCCATCCGGCTCTACGCTGTGGAGAGCGCGATATACCGGACCTCTAACCTGCTGGAAGTGAAACAGAAAGAAGCCCAGGCTGCCGGTTCCGACTACGCTACGGCCAAGCAAATAGCCGCCGAGGAATACGCCATAGAATGTGCCATCCTGAAGGTCGCCGGTTCTGAAGTACTGGATTATGTCGTGGATGAAATGGTACAGATTTACGGGGGAATGGGCTACTCGGAAGAAGCGCCGGCCGCCCGCGCCTATCGCGATGCCCGGATCAACCGCATCTTTGAAGGCACCAACGAAATCAACCGCTTGCTCTCCGTGGACATGCTCTTCAAGCGCGCCCTGAAAGGGGAACTGGATATCGTAGGCCCGGCATGGGCCGTGCAGAAAGAACTGGCGTCTATGCCTTCCATGGAGGCAGTCAGCGGGACCTTCGGCGAAGAACACAAAGCCATTGAAGACTTCAAAAAAATAGGCCTGATGTGCGCCGGAGCCGCCGCCAAAATGCAGATGGACGGCAAGCTCAACCTAAAAGACGAACAGGAGATCCTCATGAACCTGGCAGATATCCTCCTCGAAATCTTCGTGGCAGAATCCCTGTTGCTGCGCGTCGAAAAGTGCAGTTCCCGCCAAATCGGCCCGAAAGAGGACGTACTGGAGGCAATCCTGCACACGCACTTCCATGATGCCAGCCAGCGTATCCAGCAACACGCTACCGACGCCCTGGCCTCTTTTGCAGAGGGGGATCTGCTGCGTACCTTCCTCATGGGCCTGAAGCGCTTCTCAAAGTATCCCGTCCGCAATGTCAAAGCACTGCGCCGCCGCGTTGCTGCTGAATTGATCCGGGAAAATGAGTACTGCTTTTAGGCGTTTGGCCTAGACTTGTCGCAAGGAGTCGGCAAGGGGGTGAAAAAGCCTTTTTCGCGCCGGACGCTACCAAAAAATATTTCGAAATAGGGCTTTTTTCATGATTTTGTTTCGCAAAATCATGAAAAAAGCCCTATTTCGTCATTTTCTTCTCCAGGCGGGAGCGATGAACCCCTTTCGAAGCCCCCGTCTTATCTTGGATTTTTCCCTTCGCTGCGGGGCGTCCAGGGCGCTTACAGGATGCCCAGTTTTTTCTTCACCAGGGGCATGAGGTCGTCGGTGTCCCGGGCATGCAGGATGGCGTTGAACGTACCGGTATCAAACACCAGGGTGAACCCGTTTTCTTTGGCCACTTCCTGGATGGTCTTTTCCA
>JBEGMH010000078.1:0-37141 GCA_041183125.1 Bacteroidota bacterium | reverse complement strand
AGTCATGGCTTGTATGTGTTTTTGAAAAATAGACTTGTTGCGAGGGGTCAGCAAGGTAGGAAAAAAGAGTCATTTTTTTATCCACACGAAGGCTTTTTGAGGGAGTATAGCTGGGCTATATGACCGAAAAAAGGCACAGTGTGGGAAAAAAAGGGCCTTTTTGACCCCTTGATGATCCCCCTCGCAACAAGTCTAATATATTATCAACCCATATACCTTACCTTGAACAGGCTGCGAGAGGGGCTCCCCAATACGCAAAAAAGCTTTCCCCATCCTTAAAATCCCGCAATCCTGTCGTATCTTCGCACCATGTTATACACGAGCCAACTACAATATGCGTACAGCGGCGGACAACCGCTGCGCTTCCCCGATATCCGGCTGGGACAGGGGGAACATTGGTTGATGTTAGGCCAATCGGGCAGCGGCAAAACGACGCTCCTGCACTTGATTGGGGGACTGCTCTCCCCCTCCGCCGGCCATATCCAATTAGGCGATGTAGCTATGGAAACCCTCCACGGCAGGGCATTGGACCGCTTCCGCGGCCAGCACATCGGCATCGTTTTTCAAAAACCGCACTTCATCCGCGCCCTTAGCGTGGAAGAAAACCTGGTGTTGGCACAAACCCTCGCCGGCAATGCCCCCGATCGAAACCGGATAGACGAACTGACCGAGCGCCTCGGTATCGCGCATAAGCGCCGCTCCAAGCCAGCCCAACTGAGCGCAGGCGAACAACAGCGCGCCGCCATCGCCCGCGCCCTCGTCAACCGCCCCTTACTCATCCTGGCCGACGAGCCCAGTTCCGCCCTCGATGACCACAACGCCAGCGAAGTAGCCGACTTACTCGAAGAACAGGCTTCCGCCGCCCGCGCCACCCTGCTCATCGTCACCCACGACAACCGCCTCAAAAGCCGCTTTCCAAATCAAATCTCCCTGCAACCGAACCACAGCGCATGAACCTGCTTTCGCTCAGTTGGAAAAATTTATGGCACAAACCGCTGTCGCTTGCGCTCAGCTTGGCCCTCTTCGCCCTGGGCGTCGGCCTGGTCTCCCTCCTGCTCCTGGTCAACCGGCAACTGGAAGATAAATTTGAAAAAAACCTGGCCGGCATAGACCTGGTCATCGGTGCTAAAGGCAGCCCGCTCCAGCTCATCCTATCGGGTATGTACCACATAGATGCCCCCACCGGCAATATCCCTATCCAGGAAGTACGCCCTTTCCTCAACCCGCGGCACCCGTTCATACAAAGGGCCGTGCCCCTGTCCCTGGGCGATAGCTATCGCGCCTACCGCATCGTCGGTACCACGCCCGCTTTCCTGGAGCTGTACCAGGCCGGTATCGCGCAAGGAAGGATATTTCAAAAACCGCTGGAGGTGGTCGTAGGCGCCACCGTAGCCCATGCCCTGAAACTCAGCCCGGGCGATTCCTTTTACAGCTCCCACGGACTGGCAGAAGACGTGGATATGGAACACCGCGATGCCGGCGCTTTCCGCGTCTGTGGTATCCTGCAGCCCACCGGCTCCGTAGCCGACCAGCTCATCCTCACCGCTACCCAGTCCGTTTGGGCGGTACACGCACACGGTGCCGAGGAAGCACACGACGCACACGACGATATCTCCCGCCCCCTGACCGACTACCCCGAGGAGTCCATCACCACGGTCCTGCTCCAGTTCAAAGGGCGCAATATCCAGACGCTCAATATGCAGCGGGGCATCAACGAAAATACGAACCTACAGGCCGCGACGCCGGCCATCGAAATCACGCGCTTGTACAGCCTACTCGGCGTAGGGGCAGACGCCCTGCGCTGGCTGGCGTTCATCATCATCGCTGTCTCCGGGCTCAGCATTTTTATCTCCCTCTACGCCTCTCTCAAGGAGCGGCGTTACGAACTGGCCCTCATGCGTTCCCTGGGCGCCCCCCCTTCCAAACTGTTCGCCATGATTGTCCTGGAAGGTGTTCTGATAGCAGGGTTTGGTTATATAGCCGGTATCGCCCTCAGCCACAGCGGCATGCAGGTGTTGGCGGGCTATATGCAAGATGCCTATCGCTATTCGTTCTCCGGTGCTTTGTTTCTGAGGGAGGAGGGCTACCTCGCCCTGGGCGCCCTGGGTGTCGGCTTGTTGGCAGCCGTTATCCCCGCTGTGCAGGCGAGCCGCACCGACATACACACGACCCTCTCACAAGGCTAAACGTTATCTGATTATGCGATATGCCGTTTCACTCCTTGCTTTCCTCTGCATTGCTTCTGCCTCCGCGCAGCGCCCTTATGGGAAGGAACCCCTTGCCCATACCTACTCCATCGTCGCCATAGACCCCGAAACCGGGGATATGGGCGTAGCCGTACAATCGCACTGGTTCGCTACGGGCACCATCGTAATATGGGGTGAAGCAGGCGTGGGCACGGTGGCTACCCAGTCGTTCGTCAACCCTGCGCTCGGGCAGGATGGCCTGGCGCTGATGCGAAAAGGTATGTCTGCCCCCGAAGCGCTGGCCCACCTCATTGCCAGCGATGAAGGCCGCGATTTCCGCCAGCTAGCCTTGCTCGATGCAAAAGGCGGTGTATCGGCCTATACCGGTGCTAAGTGCATAGAAGCAGCCGGACATATCGAAGGGGAAGGGTTTTCCGTGCAAGCTAACCTGATGGGAAGCGAGACCGTATGGCCGGCGATGGCCCAAGCCTTCCGCCAAAGCAAGGGACTGCCCCTCGCCGAACGCCTGCTCCGTACCCTGGAGGCCGCCGAAGCACAAGGAGGCGATATCCGGGGCAAACAATCGGCCGCCCTGCTCGTCGTCTCGGCCCAACCTACCGGCCAGCCCTGGGTGGACCGCAAAGTGGACCTGCGCATTGACGACCACCCCGCCCCTCTGGTCGAACTACGCCGGCTCCTGGCGGTACACCAGGCGTATGGCTTTATGAACGCCGGCGACCTGGCCGTGGAAAAAGGCGATATGCAAAAAGCTATGGAAGCCTACGGCGCCGCCGAAGCCCTCTTCCCCGATAACCTCGAAATGAAATACTGGCACGCCATCGCATTAGCCAACTCCGGCAAGCTCTCAGAAGCCCTACCGCTGTTCCAGACCGTCTTCAAAAAGGATGCCAACTGGAAAACCCTCACGCCGCGCCTCACCAAAAACGGCATGCTCACGGTTTCCCCCACAGACCTCGATACCATCCTCCAACTGCCCGCAAAACCTCTCAGGAAACCAAAGCAATGACTTTTTCGTTCTCTATAAAGTACTTGTCTAATCCGAAATAATTATGTGGAAAAGAATTAGCCTCCTCCTGCTCTTCGCCGGAATCTTAGCCGCCCCCGCGCAGCTCAGCGCACAGTCCAAAAACCTGTGGACCACCCTGGGCAAGGTGACGTTCAAGAAACAATACGACGAAATGCTGGGCTTCAAAGTGGATGTGCCCGTTTTTGCGGACGAAGTCCGCGCCCTGAACGGCAAAATGGTCGAAATAAAAGGCTATATCATCCCCGTCGAAGGCTATAAAAACCAAAAAGAGTTCGTCTTCTCTGCTTTCCCCTACAGCATGTGCTTCTTCTGCGGCGGTGCCGGCCCGGAAACGGTCATGGAGGTCTTTTCGAAAGAACCCATAAAATATACGGCAGAAGCAATCATCATACGCGGCAAACTGGAGTTGAACGACTCCGATGTAAACCGCCTGATGTACATCCTGAACAGCGCGGAATTAGTGCGCGTCGCCGAGTAACCCCCCTCGCAACAAGCCTAATAGACCGCTTCGGCGATTTTGTGCACCGTGTCGCCGTCCCCCATCGTGTAGTAGTGCAGACAGGGCACCCCGGCCGCTTTCAGTTCTTTTGACTGGGCGATGCACCAGGCTATACCCGCTTCTTTGCGGGCCTGAGGCGTCTTGGCATCCAGGATTTCCTTGACGAGATCAGCGGGCAGGTCTATAAAAAAATGGCGGGGGATAGCACTGAGCTGATAGAGTTTGGTCAGCGGCTTCAGCCCCGGTACAATGGGCACGGTAATCCCTGCCTCCCGGCATTTGCGCACGTACTCGAAGTAATGCCGGTTGTCAAAAAACATCTGGGTCACGATGTAATCCGCCCCGGCGTCTACTTTGGCCTTGGTGTACGAAAGGTCCATGTCGAGATTAGGCGATTCGAAATGCTTTTCCGGATAGCCGGCGATACCGATGCAGAAGTTCGTTTTTTGCCCGTTTTCTATGTTCAGGTCCAGGTACTTCCCCTGGTTCATATCGGAGATTTGCTTTACCAAATCCAGCGCGTATTCATGGCCGCCCGGTTCCGGTACGAAGCGGGCCTCAAACTGTTGCCCATCGCCCCGCAGGGCGAGTACGTTGTGGATATGCAGGAAATTGAGGTCAATCAGGGCGTTTTCAGTATCCTCCCGGGTGAACCCACCACAAATGAGATGGGGAACAGCATCCACCCCGTAGCGGTGCATGATGGAGGCACAAATCCCCACCGTGCCCGGACGCTTGCGAATAGCCGTTTTTTCGTAGTACCCACTTTCGCGCTTCACATAGACATACTCCTCGCGGTGGTACGTCACGTCAATGAACGGCGGCTTGAACTCCATCAAGGGATCCAGGGTCTCAAAAATATCTTCCATATTACCCCCTTTCAAGGGAGGGAGGATTTCAAACGAAATAAGCGTCTGGCCGGAAGCTTTTTCAAAGTAGTCGGTTACGCGCATGGCTGTTGTTTTGAGCGAACAGAATCGCGCGCAAAGCTACGAAATTTGACTCGTTCTTCTAAGACTTGATTTCACCGCGTGCTACGGGGCGGGAAGGGTCTGCAATCCATTCGCTCCAGGAACCTGGATAGATACTGGCTCCCTCGATGCCCGCTACCTCCATCGCCAACAGGTTATGCGCTGCCGTCACGCCGGAACCGCAATAAAAGACGGTTTGTGCTGCCTCGCGCCCCTGCAGCAGCACCTCGAATTTTTGTCGGAGTACTTCTTCTGGCAAAAAGAGACCATCCGGGCCGATATTCGTTGCGTGAAAGAGGTTTACCGCACCGGGAATATGCCCCGCGACAGGGTCTATCGGCTCTACCTCGCCGCGATAGCGCTCCGGGGCACGGGAATCTACGAGGAGAAAGGCAGGATCTTGCAGGTGTTGCTCGACGAAGTGGCTGTCCCTCGCCATATCCGGGTTTAGGCGAGGGGTGAACCCTCCCTCCCGCGCCGTGGGTAAAGCCGTACTGCGCTCGCCCGTCTCAGAAAGCCACGCAGGAAACCCTCCGTTGAGCACGGCCACGGCTTCATGCCCTAACCAGCGCAACAACCACCATAGGCGAGCAGCCATGGCACCGCCCAGATCGTCATAAGCGACTACCTGCGTATGGGCACCTATGCCCCAAGCGGAAAAGCGCGCTTGCAAGGACGCCGGGCCGGGGAGCGGATGCCGGCCCGTCTTGCCTTTGACGACAAGCCCCGATAAGTCTTCGTCGAGATGCGCATACCACGCACCCGGAATATGGCCCGACTGATAGGCGCGTCGGCCCGCTTCGGTATCGGCGAGGGAAAAACGACAATCCACGATCACCCAGTCGGGGTGGTGCAGGTGTGCTTGCAGGGCAGCTACGGAGATGAGATGAGTAAACGGCATGTACGGAAAGTTGGCGATAGTATCAGTCTATTTCGAGCAGCAACTGGTTTTTGTCCACTGCCTGCCCTTTTTGGACGCAGATGCGTTTCACGATACCTTCACCGGGCGATTTGATGGCATTTTCCATTTTCATAGCCTCCAGGATGAGCAGGGCCTGGCCTTTTTCTACCCGCTCCCCCTCAACTGCATGGATTTCCAGTACCATGCCAGGCATAGGTGCTTTGATATCCTTGACTTTGGTGGAGACGTGGCGGCTCAGGCCGAGTTTTTCGACGAGCTGGTCGTATCGGTCGGCTATTTTGACCTCATACACACTCCCGTTTACCCGGATGCGGAACCGCTTGGCTGTGTAATCGGCATCCAGTAGCATAGCTTGAAAGCGCTGGCCCCCCATGAGGATATGGAAGGAGTCGGGGCCGATGGGCATGAAGTCCAAAGTGTCCCCATCGAGGGACAAAGGTTGGCCACCGTTGACGGAAACCTCAAAAAACTCGTGTTCGGGCTGCATACGGCATTTTTTTTGGCAAAACTCAGCGTTTTCCGATGCGGATCATGAAAGCAGACTCAAATATCGTAAAAACGAGGTAAATCCCAAAAAAGGGCAGGGCAAACAAACGGGAATCTGGTTCCGCAGTCTTGGCATATACCGCGATGAGCAGGAAGGAACACAACATTTTCAAGCCGCTGAACCCTAAGACGAGGCTGATGTAGCGCTCTTTTTTTTCGCTCTTGGCGATGCGCCGTGCACTTGCGTACATCAATAGGCTAAAGACTACGAAAAAGCCCAACGACTGCCAGGCGAGGGCAATCCCGGACGCCATGGCCGGGAAGCGGTACAGAAGCCCTATGCCCAAGGCACAGACGACAGCAGCAATCAACAATTGTAACAAAAATCGGCGGCTCTCCATGGGCAAAAATACCACGCCCAGACCTTAGCGGGGCGGCTTTTTAACGATAAAGTCCTTCAAAGAAACGTATAAGGCGGCGAACACCGCGCACAGAGAGCAAACCAACGTAAAAATAGGTTGGTCGGTATCGAAATAGGCATCCAGCTTTTTTCCCACCCAGGCCCCTATCAAGATGATGAAACCGATTTGGAAAGCCAGTCCGGAGTATTTGGCCACATCGCGCAGGCGGGAAACGGCCCGCTTCGGATCCTCTTCCACTCGTTTATTCAGACTGGGCATGGGCAGGAGCACTGGCTTTGACCGGTTTTTCCGTCCCTTCCTGACCCATGGAACACTTCACATTGAACACGGCCCCCGACTGTACGATGAGTTTTCCCGTATGGACATCCCCGCGGATATCAGCGGTTTCTCGGATATTGAGCAACTCCTGGACGTAGAGTTTACCCTGAAAGCTCCCTTCGATGACGGCATTGACGCAACGGATTTCCCCTTCGACAGCACCGGTGGGGCCTATGACCACTTTGGCGTCGCAGTGCAAGTTGCCTTTTATCCGGCCATCTACGCGGATGTCTTTTTCTGAGTGCACATTTCCCTCGATGTGGGTCCCATTGACCAGGCTATTGAAGGAATTGCCCGTATTAGGGGTATTTGCGGCTGCAGCGGCCTTGGCCGCGTCATTTTTCGAACTGCCGAACATAGTATTAACGATTACATGACCTATGAAAAGATGGCTTACGCCCTATTTTTCCGGGTTTAGAAGTCGGGGCAATAGATGCCGCGGCTCACTTTCCCGCATACTTTATACACCAAGCCGAACTCAAAAGAGCCCTGCGAATTCGTAGCCGGTTTGAGTTGCGACATGTTCACGTCATAGCTGAACCCAAGGCTGAAATTGTTGAAATCAAAGCGGGTGGACACGATGAGCGCATCCTGCAGCACCCCTGTGTCCAATTTATTGGCGATGCGGCTCCAAAGCCCCACCTGAAACGCTTGGCCGGCATCGGCCCCCTGCCCGAGGCTGAATCGGAGGCTGGTGCCTGCGTTCACCTGCATGAGTGGCCCCTGCCGCATGAGGATGACGCCGGGGAGTAGCCCCACGGTGTTGTTGATGGGAAATTCCCCACCGGCATGGGCCGTGATACGGCTGAAGATGAGGTCTTCGCTTTCGCTGTCAAACGATAAGTTGGCACGGGTGAGGTGGTGGAAAGCCCCGCCTACATAAAAGTTGGTATTGTCGTCCATCACCATAAACCAAAGCAGGCCGGCAGCCATATCGGCGAAGATGAAGTTATCGCGGTCGAAACGCCCTTCCTGGGGGTCGAGGGTAGGGTCGAACCCGCCCTGGCCGTCGTGCTGGGTGCCCCAGCGCAGGTTGAGGAAGTCAATGCTGCGCTGTGCCGCGCCCCCTTCCGCTCCTACGACCAGGTAGTTGGCTTTTTTCCGGTAGCCTCCCATGCGCTTACTGTACGACAGGGATACTTTTCCCGTCATGGTAGAGAAGTTCGCTTCCCCGGCCCGGTCGCCCCAAAACGTGCCCCCGACCCCAAAGAAGTCATAGCGCCCGGAAGGGATGCGCTGGTCGTACGATACAGAATACGTGCGGAACGCATTGGAGCGCAGGATACTGGCCCATTGGTTGCGGTAGTTGGCCACCATGCGCGTGTTGCAGTTCATGACCCCGGTCATGGCGGGGTTCAAGTTCAGGGGCGACATGTAAAACTGGGAGAAATGGATGTCCTGCGCCCGCAGGCCCTGGGCCAGTAAAACACACAGCACACCAAGCAGCATTTGGGATTTTTTCATACACTTGAGCATTGCAAACAAGGTAAGATCTTTTTTAAAAATGGATGAAACCGTTTTTCCAGACGCAATGATAGTAAAAGTCATTGACAAAAGGGGTACCTACTGCGTTAAAGGCTGTTGCCCACAGGGGCATGCACGCACGAGGTACGACTTTTGGCAGAAAAAAACACGTTTGGGCCCTTCGATGGTTTCCCTTGTAATGGGTGTAATATCCTTTGCAGAACGCCCGCTTTCAGGGAATATTGTCAGTCTGTGCCCTGCGGCTTTCCTTTTTCGTCCAGTTTCCAGATGGCCCCGTACTGTTCCACGAGCAGGTTGTCGTAGTAGTCCGCTTTTTCAAAGAGGTATTTGAACAAGTACAGGCCCGATTCCACGTTGAGGTAGCGGTCGAAGATCATCAGGGACAAAATGATGTCCTGGTCGCTGATGCTGAACGATAGGCTCTCCATCTCGTAGTTTTGGCGGAGCAGGAACTCGTAGAGCGGTTTGATATTGGTCTTGGGCAGGGTACATAGGTACGCATCCCCGGAGATCAGCCCGTTTTGCTCGTAATAGCAGATTTGGATGCTCGCACTGCCCTGCTGGATTTCCCAGGCGTTAGGGCCCCTGCGGGAAAGGGCTACCTCGTGGCCGCTTTGGCGCAACATTTCCTCAATGGTTTTGGCGACTCCCAGCGGCTCGTATAACTCTGCCCGGTCGGGAAGCTCGACCTGGGCTCCGCAAAAAGGACAGTAGGTGCCCTCCACATGGTCGGCGGTCACTACGTTGCTACAGGCATAGCAACGCGTGCCGACCTGTCTGCCGGACGCTTCGAAATCGGCAATTGCTTTTTGCAACTCCGAGGCGGGCAGGGAAAACCCCAGGCTATTGCCATCGCGCAAGATAAAGGTGTTGATCCCTGCGATCTCCCCCTTTAGGTTCACCAAAGGCCCGCCGCTGTTGCCCGGGTTGAGTGCGGCGTCGTGCTGGATGTACAGCACGTCGTTCATTTCGTGCCGCATATTCGATACAATGCCCTGTGTAGCCGTGAACTTGAGCCCAAAAGGATGCCCAATAGCGATTACAGGATCTCCCTCCCGCAGCCCATTCCCCTCTGCCAAATGGGCGTCCGGCAACGAGGGTTGCGCAGGGAGTTCCAGAAAAGCGATGTCGTAGCGCATGTCGGTAAACAAAACCCGCGCTAACTGCTTCCCTATGCGGTCGCTGTGTATGACCACCTCCCGGTTGCCGCGCACCACGTGTTCGTTCGTGACGGCGATGCCGGCCTTGTGGAGGCAAAAACCCGTACCCGTGCTGTAGGGCGTGGCGATTTCGAGGACGATGTCCCGGTAGTACTCGATGATGTCCTTCATAGAAAGGAGGGCGTCCCAATAGCAGGCTCTACCAGGGCGGAAAATACGAATTTGCACCATTAAAAAAGCAGAAAGTAGAGGAAACAGACGAAATCTGTCCTACTTTCTGCTTTTAGCCGGCCAAATCCAGCGAGAAGAAGACTTGAGGGCTTAGGCCAAGGCGCTGACGTGCTTCATGAGGCTGCTCTTGAGGTTTGCAGCCTTATTGGGATGCCACGTGTTTTTCTTGGCCAACTTGTCTATCATGCTTACCAACTTGGGCAGCAGTTGCTCGGCTTCTCCCTTTTCCGTCAGGTCGCGGAATTTCTGGATAGTGGTACGTGCACTCTTCTTGTAGTAGCGGTTGGCAAGGCGACGCTTGGCCGTCTGGCGGATGCGCTTTTGTGCAGATTTATGGTTTGCCATAATCTTGGTTGCTTCGATTATTAAACAATTGGAGCGCAAAATTAGTAATACTTTTCGTATTTTGTAAGGAAGGAGTGAAAAAGTTTTTGTCTATCCTTAAAAACAGACTTGTTGCTCCCCTCGCAACAAGTCTAATGTACTCCCAGAGGCCCCCGTCTATGCAGGAATGGATTTTGTCTATACCTGGTACAACATTAGCGGTAAAATTTTACTTTTGGCCAATGGACTTGTTGCAACGCAAAAAGAACGTATCGCCCCCCGATCGTTCCCCTTGCAGCCAGCCTAGTCACGAGATCACGGGGTTCTTCCTCCTGGGTTTCCTGCGAACTGAACAGCATGCTGAGTTTATTCTTTCAGAATCCGATAGAGCAATATCCGGGCGTTGAAAATGCTTGGTGGGTAGCTGCCATTGTGGCGACGATACTCCTCGTATTGCTCCTTCTGCTCCTGGGGACGGGCGGGCGTCCGGAAGGATGGCCAAAAAAGTGGACGGATCCACTCTCGGTACTGGTTTTCTTTGCATTCCTGGGGTGGACGGGCATCCTTGCAAGCCTTTGGCTGGACAGCTTCCTAGCGGTCTTGCTTTGGGCACTGCCCAGTTCGGCCGCCATTGCCCTGACCCCCCGCTTGTTGCTCGCTTTCCAGAGAAAAAAGATGCGAAGAAAAGGCCTCAAGCCCGAAGCCCTGGTACGCAGCGTGGGGGAAGTGCGGCAGCGCATACCCCCGCACCAGATTGGCCGGGGGCGGGTACACCTGAGTTTGCGCGAAGCCCCTTACGACTGGGAAGCCGTCACAGGAGGCGCTCCTCTGGAAACGGGGATATACGTTCGGGTAGTAGGCGTAATTGACGAACACACGGTGTTAGTCGAACCTCTGAACCCGCCGGGCCATCCCTCCTCTCCCAGGGATACGGACAGCAAGCGCTGACCTGCGTCCTTATTTGTCCCGCTCCGTCACATACGCAATCAAATCGGCAAGCGATTGGCGGGCAGGCGACTCCGGGAAGCTGAACAAGATAGCCAGCGCTTCTTGCCGGTACGCGTACATCTTGTCGCGGGCATACTCCAGCCCCCCGCTGTTCCGTACAAACTCGATGACCTGGCGCACTTTTTCCGGCTGGTCGTGGTAGCGGCGGATATTGTTGATCATCTCGTTGCGGACCTTGCGCTCTGCTTTTCTGAGGGCAAAAATGACGGGCAGGGTCAACTTCTTTTCCTTTATGTCTATGCCCAGTGGTTTGCCCACATCATCGTATCCCAGGTCAAAAAGATCATCCCGTATCTGAAAGGCGATGCCGATTTTTTCCCCAAAGAGGCGCACTTTTTCGATCATTGCTTCGTCTTTCACCGCCGAGGCTGCCCCGGCACTGCATGCGGAGCCGATGAGGGAAGCCGTTTTCTGGCGGATAATCTCGAAATAGACCTCTTCTTCGATATCCAGGCGGCGGGCTTTTTCAATCTGGAGCAATTCGCCCTCGCTCATCGCCTTGACCGCGTCGGAGACGATTTCTAGGACGCGGTATTCCTTGTTTTTCAAGGCTAGCAACATACCTTGCGACAGGAGATAATCCCCGACCAATACCGCAATCTTATTTTTCCAAAGGGCATTGACCGAAAAAAAGCCCCTGCGCTCAAAAGAATCGTCCACAACGTCGTCGTGGACTAGGGTTGCCGTGTGGAGAAGCTCCACCAGCGAGGCTGCGGTGAAGGTAGACGGGCTAATCCCACCGCAAATTTTGGCACACAGAAAAACGAACATAGGCCTCACCTGCTTCCCTTTGCGCCGTACGATGTAGTACGTGATCTTGTCCAACAAGGGCACAGGACTTCGCATGGCCTGGCGGAAATGCGCTTCAAACTGTTCCAGTTCCTCTCCGATGGGCTGCTTGATGGTATCTATGGAGATTTTCATGCGGTATGCCTTTCTTAGCAGGGGCAACGACTTGCAACAAGCCGGTTACAAAACCCCCGGTCAAAACTACGAAAAGATTTGGTTTTCGGTATACGGCAGTAGGGCGCTTTAAAAAGTGTGTCGTACTTTTGCGCAGTCGCCGCCAAAAACAAGCAACTATGCACAAAGACAAGGTACTTTTCAGCCTCATCCAAAAAGAACTGGATCGCCAGCGCAGGGGTATTGAGCTCATCGCCTCCGAAAACTTCACGAGCCAGGCCGTCCTCGACGCCATGGGCAGTTGCCTTACCAATAAATATGCAGAGGGCTACCCCGGCAAGCGCTACTACGGCGGCTGCGAGGTAGTAGACGAAGTAGAGCAATTGGCCATTGACCGGCTCAAAACGCTCTTCGGGGCAGCGTACGCCAACGTACAGCCGCACTCCGGTGCCCAGGCCAACGCAGCCGTTTTCCTGGCCGTACTGGAAGCCGGAGACCCTATCCTCGGCTTCGACCTGGCACACGGAGGGCACCTGTCGCATGGCTCTCCTGTAAACTTTTCGGGCAAAATGTTCCGCCCCCATTTCTACGGCGTGGAAGAGGATAGCGGCCTGATTGACATGGACAAAGTAGCCGCCCGCGCCCGGGAAGTCAAGCCCAAACTCATCATCTGCGGGGCTTCAGCGTATGCTCGGGACTGGGACTACCAGCGCTTCCGGGAAATCGCCGACGAAACGGGCGCCTTACTCCTCGCCGATATCGCACATCCCGCCGGGCTCATCGCCGCCGGCATCCTCAACGACCCCATGGAGCACTGCCACCTCATCACCTCAACGACCCATAAGACGCTGCGCGGCCCCCGTGGCGGCATCATCATGATGGGGAAAAACTTCGACAACCCCTGGGGACGGACGCAAAAGAACGGCCTTCCCATCAAAATGGCTCAAATACTCAACAGCGCTGTGTTCCCCGGTATGCAGGGCGGCCCCCTCGAACACGTCATCGCGGCCAAAGCCGTCGCTTTCCAGGAGGCCCTCGAACCGGAATTTAAGACCTACGCCCGGCAGGTAGCGCTCAATGCACAGGCCATGGCGCAGTCCTTTATCCAAAAAGGATACCGCGTCATTTCCGGAGGGACAGACAATCACCTCATGCTCATTGATTTGCGTTCAAAAAATTTGAATGGAAAAACGGCTGAAGAAGCCTTGGGGAAAGCAGATATCACCGTCAACAAAAACATGGTGCCCTTCGATACCCAGTCGCCTATGATCACGTCGGGCATACGGATTGGCACAGCAGCCATAACGACGCGCGGGTTTGGCGAAGCAGAGGCCCTTCAGGTAGTAGAGTGGGTAGATGAAGTCTTGTCAGACCCCGGCAATGAAGAACGCCTCGCCGCAGTGCGCACACAGGTCAATGCCTTCATGGAGCGCTTTCCGCTCTACGCTTGAGGAACGGAAGGACTGGCTAATCCTGATTTATCGGTGCAATCTCGAAGCCAGCCTCTTCTACTGCCTCAATGATAGCCGTGATATCGAGAAACTCCCCTTCCACGGTGAGGATTTTGTCCGGATGGCTGGTATCCACCTCCCAATGCGAGATACCCGGGACTTCGTCTATGAACCCGCTCGCCGTGCGCACACAGTTCGAGCAGTGGATACTCGTTTTGAACTGACGTCTATCCGTATGTTTGCCCAGGTTGTCCCCTTTAGAATCTTTTGTCATTCCTGCATGTTTTGAGAAAGCACTCGTTAACGCTGACACAAAGTATCAAATATGCTCTTTTTTTCCAAAAATACAGGTTTTTTCCTGATTTTTTGTGCTTCCTTTTTACAGATACAGGCGCAGCACCGGTTTTCCGGCCGGGTATTATCCGCGCCATTGGGACAGCCCGTGCCCTTTGCCCATATCCAAAGCGGTACATCCGCGACGACGGCTGACTCGCTGGGGCGTTTTGCCCTGGAGTCAGAGGCATTGTACTTCACGGTTTCCGCCCTTGGCTTCGCCGAACACCGACAAGAACTGGAAGGGGACGAGCGATTCTTCGTCCTCTACCTCAACCCGGAGGCGCAGTTGCTACAGGAAGTGAGCATAGAAGCGCGCGCACCCGTACACCCCCTGCGGGAGCCGGCCGCCGTTCAGTTATTAGGCGCCCGGGAGCTCGACCGCGACCAGGGCCTAATCCTCACCGATGCCCTGAACCGGGTACCGGGCGTGTTCATGCAGAGCGGTTCCCTGAGTACCAACCGCATCTCCATCCGGGGCATCGGCGCCCGTTCGCCCTTCGGCACCGCCAAAATACGCGCCTACCTCGACGATATCCCCTTGACCAATGGCGTAGGCGAGACTACCCTGGAAGACCTGGACCTCAGCCTGATCCAGTCGGTCGAAATCTGGAAAGGGCCCAGCGCGAGTTTCCTGGGGGCCGGCCTTGGGGGTGTGCTGGTATTGCACCCCTTTTCCGAGGCCGGGAACCTGCCGCGCTCTTTTGCCGAAGCGCGCTACCAGCTCGGCGCGTACGGCACGCGCCGGCAGGTGTGGCGCGCCGTCCTCACAGAACCCGAAACCCCCTTGCAGTTCCAGCTCAACTACAACCACCTCGAATCGGACGGCTACCGCGCCAACAACCAACTACAGCGCCGTTCCCTCAACGTGTTAGGGCGCCTTGCCGCCGGAAAAAACCACCGGCTTAGCGCCATACTGAACTATACCGATTCCCGCGCAGAAATACCCAGCTCCATCAACCGGAGCGACTACGAGCAGGATCCCCGGCGCGCCGCCGCCAACTGGGCAGCCGTGAAAGGCTTCGAAGACTACGAACGGCTCATGAGCGGGATTTCCCACCAGATAGACTGGTGGAAAGGGGCGGGAGGAAAAACCCTCTCTTCCACCCTGAGCCTCTTCTCCGTCGTGCGCAGCAACTACGAGTCGCGCCCTTTCAATATCCTACGCGAGCAGGACCGCTCTATGGGGGCACGGGCGAAAATCGAATACCGCAAAGGAGCCCTGCGCAAAACCCCCAACCTGGTAGCCGGCGTAGAGTATTTCCGCGAGGTATATGACTGGACGACCAATGCCACCCGGCGCGGTATCCTGGACACCCTTTTGAGCGATCAGTCAGAGCTGCGCCGCTACAGCAACTGGTTTGCTGAGTACTCGGCAGAGCTCCACCAGCGCTGGTCGCTGACCCTGGGCACCAACCTCAACCTCACAGAGTATGCCCTCAGCGATTACTTCCCCAGAGACAAGGTGGACCTGGGCGGGGAACGCAGGTTTGACCCCGTTCTATCCCCCCGGCTCAGCATCGGGTACCGGCCACACCCACAAGTGTCGCTGTTCGCCACCGCTGGCCATGGTTTCGCCGCGCCTACCCTGGAGGAAACCCTGCTGCCCCAGGGCCTCATCAACCCCGATATCCGACCGGAACAGGGCTGGAACCTCGAAATGGGCACGAAAGGAAACCACCTCAACGGGCGGCTGAGCTACGCCTGGTCGGTATATGCGCTCTTCGTAAAAGACCTCCTCGTGGCACGCCGCACCGCAGAAGACGCCTATATCGGGCTCAATGCCGGTAAGACGCGGCACCAGGGCATGGACCTCGCCCTGCAGTACGCGCTTTTGCAACGTCCCTGGCGCCTGGACCTCGGTGCCGCGTACGCCTTTGCACACTACCGCTTCCGGGAATTCACAGACGACCAGGGCGGCAATTATTCCGGGAACCAGCTCACGGGCGCACCCCCGCACCAGTTTTCGGCCACCCTCGACCTCGAAGCCCCTTTCGGCCCTTACCTGCGCCTAAGCTACCAGTTTGTGGATGCTTTTCCCATGCGCGACGACAACAGCGCTTTTTCTGAGGCCTGGGGCATCGCCCATGTCAAAGCCGGCTACACCCTGACCCTGCAAGCCTGGGCGCTCGAGGCCTGTGCCGGCGTCCAAAACGCCACGAATACCCGCTATGCCGCTATGGTCCAGGTCAACGCAGCTGCTTTTGGGAGCCAGTTGCCGAGGTATTACTACCCGGGGCTGCCCAGGAACGCCTATTTGGAAGTGCGGGTGAAGCGTTCGTTTTAAAAACCGCATTTTATTCCGCTCGTCCCCGCCATTTGTCCGTTGGTCTATTTTTTCTCAAAACTGTGGAAACTTGAAACCTTTTTTCAGTTTCCACAGTTTTAAGTCCCTAAATTTGCACCGACCAAACAATGGACAACCAGCGAACCATACTCGAAAAAGCGGAGAGCTTATTCATGCGCTACGGCGTGAAGAGCGTCTCCATGGACGACGTAGCCCGTGAACTGGGTATTTCCAAAAAGACCCTGTACCAGTATTTTGCTACCAAAGAAGATTTGCTCATCCAGACCCTGCAGCACAACCGGCGTTGCGAACTGGCGCATATCGCCGATACCCTTGCCAAAGCGGGCAATGCCTTGGAAGAAATCGTGGAAATTGCCCGTATGGTGATCCGGTCGCTGCAAAAAATTTCCCCCAGCCTCATTTTCGATTTGAAAAAATACCATCCCGAGGCTTTCAAAGTACTCGAAAATACGACCCGCACCGATATCTACGAGCGCATCCGCGCCAACCTCGAGAAAGGTATCGCCCAGGGCCTGTACCTGCCCGACCTCGACGTAGAGATCATGGCGCGCATCCACGTCAATAGCTTCAACCTGATCATGGACGAGCGCTTGTTCCCCGACAACATCCCCAAAGACCAAGTTTTTCGCGAGTATATCATGCACTACCTACGGGGCATCATATCGCCCCTGGGGCTTCAGTACCTCCAAAAATACATGCAAATTTAAAGGTTCCATATCATGCAAACCCGAACATTCACACACTTCTTTATCCGCTTGTACGCCCTGGCGCTCCTGGCCACCCTACCGTTTACCGCACGGGCACAACAGAACGTATCGCTGAGGGAAAGCGTGCAGTTTGCCTTGCAAAACAGCCCGCAAATCCTGAAAAGCAAATTGGAAACGCGCAAAGCCGAAGCACAGATCACCCAGCAAAAGAGCATCGGCCTGCCGCAAGTCGAGATCAGTTCCAATATGATCTACAACGTAAAGCTGCCCACCCAGCTCATCCCCAACTTCTTCCAAGGCAAGCCGGACGAACTCGTTCCCGTGCAGTTTGGCACTGACCTAAATGCACTATTTGGTTTGGAAGTCAATCAGTTGTTATACAGCCAGAGCTACTGGACGGGGCTGAAGGCCGTCCAGGAACTGCGCGCTATGTCGGCTGTCCTGGAATCCAAAACCCAGGAAGAACTGGCCTACAACGTAGCGCGCACCTACTACCAGGCCAAGATGTTAGAGCAGCAGAAAACCCTGCTGCAGGTCAACCTCGCCCAGGTGCTCAGCCTGATCAAGGTCACGGAAAAGCAGTTTGGAAACGGGTTCGCCCGCAAAGTGGATGTTGACCAACTCCGCGTGAACCAGGTCAACCTACAGACCCAGCTCCAGAACCTCGACCTGCAGTACGAACAAGCGGTACAAGCCCTGAAATTTGCGATGGCCATGCCACAGGACCAACCCATCGCCCTCAGCGACACGCTCATCGCAGATCCCACCTCCCTGGCCATGCCCGACGGCGGTACGCCCAATTTCCAAAATAAAACCGACCTCCTCATCCTGGACCGACAAATCAATCTGAACAACCTGAACACCGAGGTCTATCGGGCCGGCTATTATCCCACGGTACGCCTGTTTGGGGGCTATAACTTCCAGGGCCAGGCCAATACACTCAAAGACTTCGGCGACGGCAACCGGTGGTTCGACTACTCGCAAATCGGCCTCAATATCCGCGTGCCTATTTTCGATGGCTTCCTGAAGCGCAGCCAGATCCAGCAGTCGGATATCGAAGTCCTCAAACTGAACGAAGACCGCCGCCAACTGCTGCAGTCCCTGCAATTCCAGCACGGCAATGCGCTGCGCCAGATGAAAACGACCTGGAACACCCTGCAAGCCATCGCACAGAACCAGAAAGTGGCCGAAGAGGTCTATGCCGTTTCCCAAAAACGCTTCGAACAAGGGCTCGCATCGGTCACGGAACTCCTGGCCGCTGAGCGCAGCATGCGGGAAGTCCAAGCCTCCCGCCTCGTCACCTTGCTCCAATATAACCTGGCCCGGCTCGACCTGGAGTACGCCAACGGCCGCATCCTCCAACTCTTCAACTAAAAAAGCAGACATCACCATGAAGAAGATTTTCAACATCCTCCTCACTGTTCTCGCCGTCGGCGCCCTCCTCGCAGTCATCGTATGGAAACTGCGCGACAACAAACAAGTCATCGAAGAGCGCGCCCGCATCGCCCAGACGCGCAACGACGTCATCCCCGTGCGCACCACCCGCATAAGCCGCCAGACCCTGAACGAGGATTTCTCCGCTAATGGTACCTTCCAGCCGTACAAGTCCATGGCCCTGGTATCCGAAGCACAGGGGAAAGTCACCCAACTGAACTATAAAAACGGCGACCAGGTCAGCGAAGGGGCTGTAGTGCTCGCCGTGGACAACGAAGCGCTCCAAATCCAGTTGGATATCACCCGGGGCAACCTCAAAAAGGCGGAAAGCGACCTCGCCCGCCTCAAAAACCTGCTCGGCGAAGGGGGGGTCACCCAGCAGCAAGCCGACGATGCCCAAAACGGGATCGACAACCTCAAAGGCCAAATCCGCAGCCTCGAAAAACAAATGCGCAACACCCTCGTCAAAGCTCCTATCGCCGGTACCGTGACCGGAAAAATGGTGGAAAAAGGCGCTTTCATCGCCCCAGCGATGAAGTTGATGGATATTGTCAATATCAACCGGCTCAAAATGCAGGTTTTCCTTACCGAGGAAGAAGTGTTCCAGGTCAAAAAAGGCCAGGCTATCGAAATCGCCCCGGACCTCTACCGCAACGACCGCCTCCGGGGAACGGTATCTTTCATTGACGTACAGGCCGATAACTCCAAGCGCTTTTTGGTAGAAATTGAGTTGGCCAACCCTGCGGGCAGCCCGCTCAAGGCAGGTATGAACGGAAGGGCTTTCTTTAGCACCGGCAAACAGGTCACCCTTCTCGCCCTGCCGCGCGAAAGCATCGTCGGCAGCGTCCGCGATGCCCGTGTGTTCGTCGTGCAGGACGGGAAGGCCGTGCTCAAACCCGTCCGTTTAGGCCGCCTCTTCGGCGAGATCGCCGAGATCGCCGAGGGCTTAGCGGAAGGCGATCAGGTGGTCATCTCCGGCCAGATCAACCTGGAAGACGGCACTAAAATTATGGTCCGCAACGACGAACTGCCCGAAGGCAAATAAACCAAAGGTCTATCTATTAAACGCAGTGCTATGTCTATCACCGAAATTGCCATAAAACGCCCCTCCCTGGTCATCGTGTTCTTCGCGGTGCTCTCTGTACTGGGTGCTATCTCATTCTCCAACCTCAGCTACGAGCTCATCCCCAAATTCGATGCGCCTGTCATGTTTATCTCCACCGTCTACCCGGGTGCGTCCCCGGCAGAAGTGGAAAATAACGTGACCAAGAAAATAGAAGACGCCGTTTCGTCTATGGAAAACGTGACGAGCATCCGCTCCACGTCCTTCGAAAGCGTCTCTACGGTAACCCTCGAATTCAAGCAGGAGACCGATATCAACCTGGCGTTGCAGGATGCGCAGCGCAAACTCAGCGCTATCGAATCGAGCCTACCGGAAGATGCCGATGCCCCTATCCTCTCCAAGTTCAGCTCCTCGGAAGTGCCCGTCATGCAGCTTGGGGCTACTGGCGACCTGCCGCCTACCCAGCTCTACGATTTGGTCAAACAGCGCATCAAACCTGCTTTGTCCCGGGTGGACGGCGTCGGGCAGGTGTCGCTCGTCGGGGGGCAAGAACGGGAAATCCGGGTGCTCGTCAACCGCGACCAGCTCGAAGGGCACGGCTTGTCGCTGCTCCAGCTCGTACAGGCCGTACAACAAGCCAATCTCGAGTTCCCGACCGGCAAAATCAAAAGCGAGAACGCCCAGATACAGGTGCGCCTCTCCGGCAAACTCCTCGACCTGGAAGAGATCCGCCAGCTCGTCATCGCCACCAGCCCGCGCAGTGGCTCCCCGGTGCGCCTGCGCGATGTGGCCGAAATACGCGACGAGACCAAAGAGGTGACCGATATCAGCCGCATCAACGGGGAAGGTGCTATCGGCGTAATTGTTCAAAAACAGTCCGATGCCAACGCCGTAGCCGTGGCCCAGGGCGTCCAAAAAGAACTCGACAACCTGGAAGAGCAGTACAAGAGCAGCAACCTGAAGTTCAAAATTGCCAGCAACACGACCGACTTCACCCTGGAGGCGGTGGACGCGGTCGTACACGATATCGGCCTGGCTGTCGTTCTGGTCGCCCTGGTCATGCTGGTCTTCCTGCACAGCCTTCGCAACGCGGTCATCGTCATGGTGGCCATCCCGGCCTCGCTGGTGGCCACGTTCATCGGGATGTACCTATTCGGCTTTACCCTCAACCTGATGACCTTGTTGGCTATGTCTCTGGTCATCGGTATCCTCGTGGACGACAGCATCGTCGTACTCGAAAACATCTACCGGCACCTGGAAATGAACAAAAGTCGGAGGCGAGCCGCCCTCGACGGGCGGGAGGAAATCGGGTTCACGGCCTTGTCCATTACCCTGGTGGACGTGGTCGTGTTCGTCCCGATTGGCCTATCGGGCGGTATCGTGGGCAATATCATGAGCCAGTTTGCCTGGGTCGTCGTATTTTCTACCCTGATGAGCCTCCTGGTGTCGTTCACCGTGACGCCCATGCTGGCGTCCCGCTTTTCGCGATTGGAGAACCTCAGCGAGAAAAATGTCATCGGTTTTTTCTTTATCGCTTTTGAAAAGGCGCTCAGTGCCCTGGGGCGGCGCTATGCGAAAATCCTGCGCTGGTCCATGGCGCACAAAGCCATCGTGCTCAGCGCCACCACCGTGATCTTCTTCGCCTCCTTCGGCCTCGTAGGGGGTGGGTTCATCGGTACGGCCTTCTTCTCCCAGAGCGACCGCGGCGAGTTCATCATCAAACTGGAACTGCCCAAGGACGCCACCATCAAGGAAACCAACCTGGCCGCACAGCGCGCCGAGCAACTCCTCGCCCAACAGCCTGAAGTGGTCAACGTTTTTGCCACGATTGGCCGGAGCACGGGCTTCGTAGCGCAAAGCACGCCCTATATCGCAGAAATAAACGTGAAAATGGTATCGGTGGAAGCGCGCAGCGAGCGGGCCGATGTCTATGCCCAGCGCATGCGCGACGTGTTGGAGCGCAGCCTGCCCGGTGCCAAGGTCAGCACGGCACAGGTGAGCTTCTTCGGAGGGGCCGACGAAGCACCCATCCAGGTCATCCTCAGCAGCGCCGAATTAGCAGACGCCATGGCCTATGCCAACGTCGTGGCCGATCAACTGCGCCAGATCCCCGGTGCCGTAGATGTGGAATTGGCCGTCGAAGAAGGAAACCCGGAACTCAACGTGCGCATTGACCGCGACCGCATGGCCGAACTCGGCCTCAACCTGCAAATCGTGGGCGCTACCATGCAGACCGCCTTCAGCGGCAACACCAACGCCAAATTCCGGGACGGTGCCTACGAATACGATATCAATATCCTCCTCGACGACTTCGACCGCACCAACATCGAAGATGTAGGCAACCTGAGCTTCACCAGTACACTCGGGCAAAAAATACGCCTCGAGCAGTTTGCCACTATTACCCAAACGACCGGGCCTTCCGTGCTGGAGCGCAAAGACCGCGTATCCGCCGTGACCGTGCGCTCGCAGGTACTCGGACGGCCCACCGGAACCATTGGCGAAGAACTCAAAACGCGTATCGCACAGAACCCACCCCCCGAAGGCGTGGACTTAGCCTACGACGGCGAGCTCAAGTTCCAGGCCGAAGGCTTCGGTGCCCTGGGTATCGCCTTTGGCGCTGCCCTCCTCTTCGTCTACCTCATCATGGTCGCCCTGTACAACAACTGGGTCTATCCCTTTGTGGTCTTGTTCTCTATCCCGGTAGCGATTGTGGGCGCGCTCCTCGCCATGGCCCTGGCCCTACAAACCCTGGACATCTTCTCCATCGTGGGCATCATCATGTTAGTCGGCCTGGTAGCCAAAAACGCTATCTTGATCGTAGATTTCACCAACCAGCTCAAAGAAGAGGGGAAAAGTGCCTTTGAGGCCCTCTTGGAAGCAGGTGAGATTCGTCTGCGCCCCATCCTCATGACGACGATTGCCATGGTATTCGGTATGCTGCCCATCGCACTCGCTACCGGAGCCGGCGCAGAATGGAAAAACGGCCTCGCCTGGGCACTCGTCGGAGGCCTCACCAGCTCGATGATCCTGACGCTCATCGTCGTCCCGATTATTTACTATATCATGGACCTACTGGCCTTCTACTTCTCCAAATGGTTTGGTAAAGGTACGGCCCCGCACCCCCGGCAATCCCCGCCGTCATCGGCTAGGGATGTAGAAAAAGAACCGGAAGCGGTGGCATATTAGGGCATCGGAAATTTTATTTTCGGACGTCTATTAACAACCCATTTTCGCTTGGCGAAAATGGGTTGTTGATACACGTTCGGAATAATAGTTCGACACAACAAGCATATCCATCAAAAATACGGGGCACCATATAATAAATGATGTAAAAAATAGGTTTCTTATAAAAGCAAGCCGAGGGGCAGCCCAAAAGCTGGGTAGGACTATTCAAGCCCAGTTTCTTTCCCCTACAGCCAGGTTTGCCAAGAATGCATTATTTTTTCACAAGCGGGGCGGTACCTTATGTATAGCCTATTCCGACAAAAGTGCATCGCTACCCAAAACTCCTTGCTCTATGCTCCTTCAGCTCCACCAAGTTACCGAAGGCGATACCTTGCACGGCATCGCACGGCTCTATCAAGTCCCTGTGCGCCGCATCAAGGTGCTCAACGGCCTTTCTTCCGCAAAATTAACCCCTGGCCAGACCCTGCTCATCGGGGTTTCTGACGAGGAAGTGGTTCCCCAAGAGTTCAACTCCCGCGGCTTGACCGGCGCCCCGGCCTTCCACACCGTACAGGCCGGCGAGACCTTGTACCGCATCGCCCTGCGCTACCAAATCAGCGTAGAGCAGTTGAAGCGCGACAATGGGCTCACTTCCAATAACATCAACCCAGGGCAGCAACTGAGGATCGGCGCCGCGCCCACACAGCAACCCACGCCGGTACCCAATGCACAAGCTACCTTCCACACGGTACAGGCCGGCGAGAACCTGTACCGCATCGCCCTGCGCTACCAAATTACCGTCGCCGCCCTGAAAGCTATGAACGGCTTGACCAGCGACAATATCAGCCCAGGGATGCAACTGAAAGTAAGCGTAAATGCCGGTGGGAACACCTATCCACAACCTGTGACGAATCGGCCACAACCACAACCACAACCTGGGACAAACCGGCCGCAACCGCAACCACAGCCCAGTCCCGGCAACACTCCGGGAACCAGCCTGCGCGAAGACGCTACCGCTGTGTACCTCGGCCTGACGCTGCTCGATGGGACACCCCTGGAAGCGAGGCTCATCAAACAACTGGGGGGCTTTCGCTACGGGGGCAAATCCTCCGTGCAATTGACCATGTGGGAATTGCAGGGCGTAGGGGTTTCCCCCTCGGTCTATGAAGCCCTGCAGTTTTGCAAAAAAGTGGAAGGCCATTACGACGCCATCAACACTTACGACAGCGGCGTTTTCTCGTATGGGTTCATCCAGTTTGCCGCGTCGCAGAACAGCCTGGACCGACTGATGGTCAGCATGGCACAGAATACGCCGCAAGCCTTCCAGCAAACCTTTGTGCGCGCGGGGATGGGCGTGTCGGGAGGGGTGTTGTCCCTACAAACGCCCCAGGGATGGCTCAGCGGCGGGGGTGCCTGGCAATTCCTGCGCGACAAGCCCACGTATTTGGTGCCCTTTATCCAGGCCGGGTTCGAACGCAGTTTGGTGCTGGAGCAGTACCGCATAGCCAATGAGCTGTACGCCCTCCCAACCTTGAACGCCAACCTACAGGTCATTTTTGCCAACGGCAGCAGAGGCAATGTGTCGGTCGGTACTGTGTTTAATGAGGGGGAAAGCCAGTCGCTCGTCGTATCCATGGGGGTCAACCTCGGGGTAGGCGGCATGGGCCGGGTCGTATCGGACGTGGTGACCCGGCTCGCAGCGCAGTACGGGTGCCAAAATGCCGGCGACCTCTCCCGGCTCGGCTGGAGGGTGCTGTGCGAAGCACTGATCCAACAGGAAAACGAGCAGATCGCGATGGGACAAGGCGACAAACGCAAAAGTCGGTACACCATCGAGCGGGCACAAAAGCTGTTGATCGCCTAAGGGCGGATATCGCCTACCAACGAGGAGGGCCATACCGCACACGGCGCGGTATGGCCCTCCTCGTTTTACATAGGTTCTACTTAGCGCATCCCCGGTAGGCCGGCGGGCGCGGGGCGCATATTTTCCACCGTTGTAGCTTTTTGCGGGCGGGGGGCGATCTCGTCGAGGGTATTGCCGTCGTAGAGGCGTCCGTTTTTCATCACATAGCGGATGGTGTTGGTGTTCCGGATATTCTCGAGCGGGTTTTTGTCCAGGATGAGCAAGTCGGCGAGTTTGCCGGGTTCTATAGAGCCGAGGTCCTTGCCCAATCCGATGGCCTGAGCGCCCAGGATAGTGGCTACTTTGAGCGCATCGTGGTTTTTCATCCCTCCGGAAGCCACCGACCAGAGTTCCCAGTGGTAGCCCAGTCCCTGCAACTGCCCGTGCGAGCCGATACCCGCCAGGCCACCCGCTTCTACTACCGCTTTGACACCTTGGGCATGGCGCTGGAAGATGTGTTCTTCCGGCATAAACCAGCCCGGGCGGCGGCGGGATTTCTCGTCGAGTTCCTCTTTCGGTGTGAAGCGGTTCAGTTTGGCGTCGCCCTGTACATTTTCCGTTGCGTAGTAGTAGTTTTCTGCCCAGGGGCCGCCATAGGCCACCAATAAGGTCGGCGTATAGGCCATTTTGGCCTGGGCGACCAGGCCGGTTACATCTTTGTACAGCGGGTAGATCGGCAGGGCGTGTTCGTGGCCCGGGTAGCCATCGAGCAGTTGGGTCATATTGAGTTTGAAATCGAGCCCGCCTTCGGTAGTGGGCATGAGGCCCTGCTCTTTAGCGGCCTGGATGATCCATTGCCGGTGCTGGCGGTTGCCGGTGAGGTACATCTTTATCGTCTTGGTATGGTAGTACTCCGAGTATTGGCGCAGCACCTTCCGGGCATGCTCCAGGCTCTCGATGCGGTAGGCCCAGAAGCCGACCCCGGGGCCGGTGGAGTAAATCCGCGGACCTGCCATCACGCCTGCTTCCACCATGTCCCCGTATGTGAGCACGTCGGAAGTAGCGGTTTGCGGGTCGCGGGTCGTCGTGACACCGTAGGCCAGGTTTGCCTGATAGATCCAGATATCGTTTTTGTGGATGCCCCAATTGGGCCACATGTGCGCGTGGGTGTCCACGAAGCCGGGGATGATGGTTTTACCACTGGCATCTATGATTTTGGCCCCTGCGGGCACTTTTAGGGTACCGCTTTTCCCGATGGCCTTGATGCGGTTGTTTTCGATGAGGATATCCCCTTTTTCAATGACTTCGCTGCCTTTCATAGAGACGATGCGGGCGCCTTTCAGCAGGATGGTTCCGCTGGGGATGTCGCGGGGCACTTCCACTTTGATGCGCTGCTCAGCGGGTTGGTAGGATTTGTCTTCTTCTTTTTTGCCGGAATCGTCTTTTTTCTCTTCGGTTTTGCCGCTTTCCTGTTTCGCTTTCTCGGCTGCTTTTTTCTCCATTTTAAGGGTTTCCTCGCGCAGCTGGGCTGCTTCGAGATCATAAGAGAAGTAGGCGTTGCCCAGCGACCAGTTGACTTTTTTGCCTTGCTGTGCCCAGTGCGGGAACTCCCCGCCCAGGAAGGTCAGCTTGCGGGCCGGGAAGCTGGCATTTTCCGCTTTGGCCACGGAGATGCTCGGCGTCGCCCCGCCGACCTGGGGCACGGTGACCGTATAGAGCTCGTTGTTGATCTGGGCCAGTGCTTGGTCGCCCACCGGGGCCATGAGGATCAGGGAAGCATTGGAGGCCCGTTGGGCAGGTTCCTGTGCGCTTTCTACCATCATGCAGTGCTGTTCGTCCACCAGGGCGGGGAAGGTAGTGATACCGGTGACCTTGAGGTGTTCTTTTTCATCGGTGCCATCCCAGCGGAGGGAGAGCAGGCCCCTACCGGCTTGAAACAGGTAGATCCGGTCGTTGCCCTGTACAAAATGCGGATGCTCGCGCCCATTGGCAGCCGCTATGCGCGTGATTTCGCCACCTTCCGCCGGTATCCAGCCCAGGTTGGCGTCGGCGCCGAATGCGTTGGGTCCAATGGCATCTTGATAGGCTTGTGCCGGCCCGTACAAAAAGGCGATGCGGTTGCTCCGGGCATCCCATGCCGGCTGGTGGTAGATACCGGGCTGTGCGATGAGGCGCTGCGGCGTGCCCCCCTCTGCATTGACCTTGTACAGATAACCTCCCGAGCCTTCCCAGGAGACGTACGCCAACTGGCGGCTATCGGGCGACCAGGAGGGCATGGCTTCCGTGTGGTTTGCCCCCGTTACCCGGCGGGGGGTACCGTTGGGATACTCCATCACGTAGAGGCGGTTCAGTACGGTGAACGCCAGTTTGCTGCCATCGGGCGAAAGCTGGGGGTCGCGGATTTGAGTGGCAATCATCGTTTTTTCATCGGAAATGGGGTACTGGAATTCCACGCGGGGGCCGAAATCGAGTTCCACATCCACCTCAAAAGGGATCGGCATCGCAGCCCCTCCCGCGATGGGCAGCTTCCAGATTTTTCCGCCATACGTACACAGCAGCGACTTGCTATCGGGCGTGAACGACATCGCGGGGTACACGCCAAGTGGCGCGATGGATTCCTGTTCGTCGCGCTGCACCGGGTAGGCCAACCAGGCTTCTTCCCCAGTGGTGAGGTTGCGCTTCACGAGGCCGGTTTGGGTGTTGTGGCGCGAGCCATAGACGAGCCATTTTCCATCGGGCGACAGCGTAGGCGAAAAGGCGGAGCCGTAGCGGCTCGTACGGGTTTCCGTGGTGCCGAGTTCGCGGTCATAGACGCCAAGCTGGTACTGCGGGAGCTGGGCGTTGTAGTTCCAGGCACCCGTGCGCCAGGAATACCAGATGTAGCGACCGTCGGGGCCAAACGCCGGCTCGACGGTTTTCATCGTCTCCGGTGCTTTGATGAGCTGGGTGCCCCCGCCCCCGTTTTTGTGGTAGAGGAAAAGTTTCAGGTTGCGCCCCCCTTTGGACACCACGAGGTAATTCCCGTCGGGTGTCCACTCTGCCGACTGGACGTGCTCCTCGGTTTCTTTGGTCACCTGTATGGTGTCTTGTTTTTCCAGGTCTATGTACCACACATTTTCAGAGCCGGAGCGGTCGGAGGTGAACGCGATTTTCTTTCCGTCGGGGCTGAACTTTGGATGGGTATCGTAGGCCAAGCCCGACGTCAGCGGCGTTGCTTTGCCCCCTTCGATGGGCAGCGTGTAGAGGTCGCCCATGAGGTCGAAGGCAAGGGTTTTGCCGTCGGGGCTGACATCGAGGGAGATCCAGGTCCCTTCGTCGGTGCGGAGCCGGATTTTCCGCTCCGGCATTAGGGGGAGCGGTTTTTTAGAATCGGCCTTCACCGAGTCGGTTTTGGGCGCTTTGTCCTGGGCAGATGCCCCAAACGGCAGGACAAGCAAGAGAAAAGCCCCGCAGGCCAGGGCAGGCCAGTAGTGTATCTTCATAGCAACCAGTTTTAAAATTTCCGATAAAAGTAAAAGATGATAGGGCGAAAAAACAAAAACTACTCAAATAATGTATAGACTTTTCGCGGGAAGCTTTGTCTATGGGGTAAAAAAGCTCTTTTTCCCATCGCGTCGCCTCCGCAGAGCGTCTTATCAAAAGGCACTTTCCATGAACCCCGGGCTATTTTTCCTCTCCCTTTAAAAAAGAAGCGATGAACCTAAAGATCATTTCCGCAGGTGCCGGCAGTGGCAAGACGCACCGGCTGACCAGCGAAATGGCTACCCTGTTGCAGCAGGGCGTCCGCGCACAAGGAATCATAGCCACGACATTCACCCAGAAAGCAGCCGCCGAGCTCCAGGAACGCGTGCGCATCCGCTTGTTGGAAAGCGGCCTCACCCAGCAGGCAGAAGACCTGACCAACGCCCTGATCGGCACCGTACATGGCCTGGGTGTGAAATTGCTGCGCCGCTTCGCCTACGAAGCCGGCGTATCCCCGGAAGTATCCATCATAGCCGATGAAGACCAGCAGACGCTCTTCAACCAGTCTTTGTCCGTTACCCTCGACGAGGAGCGCTCTGAAAAGATGCAAGCCCTCTGCGACCGCTTCGGTATCACAGACGACTGGCGCCTCGAGGTGCGCAAGCTCACGGAACTGGCCCGCTCCAACAACTTCTCAAGAACGGTGCTGGAGGCCAGCCGCGATTTTTCATTTGCGTCTTTCGAAGCTTTTCTCGAACCCACCGAAAACGCCCTCGCAGAAACGGCACACCCCCGCCTCCAACACCTAATAGACGAGGCCCTGACCTGCCTACGCGCTAACGGCGATACCACCAAAACCACCAGCGAAGTGATCGCCAAACTGGAAGGGATTAAAAATACCCTGCGACTCCGGGGCGTACTCACCTGGCCTCAGTGGGCCGAGTTGTGCAAGCTGAACCCGGGCGCCAAAAGCCGGGAGGATATAGAACCCCTGAAAGCGTTTGCACGCACCCATACCCGCAACCCGGATTTTCGCCGGGACATCCGCGATTTTATCTCGGAACTCTTCGACCTGGCTATAGCAGCCATCGAAGAATACCAGGCCTACAAGCAAAAACGCGGGCTCATTGACTACACCGACATGGAAGCCCTCGTCAATCGGCTCCTCGACCAGCCCGGTGTGCGCGAAACGCTCTCCGAGGAGCTGGACCTGCTCCTGGTAGACGAATTCCAGGATACCAGCCCCCTACAATTAGAACTCTTCCTCAAACTGTCCAAACTCGCACGGCACTCGATATGGGTCGGCGACCCTAAGCAATCTATTTACGGTTTCCGCGGGGCAGCCCCCGAACTGATGCAGGCCATCATCCAGCATACGGGCGGTATACGGGACGAGGACATACAGACCAACTCCTGGCGCTCCCGGGAAGACCTCGTCTATGCCGCCAACGCTATCTTCTGCCGCGCCTTCCCCCAGCTCCCCGAAAACCAGGTCGCGCTGCAAGCCCGCCGGACGCGCGCCCAGGACCCCGCCCAGATGGAAGACGCCCTATTCCTTTGGAAATTCGATTTTTTGCCTGATGAGGCGGATGAGAGCAAACGCGCCCCCGGCAAACCCTGGATGGAAAACGGCATCGCACATACCCTGGCCGACCTCTTGGCCCGCCCTATCTACGTACTGCCCAAAGACGAGAAAACACCCCGCCCGGCCCGGCCCGGCGACGTCGCCATCCTCTGCCGCAGCAACCACGACTGCCTCCTGATGACCGAGTCGCTCAACCATGCAGGGCTGCGGGCTACCATAGCCCGCGCCGGACTGGCCCAAACCCCAGAAGCGCGGCTCGTACTCGCTTGTATGAAGTATCTCCTGCATTACCAGGACAGCCTGTCCGTCGCTGAAATCCTCCTGTTGGCTGAAAAAGTGCCCATCGAAACGATCATCGAGGAACGCCTCGCCTACCTGGATGCCGTTGAGGCCGAGCAGAAGCCCGGGCGCTGGGGTAGAAAATACCGCATCATCGAAACCCTGGACCGGCTCCGCACCCGCGCCGCAGAACTCTCCAGCTCCGAGCTGCTCGACCTGCTGCTCAGCGAACTCGAGCTGCGCGCTATCGCCGCTTCCTGGGGAAACCCCGCACAGCGCCTCGACAACCTGGAAATGCTCCGCAAACTCACCCTGCAATACGAAGACGCCTGCAACCGCCTCCAAACCGCCGCTTCCCTGGGCGGGTTCCTGCTCTGGGTCAGCACCCTGGAATCCAGAGGACACGACGGGCAGGCTTCCGGCGAAAGCCAGGATGCGGTACACGTGCTCACCTACCACAAAAGCAAAGGCCTGGAATGGCCCATCGTCCTTTGTAACAACCTCGACAATGAACTCCGCGTGGATATCTGGGGCCTCGATATCGCGTTTGACCGCCCCGAAATAGACCTCGAACACCTGCTGGATGGCCGCAAAGTGCGGTATTGGGTCAATCCCTACGGCAGTCAATACGCCAAAACCCCACTCTACGAAACCATCCTCGCCAGTCCGGTATATGCCCAACGGCGCCGCCAAGCCCTGGAAGAGGAAAACCGACTGCTCTACGTGGGCCTCACCCGAGCCCGCGACTATCTGGTGTTCCCCATAGGCCACAAACCTTCGACCAAATGGCTGAGCCGCGCCTGGCACCACGGCGAGGAAAACCTCCCCGTGCTCGACCCAGACCACGCGGAAAGCCCCTGGGACTGGAAGGGCCGCATCCTCCCCATCCAGGTCATGCGCATAGAAATGCCCCGGGAAATCGAACCCAGGGAAATCGTGGAAGCCTCCCCGCGCTTCTTAGCCCCACCGGCAGGAAAAAAAGACTACCTCCCGCTGCTCATTGACCCCCGTCGGGAAAAAAGCCCCGGTAAGACCTTATCAGCAGGCCCGCTCGGCCCTCCTTATCTGGCCACACCGCGCTTCGCCCACGACCCTGCCTCCGCAGAGGCCCTGAATGCCTTTTTGACCGCGTTTTACCCCGAGTACCCACCACTCGAACTGGAAACTATGGCCGCCGATATCCAGGCCACCCACGCCCCCGAATCCGCCTTCCAACCCGGAGACCTCATAGCCGCTGCTACAGCCTGGCAGCAACACCTCGATGCCCATTTTCCCGCCCATCGGTCTTTTCGAAAATACCCGCTCCGCTATGTAGCCACCAACGGACGTATCTTCGAAACGACCGTAGATCTACTCCTCGACTGCGGCAGCGAATGGATCCTCATACAACACGCCGCGTTCTTCGGCGAGCAGAAACACCTCAGCAGCAAAGCCCAGGAATATACGGCCTGGGCCGCGTGGACCGTGGAAGGCCTGCAAGCAGTACACGGCCCGCTGCACGTGCGCACCTTCCTCCACTTCCTCACCCAGCATAGCCTGGTGGAATTATTGTAGATTTTTTTTCTAAAAAACCTGTTTAAAAAGATTTTTTTTCTTTTTTTAGAAAAAATCAGGTAGAAAACCGAGCGGGTGGGCACGTCCTTTTTTTAAAAAAATTTGGAAAAAAAAGCCTTGCGCTTCCAAAACTTTCCCTTTTACGGGGCAAACCTCTTTTTTGTTGGAAAAACAACGTGTACCCATACATCTACTTCCCTGCAAGCTATCTCTTAAAAAAACGTTCTATGTTGATAACCAAAGAGGTAGTTCTAAACTTTCTCCTATCTTTGCGGCATAGTGTTCTTATTACACGAAGTGAAAAAGACATTGTAAACTACCGTGCCCGGCGGGAAAAAGCCCCGGCATCGGGCACGGCTAAAATCAGGCAAAAATGTTAAAAAAGCAGTATTCCAAGAGCAAACCCGTATGCAAAGTGACCTTCAGCCTTCCGGTAGAAGCAGTAGAAGGTGGCGCAGAGGTTCGCGTAGTAGGTGATTTCAACGACTGGAACTGGGAACAGGGCTTCACCATGACGGTCAAGAAGGGCGAATATACGGCAAGCGCAGACCTGGCTACCGGCCGCGACTATGAGTTCCGCTACCTGGTGGACAACGAGCGCTGGGTAAACGACTGGTCAGCTGATGGGTACCTTCCTTCCCCGTATTTCGGCACCGACAACTCGGTACTCTCCCTCCAGGAAACGGCTCCGGCGCAGGCGGTAGTGGCTGAAGCAGCCCCTTCTGAGGCGGCTGCACCCAAAAAGTCACGTGCAACCAAAGCAGCGAAAGGCTAAGCCGGAACGGGAGGTGTAAAAAAGCCCTTTCCGCCGGATGCTGAACAAACGAGCGCCCGTTTTTTTGATTTTCCCCTACAAAATCAAAAAAACGGGCGCTCGTTTATGGTTTTCTTCTTCCGGTTGGAGCGGCGAAATACTTTCCACACCACCCCGCCCCCTTTTTTTGGGATAGCCTATTTATGTCATTTATTTGTTACTTTTGGCTGTAAGGAACGAAAAACACGCCGTCATGAACCAAGTCCAACCCTATAGCCTGTTTACGGATTACGACATTTATCTCTTCAAATCCGGCAAGCACTATCGCATTTACGAAAAATTGGGGAGCCATATCGTATCGGTACAAGGCGTGCACGGCGTATATTTTGCTGTTTGGGCCCCCAATGCACAGAACGTAGCGGTAACGGGCAACTTCAACCACTGGAATGCGCAGTCCCATCCTTTGTTCCCACGGCTGGATGAATGCGGCATCTGGGAAGGCTTCATCCCGAATATTGGAAAGGGGGAATTGTACAAATACGCCATTCAGTCTATCGAAGGGCGGCGTTTTGAGAAAGGGGACCCCTACGCCTTGTTTTGGGAAATACCGCCCCACACCGCTTCCATCGTCTGGGATTTGGAGTACGACTGGCAGGACAGTGCCTGGATGGAGGCCCGCAAGGCAAAAGCCGGTATCCCGCAGCCCTGGTCGGTGTATGAGGTACACCTACCCTCCTGGAAAAAGCGCCCCGGCACCACCCTGTCGCTGAGCTACCGGCAATTGGCGGAGGAGCTCGTCCCGTATGTAAAAGACATGGGGTTCACCCACATAGAGTTGCTTCCTGTAATGGAGCACCCGTATTATCCTTCCTGGGGCTACCAGGTGACGGGGTACTTTGCCACCACGAGCCGCTTGGGTACGCCCCAGGATTTTATGTATTTAGTAGATGCCTTCCACCAGGCGGGGATAGGGGTACTCCTCGACTGGGTGCCCTCGCATTTCCCTACCGACGCGCACGGCCTGGCGCAGTTCGACGGTACCCATCTGTACGAACACGAAGACCCACGGCAAGGGTTCCACCCCGACTGGAAGAGCGCCATCTTCAACCTGGGGCGGAACGAAGTGCGCAGCTTCTTGATATCCAATGCTTTATTTTGGATCGGCCAATACCATGCCGACGGGCTGCGCGTGGATGCTGTAGCCTCTATGCTCTACCTCGATTACTCCCGGGAAGAAGGACAGTGGATCCCCAACCAATACGGGGGGAAGGAAAATATCGAGGCCATTTCCTTTTTGCGCGAGTTCAACGAGAGCGTATATGGGGCCTTTCCCGACGCCCTGACCGTAGCCGAGGAATCCACTGCCTGGTCGGGCGTATCGCGGCCAACCTACACGGGTGGGCTGGGCTTTGGGCAGAAGTGGATGATGGGATGGATGCACGACACGCTCAACTACTTCAAAAAAGACCCTGTTTACCGGCGATACCACCACGGGCAGCTCACCTTCAGCCTGATTTATGCCTTTACGGAAAATTTCATGCTGCCGCTTTCGCACGACGAGGTAGTGCATGGAAAAGGGAGCCTTTTAGACCGGATGCCCGGCGACGAGTGGCAGCGCTTCGCCAATTTGCGCCTGCTCTACGGGTACATGTACGCCCATCCCGGAGCCAAGCTCTTGTTCATGGGCGGGGAATTTGCACAATCGAGCGAGTGGAACATAGAGAGCGGCCTGGACTGGAACCTCTTGCAATACGGTTATCACTCGGGCGTACAGCAGTGGCTGCGCCGGCTCAACGCGTTTTACAGCGCTGCGCCGGCCCTGTACGAGCAGCAGTTTTCCGGCGAGGGGTTTGAATGGGTGGACCATGGCGACGCCGACCGCTCCATCGTATCATTTCTCCGCAAAGGCAAGGATGCGGGTTCCACATTGCTCGTAATATGTAATTTCACCCCCGTCTCGTACGATGCGTTCCGGGTTGGCGTACCACATCCCGGCACCTGGAGGGAGGTACTGAACAGCGACGACAGCGCCTTCGGGGGTGCCGGTCAGCACCTCAACGGGGGCAGCTACCCTTCCGACCCCATAGAATGGAACGGGCGCCCACAATCTATACAAGTGAACATAGCACCGTTGGGGATGCAGGTATTCGAAAGGATGCCTTAGCAGGCTGCTGAAGGCGATACAACCCCTTTTCGCCTATTCCCCGGCTACGCCCAGGAAGAAGATCAGTCCTTGGAGGCGATAGGTGGCCCGGCCTTTGGGGATGACTTCGTCTGCTTTCAACTTTTGGCGCACCAAGCGGTACACCCCTTTGTATATCTCCCCGTTGAATTCGAGCTCGCCCTGCTTGCCGCCGATCGAATCGCCGACGGTAAAGACCAGGATGTAGCCGTATTCCCCATACGCCGGGCGGTCCAGGAAAGCCCCTGCCTGTATCATTTCCTCCAATCCGAGCGGGCGGATGGGGTCTTTGAAGCGGTTGGGGCCGGGAGGGCCCAGGGGGCTGTCCTTTGCCGAGAGCGTCCCATCGGTGACGATGATGGTAAGCCCCTTTCCCTGGGGCTGGCCTTGGAATTGGGCCTGCAGCAAAGCAGGGGCACCCGAAAAGCACGCGAAGAGCACAAGGGGGAATATTGTTTTTTTAAGCGTGGCGGTTTTGTTTTCTGTTTTTTTCCAAAAATTCATGGAAGCTGTTTTATCTGCTATGTTTTTGAATTTCCTCTGGCCACGAAAGGCGTTCGTCTATACTTTGGCCGTTTTTTGTGTACTTTTTAGACTATTTTGAAACAAAAAAGGACAAAGCGTGGTTCAAAGCGTTTGGTTTTGTCATAGATCAGTCATATACCTTTTTTCAAGAGGACACAACCCACTCACCCTTTAAAAGATGAATCGCGTTATGAAGTTCAAGGTACTTCTTTTTTCTGTGTTAAGCTCTTTTTCTGTATATTTGAACGCCCAGCGCCCGGACGGAATGCCACCTGCTGTGCAGGGAGGGCCAAATATTACGGGCAGGATATCCGGATCGGTAATGGATGCCGCTGATAAGAGCCCGGTAGAGTTCGCATCTGTTGTATTGATTGACGTAGCTACCCAGCAGCAGCGGGGTGGGGCCGTTACCGACGACAAAGGGAACTTCAAGTTCCCGGAAGTGCGCATGGGCAAGTACGCCCTGCAGATTTCCTTTATCGGCTATCAATCCATGCAAGTCGCCGATATTGTGCTCACCCCTAAAACCCCCGATTTCGATGCCGGCAAGGTGGCCCTCACCGCAGAGGGCATTGATTTGGCGGCGGTGGAAGTAACCGGGCAGGCCGGCGTCTATGAGAACAAGATAGACAAGGTCGTTTACAATGCTGAAAAAGACGTCAATACCGGTATTGGCGACGCCGCCGATGTCTTGCAGCGGGTACCCATGTTGGCCGTAGATGCCGAGGGCAACCTCTCCCTGCGCGGCTCCACCCAGGTGCAGATCCTGATCAACGGGCGTCCTTCCGGCATTTTCGCAGCCAACCCTGCGGATGCGCTGCGCACCATCCCCGCCGACCAGATCAAGAGCGTCGAGGTCATTACCGCACCGACCGCCCGCTACGACGGCGAGGGTTCCGGCGGTATTGTCAATATCATCACCAAAAAGAAAACAGCGGAAGGCTTCACCGGTTCCGTGGGCGGTGCGGTGGGCACGCGCAACGCCAACACCAACGTGAGCATGAACCTCGTGCGCGGCCGCTTCGGACTCAACTTCAGCGGCGGGGGCTGGTACTCCTACCAACGGCCTTCCACTTCTGATTTCTACCGGGAGGACTATCTGGCCAACAACCAGGTGCGCGTCCTGAGCCAGAACAGCGAAGGCATAGGCAACGTATATGGGCCACGCGTGACCCTGGGCGCCAACTACGATTTCAACGCCTACAACAGCGTCAGCACCTCGTTTTCGCTGCGCGCGTTCGGGCGCAGCCAGGAGAACAATACCCTGTCCACCTTCAATGACCCTTCCCGGAGCCTCCTCCAAACCTATGAGCGCAGCTCTACGAGCAGCTCGGTGAACGGCGGGTTCGACTGGACGACCGACTACCGCCGCACCTTCAAAAAGCCGGAACAGGAACTGGCCTTTGCCGTGCAGATGAACGGGGACCTGAGCCTGCAAAAGAACGAAGTGTTCCAGCAAGGCAACTCCGCCTCTTTGTACCGCAACGAAAACAACCGCAATGACGGCGTCAACGTAGAGACCACCCTGCAGGCGGATTACACCCACCCCTTCTCCAAAGCGGTCAAATTAGAGGTCGGCTCCAAGGCCATCCTGCGCAATATCGAAAGCGATTTCGAATACCAGGCCTTCGACCAAATCAGCGGCGCGTATAAAATTGACATCAACCGCTCCGACGTGTTGAACTATGAGCAAGAGGTCCTCTCCAGCTATGCCTCGCTCAACCTGGCCCTTGGGAAATACTACGGCGTCGTCGTCGGCACCCGCTACGAGCGTACCAGCATCTTTGGGGATTTCAATACCAATGAGACGGAATTTTCTTTCGACTACGGCAACTTTCTGCCCAGCGTCATCCTGAGCCGCAAATTAGGCAAAATGTCCAGCCTACGCATGGCGTTCAGTCAGCGCTTGCAGCGCCCCAGTCTGCGTTATATCAACCCGTACATCCCGCTGGAAGACCCCCGCGACATCACGGTGGGCAACCCGGAACTGCTCCCGGAGCTGACCAACTCGTATGAACTGGCTTTCAATACGTTCGTAAAGGGTTTTGTGCTCAATACCTCCGCCTTCCTGCGCAAGACCAACGACGTCATCGAGGCGTACCTCAACGTGGACGAGCTGGGCACCTCGATCACGACCTACCAAAATATCGGCACGAACTATACCTATGGCCTCGATATCTTCACCTCCTTGAACCTAAAAGACAAAATCAACATCCGCGGGGGTGTCAACGTCGCTAACTACTACACCGAAGCGACCGTGAACGGGCAGCGCCTCAGCAACAACGGGATCATCTATCGCGGCAACCTGAGTGCCACCTACACCTTCCCCAAAAACCTGCGGGTAGAAGTCTCCGGGTTCTACAATTCGCCCCGCTACACGCTGCAAGGGTACCGCGCTTCGCACTCGCGCTCCAGCATCGGCATGCGCAAAGACTTCGCGAATAAGAAAGCGACGCTCGGCCTGGTCATTGACCAGCCTTTCCGCCGCGACCTGCGCTTCCCAACCCAGTTGGAAGGCCCCAAGTTCTTCCAG
>JBEGMH010000077.1:0-5336 GCA_041183125.1 Bacteroidota bacterium | reverse complement strand
ACAAAGACTGGGGCGGCTTCGAAAAACTGGACTACGAAGGCCAGGCTACCGGCCCTAACCTCGTACTGGTGGAAGGCGGTACCTTCACCATGGGCTATACCCAGGACGATGTCATGGCCGAGTGGAACAATATCCCCCGCCGCGTGACCGTCTCTTCCTTCTATATGGACGAAACGGAAGTCTCCAACATCGCTTATCGGGAATATGTGTACTGGCTTTCCAAGACGTTTTCTGGGACTGACTTGGAAGTGGCGGAAAAAGCACGCCCTGACTCCCTGGTATGGCTCGAAGAACTGGCCTATAACGACCCTTTCGTGAAATCGTATTTCACCCACCCTTCTTACGACAATTACCCCGTGGTCGGTGTGAATTGGCTCCAAGCCAACGACTACGCCAAGTGGCGCACGGATAGGGTCAACGAAATGATCCTGATCCAAAAGGGTATCATCAACCCCAACCCGGAACAAAAAGGCGAAGAAAATTTCAATACGGATGCCTACTTAGCCGGTAAATACGCCCCCGACGTACGCCGTGGCCTCAAAGACATCAGCACCGGTGATGAACGCGCCGTGCGCTTCGAAGACGGTATCCTCCTTCCCGAGTACCGACTGCCCACAGAAGCAGAATGGGAATATGCCGCATTAGCCCTGCGCGGCAACCAGTCCTCTGATCAGGACGAGTTGTACACCGACCGCCGCAACTACCCCTGGAATGGCAACTCGGTGCGCTATCAGGTGCGCGATAAAAACCAGGGCGCTATCCTGGCCAACTTCAAAAAGGGCAAGGGCGACTACATGGGTGTCGCAGGTAAGCTCAACGATAATGCCCATATCCCCGGCGAAGTACGCTCCTATATGCCCAACGATTTCGGACTTTATAACATGGCGGGCAACGTGAGCGAGTGGGTACTAGATGCCTATCGCCCCCTGACTGCCGCGACCCTGCGCGATGCCGAAAACCAGGACCTGAACCCCTACCGCGGCGATGGCTTCAAAGTGCCGGTAAAAGACAACAACGGCGAAGTGCAAAAGGACTCCCTCGGGCGTATCAAATACCGCTTGCTGACCGCTAAGGAACTCGAAAACCGCAGCAATATCCGCAAAGGCGAATTGATCGGCTTCCAGGATGGCGACTCGGAGTCGGGCGTCACGTATGACGCACAGAGTTCCCTCATCAGCGACAAGTCCCGGGTGTACAAAGGCGGTTCCTGGGCCGACCGCGCCTACTGGCTCTCTCCCGGTGCCCGCCGCTTCAAAGACGAAGACGAGGCCGACCGCAGCATTGGGTTCCGCTGCGCGATGACCCGCATGGGGAGCCCCACCTCCAACGAGCAGCCGAGCGGGAACGTATTTAACGTGAAAAATAAGCGGGTAGATCGCCGCTTCAAGTAAAATAGTCCTGTTTCCCAAAGTGGATACCGCCACAGGCCCTGCCTTCTCCTCCAGTGTCCCCGTACCCTGGATCAGAGCGCAGGGCCTGCGCATTTCAGGATGGAGTGGACGGTCGTGCAGGGTAAACATACAGACCTTATGGAAATCAACGAACTCTACGAGTTGTACCAGCAAAGCGGAAAAATAAGCACCGATTCACGCCACATCGAACCGGGCAGCTTGTTTTTTGCCCTCAAGGGAGACCGCTTCAACGGGAACCATTTCGCAGGCAAAGCCCTTGAGGCCGGCGCTGCCTATGCCATCGTGGACGAGCCGGAAGTACTCGTGCCCGGCAGCAATATGATCCTGGTGGACGATGTGCTCAACACCCTACAACAGTTGGCCCGCTTTCATCGGCGCAAGTTCAATATCCCCGTCATCGCGGTGACGGGCAGCAACGGAAAAACGACGACCAAGGAGTTGCTGAGCGCAGTGCTGTCGGCCCACTATCCCACCCACTTCACCCGGGGAAACCTGAACAACCATATCGGCGTTGCCCTGACCCTGCTCGCTATGCCCGACCAGACGGAAGTAGCTGTCATCGAAATGGGCGCCAATGCCCAGGGGGAAATCGCTTTTCTCTGCCAAATCGCAGAGCCAACGCATGGCGTCATTACGAACATCGGCAAAGCACACCTCGAGGGCTTTGGCGGTATAGAAGGCGTCAAAAAGGGCAAGTCGGAGCTCTACCGCTACCTCGAAGCCCGCAAAGGGACGATATTCGTGAACATCGAAGAGCCTTTTTTAAAGGAGTTGTCGGAGGCCGCACCCAAGCGGGTGCTGTACGGATTGTCAGAAACCCCAGCAGCAGGTGCATACCCGATAGGCATTAAACTCGTAGAGGTACAGCCCTTTGTACATTTGTCTATGGCAGATGAAACCGGGCAGTTGTTAGCGGTTCACTCCCATCTGATCGGGCGGTATAATGTGGGGAACCTCACGACAGCCATCGCATTGGGGCAATATTTCAAAGTGCCGGCCCAAAAAATAAAGGCGGCTATTGAAGCTTATATACCGGGCATGAACCGCTCCCAAATCCTGTCGCTGGGCAGCAACACGATGATTTTAGATGCCTATAACGCCAATCCTTCGAGCATGGAGGCGGCACTGCGCAATTTTGCCGCACTGCCGCAGCATCCCAAAGTAGCGATCCTCGGGGCGATGTTTGAATTAGGGGAAGCGGCGGTAGAGGAACATGCGCGGATCGGCCGCCTGGCCCACGGACTTGGCTTTGAAGAAGTCGTGCTGGTGGGCGCGGACTTCCAGCCCATCGCGGAAGCCCTTGGGCTGCGCCATTTTCCAGACGTGTCCGCGCTGCGGGAGTGGTTCCAGGCCCAAACCTGGCAAGGCACGCACTTCCTGTTGAAAGGATCGCGGGGGATGCAGTTGGAAAAAATGCTCTGAGCACGCGTTCTAAGCCTGACGGACGATACGCCTTAGCGAAACCGCTTGAATGCCTGGATGAGCCGCTCCGGCAACTCGTCCTGGCAGGCCTGCTTATAGTCGTTGTAGGAACAGGGGATGAGCCGGTGCCGCTGGTTTTTTTGGGAGGTTTGGACGGGTACCTGTATCCACCATCGCCCTGTTTTCTGGCTCTTCCAGAACGTGAGCGTATAGTCGTGCTGTTTCAACTCCACAATGTATTCCACCAAGCCGTCGAGCGAGGCGGGAAAATCATGGCGGCGGCCATGGAAACCATCCAGGAAATACCAGATCATCTGTGCGACGGCCTGTGCGCTGAGTTGCCGCTGGTCGTACTCTGCCCGAAATCCGAAAAGGCCGAAGGCCTTGAGTTTATCGCTCATCCCGGCATAGCGGCACAGTTGGCAGGCTTCCTCTATGGCGAAGCCGCTGGGGGAAGGGGCGCTTTGTGCCGGCACTTCCGACTGCTTCAAGGCGGCGGTATGGAACCAGAGGAGGTCGGCATCCCGGATGACGGGCTCGGTCTCTGCCAGGTTGGCCTTGGCATAGCCCAAGCGAACGAGGTCGAAGCAGCGCCGTTCCATCTCGCGCAGGGTATCGGGAGCCGTGAAATGCCCCTGGAACCCGATCACCCCCAGATGGAAGAGCGGATGTTCCTGGTCGTCCAACACTTCGTGGAGAATAGGGCTGGGGTCTTTTTGTGCACCGGGTTGGAAACGGATCTTTTCGTCCACTACCACGAGGTTGATGTTTTCGAGCACCTGCCGGGCCGCTTTGAAAAGCGATAGCCCGAAATAGAGGTCGTTGCCGATGAGCACAGGTAGTATGCGGCTGTTCAGCAGCTCGACAAGGGCGGGGATGATGAACGACAGGTTGTTGTTTCGGATATTGCCCAGGTCAGCTATTTTTAGCCGTTCAAAGGGGAAGGCCATGGGGTACAGTGCTTTCCTCGCAGCATCGGCATCCGCTGCGCCCACACCGATCAGGGCAATGCGAACCCCTCTCAAGCCGGGTAGCCCGGATTCTGTGTGCAGCCGGATGCGCGCCCCTAATTGCCAGGGCTGTAACTCCGAGTCTACGATCTGCCCGGGGTGTACCGGGCTCAGCCAGTGTTCTAACATGATGAAGAAAGAAGTCTGATGCGAAACGCGCCGTGATGACGCAATATAGGAATAATTCAAGGAAAATCCCCCATTTTGATGTAGAACGGCGGGGTATTTATGGTATATGGTCGTTGAGAAGGCGAGTTTTTTTGTCAAACATTAAAAATAGCGTATATTTGAGGGTATTATTTTTCACCGTATACCGGCCTGGTAAAAGGCTTTTGTCAATCCCATAAACCATACAAATACCGTTGTTATGATCAAACAATTCTTCTTAGGCTGCTTTATCTGCCTTTTTGCCTGCGCGCAGCCCGCCTTCGCCCAAAAAAATAAATCGGCATCGACGGAGACCAAGGACGAATCGGAGAGCGCAGCCCCCAAACCGTCCTTGCCCACCCCTAAAAGTATGTTCGAAATGGGCCTCAATGGGGGCTTCACGTATATGGGCGGCGACGTGAAGGCCCTGCCTTCCTATGCGGTCGGCCTCCATTTCCGCAAAGCCCTGGACTACGTGTTCTCCCTGCGCGGGGATTTCATCTACGGCGAACTGAAAGGGGCGGATGATCCGGGGGTTTCCCTCCGAGAGTTCAGCGCTAATTGGATGTCCGGGAGCTTGCTCGGGGTGATTTCGCTGAACAGCCTGAACTGGAACAAGTCGGTGCGGCCCGTCAACCTCTACGCCATGGCCGGGGTCGGTGGGAACATGTTCGATGGGGAGGCTAAAGTAGAAACACCCGGCATTACACCACCGGTTTACAATCGCAAACAACCGTATGAAAGTAAGTTCGCCACCCATGCTGTGTTTGGCGCCGGGGTGTCTTTCCGCGTCAGCGAGCGCATGAACGTCGGCTTGGAGGAACAGGCTTTCATCGTGTTCGGGAGTATGGCCGACTTGGTAGATGGCATCAACTTAGACAAATTTTCTACGCAAAAATCTTCGTTTCGCGATATTTTATCCGTCACCAATTTGACGTTCAATTTCAATATCGGAAACCCGGCCTCGCAGAGCGAGCCGCTGTACTGGGTGAACCCCATCGAATCGGTACTCAAAGATATTGACGACCTCAAGAACCGCACCGAGCAAAACCTCACCGACTCCGATCAGGACGGCGTACTCGATGCCCTGGACCAGGAACTGAATACCCCGCCGGGCGCTATTGTGGACACCAAAGGCCGTACCCTGGATTCCGACCGCGACGGAGTGCCGGACTATAAAGACCGCGAGCCGTTCTATACCCCGGCAGAGGGCGAAGAAGTGAATGAGGAAGGGGTAGTCACCAACCCCAAAGTGCGCCCGGGCGGCGTGACCGAAGACCGGGTGCGCGAGTTGATTGACGAAGCACTGCAACAAAATGCCGTGTTGAACGATACGCGCAATACG
>JBEGMH010000076.1:0-7143 GCA_041183125.1 Bacteroidota bacterium | reverse complement strand
TGCTGCCCGACCGTCCCTGCCAGCTCATGCGCACCTGCGCCCATGTCGTCGTGGCCAACTCGGCGGCTTTGCGCCAGGCGGGTATCACGCGGGCTACACCCGACCCGGAAGGCGGTGCCATCGGGCGCTATCCCGATGGGTCGCCCAACGGTATCCTCTACGAAAAAGCGCTGCGCCTCCTGGCAGAGCATATCCCTCCTTTTTCCCGTTCCGACTACCGCGAGATGATCCTCGCTGCCCAGGAAAGGCTGTTGTCGGAAGGCATCTGCTCGGCGACCGACCCCGAAGTGCTGCCCGACCAGTGGGAAGCCTACCAGGAACTCGACGCCGAAGGGCTGCTGAAAGTGCGCATGAACGTCTTTCCCGTCCGATTGCCGGATGGAGAGCGGCCAAAAACACTCCGTGGGCTAGCGGGGGAAGGTTTTTTGCAGGCAGATACGATAAAATTTTTTGCCGACGGCGGGTTGAGCGGCAAGACAGCCGCTTTATCGCGCCCCTATCCCGGCACAGAGGGGATGGGCTTGCTGCACCTTCCTTTCGACACTTTCCTCGACCGGGCACGCGCGTGCCAGGAGGCGGGGTGGCGCATTGCGACCCACGCGATCGGCGACCGGGCCATAGAGCAAGTCATCGCGGTCTATGAACGGCTCAAGCAAGCCCGAAACGCGCACTTGCGGCACCGCATAGAGCACGTCGGGCTACCCTCCCCGGAGCATTTGCGGCGCATGAAGGCACTGGGAGCGATGGCCGTCAGCCAGCCCATCTTCCTGACCGAATTAGGGCGGAACTTCCGACTCTACCTCGACGAGGGGTTCCGTAGGTTGGTCTATCCCTACCGACAGATGCTCGACACCGGCATTCCCCTGGCTTTCTCTTCCGACGCGCCGGTGGTGCGCGATTTCGGCCCGCTGAGCGGTATTCGGGCAGCGATAGAGCGCAACGACCACCTGGGCCAGCCTGTGAACCCGGAAGAAGCAGTATCAGCAGAGGAAGCTCTGTACGCCTACACCGTCGCCGGGGCGGTAGCCGACGGGCAAGAAGCCTTCAAAGGGATGCTAAAGCCGGGCTATGTAGCCGATATGGTGGTACTCACAGGAGATCCATGCGATACAGCGCCCGCCTCCCTTGGCCGAAGGATGGTAAAACAGGTCTGGATCGCCGGCCGGGAAATGCCCCTGTTGACCCCTTGATGATCGCTCGCAGCAAGTCTAATAGCGGTAGGCAATAGCATTGATATTCATGCCAGCCCCTACAGAAGCAAACAACAGGAGGTCGCCCTCGTTCAGTTCCTGCCCCGGGATGACCCGGCGATAGACCATGTCGAGCAGGGTCGGAATGGTCGCGACGGAGCTGTTGCCCAGGTCGTGGATGTTCATAGGCGCTACCATCGTGTCGTAGTCCCGTGCGCCATAAAGGCGGAACAAGCGTTTGATAATCGCTTCGTCCATTTTTTCATTGGCCTGGTGGATGAAGATTTTTTTCACTTCGTGGATATCTTCGATACCCGCTTTTTTTAGGCATTCCATCATAGCCTGGGGGACGTAGGTAAGGGCGTATTCGTAGATTTTCCGTCCCTGCATCTTGATATAGCGCTGTTTTTCATCCTGGCCGGGCTTGTAGGAGCCGTCCATTTTTAGGTAGTACGTATCTTCCTGGGAATGGGTGATGGCAGCGGTGGCCAGCACGCCCCGTTTTTGGGCTTCTTCCCGGGCTTCCAGCACGACGGCCCCGGCCCCGTCGGCAAAGATCATCGCGTCGCGGTCGTGCGGGTCGGTAATGCGGGACAGCGTGTCCGCCCCGATGACCAAAGCCTTTTTCGCTACCCCGGCTTTGAAGTACGCGTCGGCCTGTATAAAGCCCTGTATCCATCCCGGGCAGCCGAAGATGACATCGTAGGCGATACAGTGGATATTCTTGATGCCCAGCGCATATTTCACGCGGGAGGCGATGCTGGGCAGCATATCCGGCTGATAGGAGCCGGGTAGCATATCGCCGAAATTTTGGGCTACGATGATCTGGTCTATGGTTTCCGGGTCCACGCCGGCATCTTCGATCGCATGGCGGGCGGCGATAGCGGCGATATCGGAGGTGTTCTGGTTCTTTTCCGCGTAACGGCGCGCGCGGATGCCGGTAATCGCTTCCAGTTTGTTGACTACTTCAGAAGTGGGTGCGGTGATGGGTTGCCCATCCTCGCTATAGAACTCATGGTGGAGAAAATCCTCGTTGGTTACTTCTACAGGGGGAATGTAGGAACCAATCCCTGTGATTACGGTATTGAGCATGATGCCTGGTTTTTACCTGCAGACGAGCAAAGGGCGGGTGCTCTTGTGCGCGTTTGCAAAAAAACAAAAAAAATAACACGCAAAGATAACGCAATTGTTTGTAAGGTATGGGAGCAAAATTTTCCCTTCCCTACGATGTCTGGTTTGCGCATGTCAAAAACGTTTCGGACATTGAGGGAAAAATACGCGCATGTTTTTACGCCTGGAACATATAGGTATTGCCGTAAAAGACCTACAAACAGCGAACGACCTGTTTGCGCAGCTCCTGGGCAGTGCGCCCTACAAGGAAGAAACGGTGGACTCTGAGCACGTGAAAACCTCCTTTTTCCATACAGGCGAAGCCAAAGTCGAGTTGCTCGAAGCCACCGCGCCCGAAAGCGCGATTGCCAAACACATTGAAAAAAGGGGGGAAGGCCTGCACCACATCGCCTTTGAGGTGGACGATATTTATGCCGAAATGGAACGGCTCAGGGCGCAGGGGTTTCAGCTCCTCAATGACATACCCAAGCGCGGGGCTGACGGGAAGCTGGTCTGCTTCCTGCACCCAAAAAGCACGAACGGGGTATTGCTGGAACTCTGCCAAAGCATCCATTAGATGGAAGAACTGAGTTGGTACCACTACGTGCTGTCTGCCCTCGGCGGTGCAGCAGCGGGCGCAGTCAATACCCTGGCCGGCAATGGCTCAGCCATCACCCTGGCCATTCTCACGGAGCTGATTGGGTTGCCGGGGGCTACGGCCAACGCCACTAACCGCATCGGCATAGCGGCGCAGAGCTACGCCAGCATCGGGGCCTACCGGCGCAGCGGAAAGTTCGACCTGGGCCGTAGCAGGTGGATTATCGGACTGATGGTGCTGGGCTCGGTATTCGGTATGTTGGTCGCCGTGTGGATCAGCAACGAGCAGTTCACACAGGTGTTCCGGTTTTTGATGGTACTTATGTTGTTTGTCATTTTAATAAAGCCGGAGCGCTGGCTACGGGAGACGGACCCCTCCAAAAAGATGTCGCTCTGGGTAGCGGTGCCTTGTTTTCTGGCCCTGGGCTTTTACGGGGGCTTCATCCAATTGGGGATGGGGCTCTTTTTCCTGGCGTTGATGGTGTTGGTAGCCCGGTATAGCATCCTTGAAAGCAACGTGGTCAAGGTCACGGTGACAGGCATCTACACGACCCTGGCCATCCTCCTTTTTCAGGCTAAAGGGATGATCAACTGGCCGGTCGGCCTTGCGATTGCCCTGGGCCAGGGGATTGGAGGGTATGCAACCGCCCATTTTGCCGCCACGCACCCCAAGGCCGGTGTCGTGGCGCACCGTTTGTTGGTCATTACGGTCATCCTGGTGCTCCTGCAACTTTTTCAACTGCCTGCCCTCTTCCTTCAATACCTGCGGGGCAGCTAACAGACACGCGGTTATGCAATTTCCATTAAAAAGCCTGTACGACTACTGCGCGGCCCACTCCCAGCCTCCCTCCAGGCTCCTCTACGACCTGGAGCGCGAAACGCACCTCAAAACGCTGGCGCCTCAAATGATGAGCGGCCCCCTGCAAGGTGCCCTGCTCAGCCTACTCTCCCGCCTAATCCAGCCCCTCAACGCACTCGAAATCGGTACGTTTACCGGTTATGGGGCGCTTTGCATCTCCGAAGGCCTGGCACCCGGCGGCGTACTGCACACCATTGAAGCCAATCCGGAACACGAGGCCATCATCCGCAAATACATCCGCCGGGCCGGGAAGGAAGACGCTATCCAACTCTATATCGGACAGGCCCAAGCCCTGATCCCCAGCCTGCCGACCCCTTTCGATTTCGTCTTTATGGACGCCGGTAAACAGGACTACGCCCACTACTTCGACCTCGTGGTAGACCGCATACGGCCCGGCGGCCTGCTGTTAGCCGATAATGTGCTCTGGGGAGGGAAAATCGCCGACCCCAACCCCGATAAGGATACCCGCACCATGCGGGCATTCAATGAAAAAGTAGCCGCCGACCCCCGCGTCACAACGCTCATGCTGCCCTTGCGCGACGGACTGAGCATCCTGCAGCGGGTTTAACGGATAGCCATGGACGAGCAGCAGACCGCCTACCGCCTTTTTTGCCGACGACAGACGCAGTTGCCCGTCTTTTATCAAGACTGGTACCTGGACGCCGTTTGCGAAGGGGGCTCCTGGTCGGCAGTGCTGTTGGGCGACTTGCATGATCCCGTTGCGGTATGGCCGTTTTTTGTGAAAAAAAAAGGGGGCTTCCGCTATGCCACCATGCCCCCCTTCGTCAAATACATGGGCCCCTGGGAGCTGAAACCCTCCAAAGACCTGGGGGAACAGCACGCGCTGCTTCAGGCCCTCCTCGCCAAAATGCCCCGTCTCGATGGGTTTATGCAAAATTTCCACTACCGCCTTCAAAACTGGCTCCCCTTCTACTGGAATGGGTTCCGACAGGAAACGCGCTATACGTACCTGCTGGATATCCGCGATACAGAAGCCGTTTTCCAGGGAATCAACCGCAACATGCGGCGCAACATTCTGAAAGCGGAGCAACAGGTACACCTGGAGTACTCGGAAGATGCCCATCGCTTTTTTGCAATGAATACCCTCAGTTTTGCCCGAAAAGGGCTAAAACCGCCCTATTCCAAAAAGGCGTTTCTCCGGCACGATGCCGCACTCGCGGAGCAGGGGCAGCGCCAAATTTTCTTTGCCGTGGACCAGCAGGGCCGAACGCATTCGGCGGCGTACTTAATTTGGGATGCGCACACTGCCTACTACCACTTGTCGGGCGACGATCCCGCTCTGCGCAGCAGCGGGGCCGGGATATGGATCCTCTGGCAGGCAATCTGTTTTGCCCAGCGGGAACTGGGCCTGGAATGTTTCGATTTTGAAGGCAGCATGTTGCCCGAAGTCGAAGCTATACGCCGGCAGTTCGGCGCCCGGCAGACGGCCTATTTCTTCGTTTGGAAGTACTCCAACCCACTGTTTGCCCTCTTGAAACGATAACCTATTTATTGCAATATGAGTACTCGATATGTTCCCCTTTTGGTCGTTTCCGTTGGTCTCTTCGCCCTATTGGCCGCTTGTAAAGGCAAAAAAGAGACATCCCTTGCCTCCGCTCCCACAGAAGAGGAGGCGAAGGGGCTGCCCAAGCCCCCGGATGCGCCCCGTACTGAAACATGGGATACTTTGGTGGCGACCTTTATCGCCCCCGGGGAACCCAACCGGATCATCTCTTCGTACAAAAGTGCGCAGGGGAGTGGAAAACTGGAAGGCTTCGAGCGGGAGGGCCGTTTGCGCCTCATCTGCAGTACCCTGGCCCCTGCGGGGCAGGACAAAGAAACCTACGAATGGCTCTACCTGGACGACAGTGGCCGGCCCTCCCTCTACCGCGAAATCGTCGTGTATAAGCGCTGCAGCCCCGACGAGCCGGGGCCTTGCGCGCAAGAGTCCCGATTGTACTTTGATGCCTCGGGAAGCTGGTTTGCAGCCCTTCAGCGCAAGCGCGTGTTGCAAGATGCTTCTGATATCGTACTCGACGATCTGCCTTTTGAGGAATATACCCCCGAACCGGGCATCGAAAATGAAATCCTGATGCGCAGCCTGCGCTACCGGGAAGACCTGAGCCGGCAGACGGCCACAAAGGGCGCTCCGGCAGCCCCCGGCGCTGCCCAGCCCGACGGGGACCGCATCTACTACAACGGCGATGCGACCCAGCTCCAGGGCAAACTCCAGGGCGTGCAGCCGCGGAACTATCTCCTCCGTTTGCGCCAGTACCAGACCGTCACGATTCGGCTCCAATCGTCGGCAGGTTGTGTGCTGCGCATCTCCGACTCTGCCGGGAAGCTGCTTCTGGACAGCGGTACCGAGTGGGAAGGCACCCCTGAACAAGCCGGCGACCTGCGGATCGCGGTGAGCTGTCCGAACGCGCCAGGGGCGAGTTATGCGATATCGGTGGGGGAGTTTTAGGGATTCAGGGCGTTCGGTCTATGCGCCGCCTCAGTTCGGCGCTGGCTTTTTGCCATTTTTCCCCATCGCCCTCTACGAGCAGGGCTCTGGGGTGGGCGACGGCTTTAATTCCTGTGGAAACCCCACTTAGGATAAGCCCCTCGTAGATAAGGACCAGCCCCGCTAGTCCGTTCCAGCCCCGCCCGTCCGCTATTAAGCCGAGGCCAGCCCCGACGGGCAGCGCTGCGACCATGCCGCCGAGCCGGAACGGGTGCCGGTACAAGCGGATTCGGTGGATATCGGAAACGGCAACCACCGTGTCCAGCTCCTTTCCCTGTCGAAGGCGCAGCCCCGTGTCGTCCATATCGGCGATGTACCCCTTGGCTATTTTTTCTCCGGAAGCATCATAGACCCTGACAAATAACCGCTTTTGTGCCTGGACACCCGACAATAACGCAATAGACAAGAGCAAGGATAAGATTCTTTTCATGGTATAACTTGAATACTTGCGAAAATAAGGGCTTAGGTAGGAAGATGGGGGCTGCCCCAAAAGCCCTTTTCCCCTGCCAAAATACTTGTTTTTCAACGCGGATGTGGCGAAAGGCTTTTGAAGTAGCGTCTACTTCCCAATATTTTGATGACCTGCTCATACCTACTCCATATCCCCCTCGGAGAGGCCTAATTTTTGGGCGATTTCGGCTTTAGATACGCCTAACTGTAGCAGCAGGCGGATGGCTTCGGCCTTTTGCCGTTCCACCTGTTCCTTTTGCCGTTCCACCTGTTCCTTTTGCCGTTCCGCTACTGCCTTTTGCCGTTCCACTGCTTCCTTTTCATGCAGGGCTGCCTCTTTTTGCCGTTCCGCTACTGCCGTTTGCCGTTCGGCCTGCTCCTTTTTGAGCAGGGCTTCTTGCATGGCGTAAAAGGTATCGGCGAACAATTGT
>JBEGMH010000075.1:0-18260 GCA_041183125.1 Bacteroidota bacterium | reverse complement strand
TTGATATCGAAGCCGATGACCCGGAAGTGGCGGGCGAATTCGAGGGCCAGGGGCAGGCCCACATACCCCAGGCCGACTACGGCGATGGCTTTTTCTTTACGGAGCAGTTGCTGGTAGATGTGCATGGTTAAGCTTAGGTGTGCGTTTTTGCGGTCATTACAGGCCTGCAAAGATAAGAAAATAAAGAATGGCTTCGCCCTCGAAATGCCGCAGGGGCTTTCGTTCATCCGGATTGGGAAGAAGCGCTGGCGTACCCAGTTTATTTTTCACTAATCAAAGTCTGAACCTTGCGCACTTTATCCAGTTCGACCTGCATACGCAGGGTAAAACCGAGGCGTTCCAGTTCGACCACTACGAAGCGGTTATTTTTTTGTTCGACGAGGGTGCCCTGGATACCATATAGGCGGCCCTGGGTAATTTCCACCAAGTCTCCGACTTCTGGTGTCCCGGTAGAAGGCAGCACTTCTACGGGGATACCCTCGCCGGTCACTGCTTTCAGGATATTGATTTCCCGTTCAGGAACCGCTATGAGGTCGGACTTTTGCCGTACAAAATACAACACATCGGGGTCTTCGAGAACGGGGACATAGCCCTTGCGGTTTATTTTCACAAAGATGTAACAAGAGATTAACGGCAATTCGGCGCGTCTGATTTTACGGGTGTAGTAGCGCGTGACCTGCTGCAGGGGCAGATAAATCTCTATATCATTGCTTAACAATCTTTTACGTACCATTTTTTCCCGTTTATAGCGCGTATAGACGGCGAACCAGCGAAGTTCGGACTCATGGAGTTGGTTGACAGGTTCCTTGGGTTCAGACATTTCAATCACATTGAGTATAGCTTTAAAAAATACCTTTTTCTCATTCAAAAACGCCTTTTTCTTTATAAAACTACAAAAAGAAGGCTTTTACGGTTGAGGAGATAAAGTCGAGTTGTTCATCGGAGAGTTCGGTATGCATAGGCAGGGAGATAACGGTTTTACAGAGGTGGTCGGTCACGGGTAGGTAGCTGACTTCGGTAAACGGTTTGAACGCATCCTGGTGGTAGAGCGGCAGCGGGTAGTAGATCATGGTAGGGATTCCTTTGCTTTGTAGGTATTCCTGGAGGAGGTCGCGTTTACTATCTTCCACGATGAGGGTATATTGATGGAAAACGTGGGTCGAGTTGGGCTGACGCCAGGGGATATGTACGCCGGGAAGGTCCTGGAAGGCCTGGTCGTAAGAATGGGCGGCCCGTTGGCGGGCGGCGGCATACGCATCGAGGTGGCGGAGTTTGATATCGAGGATGGCTGCCTGGATACCGTCGAGGCGGGAGTTGCAGCCTACGACATCGTGGTAGTAGCGGCGTACCTGGCCATGGTTTGCGATCTTATGGATCAGGGCGGCCAATTGGTCGTCGTTGGTGTAGAGGGCACCGCCGTCTCCGTAGGCGCCCAGGTTTTTGGAAGGATAGAAGGAGGTACAGCCGATGTGGCTGATCGTTCCCGTTTTGGCCACCCGTCCATCGGAGAAAGTGTAGTCGGCGCCTATGGCCTGGGCATTGTCTTCGATTACGTGGAGTCCATATTTTTCAGCGACCTGCATAATCGGCTCCATGTCGCAGCTTTGCCCGAAGAGGTGTACGGGCACGATGGCTTTTGTGCGGCTGGTTATAGCTGCTTCGACGATCTCTGCGGTGATATTGAAGCTGCGCGGGTCCACGTCCACCATGACCGGCTTCAGTTTTAGGAGGGCGATGACTTCTGCGGTGGCGACGTAGGTGAATGCCGGCACGATGACTTCGTCGCCTGGCTGGAGGTCCAGGGCCATCATGGCGATTTGGAGGGCATCGGTGCCATTGGCGCAGGGGATGACATGTTTAGCGCCGAGGTACTGTGCCAGGTTTTGCCCGAAGCGCTTGACGGCAGGCCCTCCGATGAATGCCGTCTCCCGGATCACCTCTGCGATGGCTGCGTCTATTTCGGGTTTCAATTTTTCGTATTGACTTTTCAGGTCAACCATTTGTATTTGGTTCATAGACATATAGTGTTGTATGAAAAAAATCAAAGTTGTCGAAGGGTTTTATCGGCGATATAGCGTCCGATGGCTAGGGAGGCTGTTGCTGCCGGGGAGGGGGCGTTGCAGACGTTGACGATACGCTCGCTTTCCAGGACGAGGAAATCGTCCACGAGGTTGCCTTGGCGGTCGCAGGCCATGGCGCGCACGCCGGCGCCACCGCGTTCGAGGTCATCATAGCCCACTTCCGGGATCAGGTGTTGGAGTGCCTGGACGAAGGCGCTTTTTGAGAAGGAGCGGTGGAACTCGTCGAGGCCGAAGCGCCAGTGTTTCGCAGCTAACTTTTGAAAGCCTGGGAAAGAGAGGGTTTCTGCTAGTTCGCCGGGGTGTATGTTCCATCGGCTATACCCTTCGCGGCGGAAGGCGAGCACGGCGTTGGGGCCTGCCTCGATGCCGCCGCGTATCATGCGCGTGTAGTGTACCCCTAAAAAAGGGAATGCGGGATTGGGCACCGGGTAGATCAAGTTGCGCACGAGGTATTGCTTTTCCGGTTTCAGGACATAGTATTCGCCCCGGAAGGGCAGGATTTTGAGGGATTTCATATCCTGGCCCGTCATGGCGGCTACTTTATCGGAGTAGAGGCCGGCGCAGTTGACGAGTACTTTAGCGCGGACTTCGCCGCTTTCGCCCAGGGCCAGCACTTCATCAGGGTTGCGTTGTACCCGGGTTACGTGGAAGCCGGTCAGGATGACCCCTCCGTTTTCCTGGATGCGTTCCGCGTATTTTTCCGCTACCTGGCGATAGTCTATGATACCGGTCTGGGGCACCCAGATCGCTTCCAGGGCAGCGACGTGCGGTTCAATCTCGCGGGTTTCTTCGGCGCTGATCCGCCGGATTCCTTTGAGTCCATTTTGGATACCGTGGTCGAGGATTTTGTCCAACTGAGGTCGTTCTGATGCCCGGGTGGCCACGATAACCTTTCCGCAAATATCGTAGGGTACACCGTGGCGGTCGCAGAATGCCAGCAGGGATGCATATCCTTCCAGGCAGTTCCGGGCGCGCAGGCTTCCCGGTTTGTAGTAGATACCGGAGTGGATGACGCCGCTGTTATGGCCGGTTTGGTGGTCGGCGATGCGGCCTTCTTTTTCCAACACGCAGATTTTTAATCCGGGGCGTTGTTCCAGCAAGTTGAGGGCAGTTCCCAATCCGACGATTCCACCGCCAACGATCAGTACATCATATTTGCTCATTGGATAGAAAAGGTTTACCAGACCAAAGCAGGAGGGGTTTGGTCTGTTGGTTATTCAATATATCCTCCTGCCCGATCTTTTCTACCGGATAGAGGGAACATCGGATTTTTCGTTTAATCAAGGCTTCTGCCTTCGCCGTTAGGTCGTGGAGGTAGGCTGTATCCACTTCACCGATCAGGATGAGTTCCACTTCCCGGGCATCTACGCCGCGGGCGAACGAGCCGATGAGATAAACCGCTTCGAGGTTGCCCAATCGCTCTACTATTTCGGCGATGATTTGGTCAATGCCGAGGTGCTTGCGCACCAAGGCCTGTAGTTCGGAGAACAGAGGGTGCTGCGTATTGGCCCGGTACAATTTTTTATTTCCCTCCAGAGTGCTGACAAGCATGCCCGCTTCTTCCAGGCGGTTCAGTTCCAGTCGTATGCCGTTGCTCGATTCCCCGAACTCGCTTTCCAGCCCGCGCAAGTAGGCCGTGGTTTCGCTGTTCAGGAAGAACTTTAGCAGCAATTTGATCCGGGTCTGAGAAGAAATCAGTGCATCCAGCATAATCTGTGCGTCTAATCCCCCGGTGAACAAATCCCTGCCACAGCAGCCGGAACCACGTTCCCCGGAACAGCCTGCAAAGTACGACAAAAAGGCCTTTTGAGCAAAAAAATTGCTCAATAGACTTGTTGCGAGGGGTCAGCGAGGTGGGAAAAAAGAGCCATTTTTTATCCACACGAAGGCTTTTTGAGGGAGTATAGCCGCGCTATATGACCGAAAAAAGGCACAGTGTGGGAAAAAAAGGGCCTTTTTGACCCCTCGATGATTCCCCTTGCAACAAGTCTCATATACGATCGGCAGATATATCCCCAAAAAAACCGTATTTTGCCATAAAAAGAACATGTACGAACGCCAGCACACGTATGTGGCCATTATGGCCGGTGGGGTCGGGAGCAGGTTTTGGCCTGCCAGCCGGGAAGCGAAGCCCAAGCAGTTCCTGGATATCCTGGGAGTAGGGAAATCTTTGCTGCAACTTACTTTCGAGCGCTTCCTTCCGCTCTGCCCGGCGGAGCACATCTACATCGTGACCAATGCGCGCTATACCGATCTCGTACTGGAACAACTCCCCGACATCTCGCCCTCACAGGTATTAGCGGAGCCCTCGCGCAACAACACAGCGCCCTGCATCGCCTATACGGCGTTGAAGTTGCACGCGTTGGATCCCGAGGCCAATCTTATTGTAGCACCTTCCGACCACGTGATCCTCCAGCAGGAGGCTTTTTTGGGTAACCTCGAGCAGGCGCTCTCCATTTCTTCCAGCCGCGATGCGCTCATCACCCTGGGCATACAGCCCACGCGGCCCGATACCGGGTATGGGTACATAGAATACGACAGCGAAGGCTCCACCCAGGCCGGGGAAGCGTATAAAGTGCTGCGTTTCACCGAAAAGCCACCCTTAGAGAAAGCCCGCGAATTTCTCCATTCCGGCCGCTACCTTTGGAACGCGGGCATTTTCATTTGGAAAGTAAGCCATCTCCTCGAAGCTTTCCAACGGTATGCCCCGGAGTTGATCGCGATATTGGGTGCAGGGCGGCCCTACTTCAATACCCCTGCCGAGCAGGAATTCCTCCAATCAGCCTATCCGGGTACGCCGAATATCTCCATTGACTATGCTATTTTGGAGAAAGCGGACAACGTGTTCACCATTCCTGCCCGCTTTGACTGGTCGGACCTGGGCACCTGGGCTTCCCTGCACGCCGAAGCGCCCAAGACGGAACAGGGCAACCTGGCTACTGCCGACCCGGCGCTCCTCTACGATGTACGGGAGTGTATCGTGCGGGCACCGGAAGGAAAGCTGGTCGTGATCAAAGGGTTGGAGGAGTACATCGTGGTGGACGAAGGCGATGTGCTCCTGATCTGGCCCAAAAGCGAAGAGCAGGCGATCAAGACCGTTACCGCTGCGGTCAAAGCCCTGGGTAAAGAGGATTGGGTATAAAACTTGTGGTTAGGGATCGCCGGGGGGCAAAACTTTTTTCCCATGCCCCCCTGGGGCAACCCGTTTCAAAACGCACGACTATGTTATTCAGCACCCCTACCCTACCGGAATCGGCCTATATCGGCAAAAGCCCGGAAGCAGTGCTGCACTTGGCCCTGCACGCAGCCGGGGTAGCCCCTGGCGAACACGTACTGGTGCCCTGTCTGGCCACCTCGGAGTTGGCCGGTGCGCTGTACCGCGCCGAGGCCTTGCCGATTTTGATAGATGTGCGTGCCGACAACTGGCTACTCGACCTGGACCTTCTCGAGCAATTTCTGATGGGGCATACCCTGCTCAACGAGGAAGATGTACTGGTGCTGCGCCGGAATGGTGCGCCGGTCCGCGCGTTGGTAGCGGTACACCTCAACGGCAACCCCTGCGACCTGGATCGGCTCCGTTTCATCGCGCGGCGTTTTCACCTCGTGCTGATCGAAGACGCTTGCGAGGCGACCGGGGCGTTTTATGCACAGCGCCCTGTGGGTATTTTCGGTGAGATGGGGGTGTTGTGCCTGGATGGCCACCCTTCCAGTCCGGACGACAAAGGGGCGCTGTTGCTCGGCGGGGGGCAAGAAATCTTGCGCAACCTGCAGGGGCACCCCCTGATGGGCCGGTATCCCGAAGAATTCCAACGGGCGCACCTCAGCGTAGCGCATTTACCCCTACTACAGGAAGCTCCCGGAAAGCGGGAGCGCCTGAGCGGTATTCTGGAACGCTGGTTTTCATCCGTGCCCCGTGAGCAGTGGCAAAGCGTGCTCCCCCAGGCCGAGCCTTTCTGCAACAGTATCAGTTTTGCGTGCGAACGGTCGGCCGCCCTACGCGAAGCCTTTGCCCGTGCGGGGATTGGTACCACTTCTTTTACGCCGCCGCTCAACCGCTTGCCTGCGTTCAGGGCTTGTACCTATATCCGGATACACGACTATGCGCAGCAGCTTTTCGACCAGTGTATCCGAATTCCCGAGGCATTGGAAAAAAGCGAGGCGGAGTGGGAGACGATTTCAGAAACCCTGCGGACGTACTTCAATCCGGCATAGGCGGGGGCGGGGCATTCTCTCCCATCTGGACCCTCCATCCGGCGCTTTCGGCCATAAAGCGGATGGCTTCCAGGATTTTGACCCCCTGCTCGGACGCTTTGGGCAGGAGGTTGCTCTGTAGCGCCTTTTGCTCGATGAAATCCCGGGCGTTTTGGTTGATTTTATTATAATCGGCTTCGCTGAAAGAGTTGAACGTGCCTTCTGAAATATCGTAATAGTCCAGTTGATGGTCTATGGAGATGATTTGGGCCGAGTCCGGGATATTTTTGATGATGATCAGGCTTTCTTCCGGCCGCACGTCGAAACTCAGGTTGCTGAGGTCGAAGCCTGCCGATACTTTGGCTTTTACGCGCACGATGGCTTTTTTGCGAAAGATCCACCAATCGTATGCGTAGTAGTCTTTATAGTTGTATAGTTCCGCGAAGTAGCCTTCGACCGTGACCAATTTGGAGACCGTTTTGATTTTTTCCAGGATGACGGTCGCGTCTTCCTCGGTTTTGACCTTCTCTTTGGGGCGATACCAGGAGCGGGCTGTCCAGAAGCCCAGGAAGAACAAAGCGAGGAGGGCCAGGAGGGCTAAAGCGGGGCGTATGGAGCGCATGCGGTGAAATTTGGCTAAAGATACGGTAAACCATCGGACTTGTTGCGGGGGGCGCAAAAAGTCGTTATTCGCCTATCCCGCCTCCCCTTCGCAACAAGTCTACTCTTTCGGGAGTGTCCCGTCGGGGCTTCCTTCATCGGGGGCGACTTTGGCGCTGAGCGGGTATTTCAGGCCGGAGTAGCTTTTCAGCACGACTTTCACGCTACCGACAGAAATAGGGGATTCGATCAGGAGCGGGAGGTGGTTTTTATCATCGGAAGCCCATACTTTTAGTTTATCCTCTTCCTTAAACACATAGCCTTTGATGACATCCGGGCTAAACAAGATCGTTTTAAAGCGCCCTAATTTGTGGATGTGTTTGTCCGGGTTTTTGCCCTGGTAGCGCAGGCGCAGGGGCCAGGTCGTTTGGTCCATAAAAATCTTTATGGGTACGGCGCTGCCCTTTTCCAGCGTACTGAAGTCTATATTCCGGGCAAAGTAGATAATGGAGAGCAGGTCGTGCACACAAGGCTCGACGGGATATTCGGAGGGCGTTGCACTATCCCTGGATTTCCCTCGTAGTGAGGTCAGGGTATTTTTGGGGCGGTCGAACGTGAGTTTGTCGTACAGGCGGTACTTCCCTTCTGCCACGGAGCGCACGGAGACGGTGGGCAGCAGTGTTTTTTTATCCAGGTACGTATCGTATTTGTCGTTCACTTTATAGAACCACTCGTAGGAAGGGTAGGTACTTCCGTGGGCGGAGACATGGTAGCGGTCGCCCAGGTCGCGCACCCGGAAGACGACCTCCCCGGCAGCCATCCAGACGAAGTTCCAGTTGTAGTATAGTTTGTAGACCAGTTCTTCGCCGGGTTCAAACGCGTCATTGCGTATGGAACACTGGGTGATGAGGGCGGTTTGCGGTACTGCTTCCGCTTTGTGTGGGGGCGGGGCTGGCGTCTGAAAGAAAAAAGCCAGGGTGGGCAGCAGGAGGGGCGCAAGCAGGCAAACCATTCGGAAGGGCATCATAGGCGACGTATTGTTTTATAGAACGAAAAAAAGGGGGACAAACGGTATGTTTTGACAAAAAAAGTTTTATTTTTAGCAAAAAAAATAAAACACATGCCAGATACATCGGGCAGTTTCAACATATTGGGGGTGGATCCCGGGACGACGGTCCTGGGGTTTGCGGTATTGGAGGTTTGCCAGAAAGAATTGCGGGCAGTGGAGATCGGGGTGGTGCAGTTGCACAAATTCGAGGATCACCCCACCCGTTTGAAGCGCATTTTCGAGCGTTTGCAGGGTATTATTGCCTTCCACACCCCGCGTTTGATGGCCATTGAGGCGCCTTTTTACGGAAAAAACCCGCAATCCATGTTGAAGTTGGGCCGGGCGCAGGGCGTAGCGATAGCTGCGGCCATGACCAATGGGCTAGAGGTAGCGGAATTTTCCCCCAAGACCATCAAGCAGTCGGTGACGGGGAACGGGAACGCTTCCAAGGAACAAGTGGCGGCTATGTTGGCGCAACTGCTGCGCGCTCCGATTGAGGAGACCTTTTTAGACGCGACCGATGCCCTGGCAGCGGCGGTGTGCTGCCACTTTCAATCGGGCACTGCGTTAGGGGGTGGCTCTACCAAGAAAGGCTGGGGTGCTTTTTTGAAGGAGAACCCCGGCAGGGTCGCCAAGTAACTTGCTGTGGGCTGCACTTACATTTTGGAGGCAATAGCGAGGGCGAGGGCCTGCATTTCCTCCGAATCAAACGACAGGTGTGGTTTGGAGAAATTGATGTCCTGCATGGTATGGAGGGGGATCAGGTGGACATGGGCGTGCGGCACTTCTAATCCGATTACGGCCACGCCAATGCGCAAGCAGGGCACGGCTTCTTTGAGGGCATGGGCAACTTTTTGGGCGAAGGCCATGAGTCTGCCCAACTGCTCCGGGTCGAGGTCGAAGATATAGTCCATTTCCGCTTTGGGGATGACCAGCGTGTGCCCTTTCGCCTGGGGGCGGACATCGAGGAAGGCCAGGAATTCGTCGGTTTCAGCGACTTTGTAGGCGGGGATTTCCCCGCGTACGATACGGGTAAAGATAGAAGCCATGAACGAGGGATTGAGCCGTGTCAGACGGTAATGTTCACGATTTTGAATTCGATATTGCCGTTGGGGGTTTTGACCAGGGCGACTTCCCCTACCTTTTTACCCAATAAGCCTTGGCCCATGGGCGAGTTGACGGAAATTTTTTTGGCTTTGAGGTCCGCTTCCGATTCCGAGACGAGTTGGTAGGTGATGCTCGCTTTGTTCTTCACGTTTTCGATCGTCACTTTAGACAAGACGGTCACCTGGGAGGTATCCACGCTGGATGCATCCAGGATACGGGCGCTGGAGAGTTGTTTTTCCAGGTCATTGATGCGCAGCTCCAGCATGCCCTGGGCTTCTTTGGCGGCATCGTATTCTGCATTTTCTGAAAGGTCGCCTTTTTCGCGGGCTTCGGCAATGGCGCGGGCGGCTTCCGCACGGCCTCTCGTTTTCAATTCCTCCAGATCGGCTTTCAGCCGTTCATACCCTTCACGAGTCATATAATGGACCGCAGACATAGCACAAACTTTTAAAAAATGAGAAACCGCGCGACCTTGTCAGCGGCGCGGGTAAAAAGTTGAAAAAACAAAAAGACAATGATTGCTTTTGGTTGGCAAAAACATTCATTGTCTTTTGATTGCGGCAAAGATACGCATTTTCTCTGAACGAATCAAGGGCTTAGCCCTTTGCGGCTTACAAATTAATACGTACCGACACATTGTGCGTTCCCTGCCAGATACGGGTTACGGCATATCCGTAGTCTATAGCCAGGCGTGCGTCCCGGTTTTCCCGGCTAAGGGGGATTTCTATACTAGCGCCGGCGCTTGGCCCGGCATAGACGGGCGCCTGGGTTTCGTCGGCCACCCCCATTTCATAATTGTATCCGCCCCGGAGCATGAAGGATTCCTGGAGGGCATATTCCACGCCTACGCCGAGTTGGTCGCGGGAGAAAGAGTTGGAGGTAAAGTTGCCCAGAAGGGTAATGCGGTGTGCTTCGGAGGGGTACAAGTCCTGGGACAATCCGATGCTGAGCAGGGAGGGCAGTTCGAAGCGGGCACTGCGCTGTTCCAGGGTGAGTTGGTAAGCGCCTCCATTCGGGCTGGGGCGCTGTACGGATAGTGCTTCGCCCCTGAACGCCATGGGGGAGCCGACGTTTCGCAGGCTGATCCCGAATTTGAAGTTGTCTTTAGGGCCGGTCACGTATTGGACACCGGCATCCACGGCGAAACCAAAGGCGGCGACATTGGAGAGCGTTTCGGAGATCCCGCGCAGCAGGACGCCTACGGATACGCGGTTTTCGAACACATGGGAGTATCCAAAGCCGATGTTGAAAAAATTAGGGGAGAACGTCGCGCCGGTACCCTCTGGCTGGTTGACGGTCGTGACGGGTATTTCGCCGAAGTCAACTGCCATGAGGTGGATGCCGAAAGCGCCATTGGAGCCCACTTTACGGCTCAGCCCTGCTGCGTTCAGGCGGATATCGGTTCCCTGGAGGTAGAGCCCCTGTCCGAAGCCTACTTCCAGGCCATTGATCCTGCCCATACCGGCCACATTGATCTGCATCGCTTCCACGCCGCGCACCAGGGAAGTACTCATGGCGTGCAGGCCGATGCTCCGTGCCCAGGGGTTCATCAACAATTCGTATGCGCCCGCTTCACCCTGTCGGTCGGGGTTTCCACCCATGGCCGGGAGGGTGGCGAAGACGAAGGCCAAGGCGCTTAGCGAGACTTTTACACCGTTCATAGCTCTTTATTTTTCAGACCCTTTTTGAATTTTCGCTGCCCTTCGCAGCCAGTCCTATCAGACTGTCCGAGAGAGGGACCAGCGCATCCACGCTGTCGGCTTACAAGCCGGAGGGGTCAAACTTTCTGTTTATACCAAACCACTTGATCGTTCGCCTGCCCAGGCCTTCTGCGTCCACATGGATGAGATAGACGCCGCTGGCCACGGGGATTCCCTTGCTGTTTTTGAGGTCCCATTCCAAGTCCGGGAGGATTTGTTTCTGGTCAATAGCGCGGTTATTTCCCCTTGGGGCGGCTCCTGTTTCGTCCCGTCGGTATTGCCGGATGAACTTGCCGTCGAGCGAGTAGATGCTCACCACGCATTTGGCTGGGAGGTTCGTGACTTTGATCGTAGTCGTGAACTGGGAGATCTCGTAGTCGGAGAATCCGTAGTATGGGTTCGGCACCACGTTGATTTGGTTGAGTGCTTCATCGTAATCGGCCTGCGCCAGGTTGCCCGCTTGTTTCCCTTCGACGGTAAAGCGGTAGGTTGGATAGCCATTTCGCTGGCCGACGGCCGAGCTGCGCACGGTATAGGGATTTTTGACCCTAAGTTTTAGCACCACATCGCTGGGGATCAGCCCGTCCTTATAGGATTTCAACGGTACTCCGGGGCGCAGCATCATCAGGCCGGCCCAGGTAATTTCGCGCACTCCGCGCACTTTGGCGAGGGAGGGGTTCCGGAAAGCGGTTTCGATGCTCTTACATTCGTCATAGGGCAGTTTGGTCACATAGACGAAGTGTTGTCCGCCGGCGATATAAGGCAGTAAACTACCGTCCGTTGCCGAGCCGAGGGCCAGGATGGAAGAGGGGTTGAACATCATATCCCTACCGTTGTTGAGCACTGCCTGGTCGAAGCCCCCGTAGGCGGAGTTTTCCGCAAAGAAGATATTGAGGCGCTGGCCGGTTTCCACATCTACGGCGTATCCTGGGAACCATCCGAAGCCTGTTCCCGGGTTTTGGGTGTCTGGGTCGGGGAGGCCATCGTTATTAGCATCTTCTTTGCTGACGTTGGGCGAAGAGCGGAGGTCGAAATGGCGGCGGTTGCCCTGGGTGGGTACGGCCTGGGCCTGATAGAACCGGTTGGCTGCTTCGAGCACGATGCAGCGGCTCCAGTAGCGCTTATCCGAAGTGAGTACGATATCCACATTGTTCAGGTCCTGGAGGCGCATTTGGCCTAGGCTGACGGCATTGCCGCTCAAGTCGGTCCAGGCAGGCGTGATGTAGCCGGGGAAGCGCCCTTCCTTGGTGCGGTAGTTGGCCAGCGCGTAGGGCACGAAGTAGCCGGACCCGATTTTACTGAGGGCCTCGGTGGGGTCTTTTACGGCATCTGGCTCGCCATCGCCGGTAGCTATGAAGTTGAACACTTGCTGGTCGAATTCGGAGAGCGAAGGGGCGAGGCCGTCGCGCACCCCGAACACCCAGGGGGCGCTACCGGATTGCAGGTATTCCTCCTCGTAGCCTATCGCTCCATTGGTAGCATCGGTCCGGTCGCCGACATCTTCCGTTTGGCTCAAGGCGATGGAGAAGCCGTAGGCGCGGATGATCTGTTCGTTGAGTTTCTCCAGTGTTTTTTCGGAAGCGATGACGGGGGCGCGGGGATCGCTGAGGTTGCGCAGTTCCCAGCGGACAGGGGGGTCGGTCAGCACTGTGTTCGACATATTGCCGTCCACGATGCGCAGCTCGTAGACACCGTCTTTGACGTTGAGCGGATTGAAGATTTTCACTTCGAGGGGGCCTCTGCCGGAGCGGTATTTGATTTCCCCTTTGAAAGAACCATCCAGGATACTTTGGCGCACGGAAGCTTCCATATCCAGGAAATTCGGTCCGGTGCCGACGCCTTCCAAGCGGGTGATGGCTACGCCTTCCCCGAAGCGCGCATTGACTTTGCGGTCGGTGATCGGCCGGGGGATAACGGTATAAAAAGGATTGACCCCATCGCCGATATTGCGTCGTCCTTCCAGGTATGGGCGTCGTTGGCCCAGCACCTGTTTGGGATCGAAAGCGCGGTAGTTGTTGTACGCGTATGCGACGGCGACGAAATAATATTTTTTATGGTTGACCAATCGGCGGTCGCCTTCGGCAAACTGGTCTTCGGTAATGCGGAAGGTATGTCGTATGCCTTGGTCGGCACCTTCCACTTTGATTTCGGGCACATAGTATTCATCGCCGGTTGGGTTGTCCACGGTGCGCCAGTTGAAGATTTTTTTCACGTTGTTGCGCACATCCACCTGGAAGATCAGGCGGGCTTTATCCGGGTTTTCGAAATCAGCGGTGGAGACGCTTGCGCTCGTGAGTTGGTAGATTTTGTACCCTTCGAAGCGGTAGAGGCTATCGGTGGCCCCTGCCGGGATCTGGAGGCCGCGCTGGGCGTATGCTTCATAAGCGTTGTTGGAGGTGACGGTATCATTCGTCAGCACGGCGATGATTTCGCGGTCGAGTTCGACGAAATCAATATCGGGTGCATCGGGGCCGTCGGTGATTTCGAAGCAGTTGTCGAAGAGGGCCTGTGCGATATCGTCTGCTTCGAGGAGTTTGGAGATATCCGGGCAGGGATAGACCTGATCGGCTACCCAGACCACTCCGACGATGAGTTCGTTCACTGCGCCGGGGTCCAGTCGGAAAGGCCCGGACGCCTGGATGGTGCGGCGGTCGCCAAAGGGCAGGCGGGCGGAGCACATAGACCAGCCCTTAGGGTCGTTAGGGCGTTCGGTGAAGGCGTATTTGATAGGATAGGTCGTTTCCTGGTACGCATCGCCCCCGTAGGTAAAGGGGCTTCCATCGCGCCAGGAGCCGGAGAGATAGTTGTAGTATTCCTGGGCGGTGGAGGGGTCTGTGGTACCCGGAGGTGGGCCGCCGACCCCGGCGTTGTTGTAGTAGGTAAAGGAAGACATTCCGATTTCGTTACCGTCTTCATCGAGGGGGCCGCGGAAGTAGTCCACGCCGAGGATAGGGATTTCCGCGCAATACGTATTCACGCCCCCGGGGCAGGCGCAGCCCGTTTGGCCGTCGAGGGCATCTTCGTTGTAGATATAAGCCAGGCCCCGGTTGATATCGCAGCCGACGTAGTCGTCGGTGAAGCAGCCGAGGTCGGCGTCCACCCATACGGCGAAGTAGGTGCTATCAATACTTTCCACGGCGCGGTTGATGAGTTTGTAGCGCTGGAAGGTCATGTCGTTCACTTCGTCGTTGGTGGCGTAGGAGAAGGCTTGTACCTGCACCTCCATTTGGATAGGGTCTCCCCGGGACTCGGCATGGGTACCGCCGCCGTCGTTGTAGATCCAGAAGATCATCTCGTCGGGGAACTGCGGTTTATCGGTACAGCCCCTGATTTCGATAACAGGGAAGTCGCCGCGGTCGGGGTTGTAGAGGCCATCGCCGTCCTGGTCCCAGAAGCCGGCGAGGCCCTGGGAGGTATTGGGCAGTTCGAAGCGGTGGACATCGAAGAAGAACTCGTTGCCCCGGGCGGGCCAGCCTTTGATATCGCGGGGGATATCTTTCGGGTCGTACGCGGTTCCGGCCAGCTTGGCTTTTTGCCAGTTGCGCAGGTGCTGCTGTACGCTTTCGCCTTTGACTACGAAGAAGCGGTCCCATTTCGCGCAGGTTTCCTGGTTGGTGCGGCCCGTTTCCGGGTTTAGGGGGCCGGGATAAAAGTCGAACGTGCCCCCGTTGCGGCCGTATGTTTGCGCAGCTAATTTGAGGTTACCGGCGGGGTCCACCCCACCCAGCCAGACGGCGCCGGCGAAGATAGAGGATACCTCTGGGGTACCGGCGGGCACCTTCGGCACGATATAGCGCCCGTCGTTGCTGTTCCACCAGACATCGCCCCCGGTAGTAAGCCGGGCGCGGACATTGTTGATCGCCTGGTCAATCTGGGCGATGGCGTTGTCGCAATCCGTTCGAAAGCGCGGTTGTACCGTTGCGGGGGAAGAGCGTTTGACGCCCGGGTGAACATATCCGAACGCGGGGGTATGCGCCAAGGCCACCCCTGCCAGGATCAGAAAGCATGTATTACGAAGTCGCATAGCGGCTATTTTTCAAAAATTCATAATCGTCCCCACGAAGATATGGCGAGGGGTACCAAAGGCATTGGGGTTGAGGATACGCCACTGATAGGAAGCCAGATAGGAGGCCACCAGGCGGGCGGAACTTTGTATCGTTTCGATTTTATCTTGTCCGTTGGAAGAAGCCAGGAAGCCATCGTCTTCCGCCGAGCCGGTCACCGGATAGACGCCCAGCACGTTTTGGCGGTCGAGGAGGTTGGATACCCTGCAATAGACGTTCATTTGCAGGCCTTTGGCGATAGCGATGGTCCGGTCCACGCGCAGGTTCAGGGAGATGGTCCAGGGCTTGCGGGCACCGTTGATGGATCCGATGGTTTGGGCACCTCCCAGTTCCAGCGGGGTTTGCTGGGCGGTATAGGGTCGGCCGGACACCGCGATGGCCTGTGCGTTAAAGCCCGTGTTTTCCAGGAGCCGAACCCCTAAAAATTCCGGGCCTATATACGCTTTTCCCGCATCGAAGCGGTAATCGAGGTTCAGGTTGATGCGGTGTCGTTCGTCGAAGTTAAGCGGAAAAAGGGTGCGCAGGTTGCCCCGGCTGGTCAGGCCCCTTTGTGAGTTGGCATCGGAGCCGGTACCATCGGCGAACTGCAGTGTATAGTTGGCTAACAGCGATGCGTTGCCCGTACGGCGCAGTTCGTATTCGAACGAGAAGCCCTTGACCGTTCCGAAATCCAGGTTGTCATAGGTCGTATATTGGCTGATGACCGGCACGGGGAAGAAGGTGCGCACCTGGATCATATTGCGCATTTCGCGGTAGTAAGCGGAGATTTTCAGTTTGGACGCCTGGCTTAGTTTTTGCTGGAAGCCGACTTCGTAGTTGATGGTGCGCTCCGGTTTTAGGTCGGGATTATTTTTGATAGCAAACGGATTATCCGTGAAATAGAAATAATCCGAAGCCGTGGCGATGGTATTGGTCGAAGGCCGTTGAACGAGGATATCGTAGTTGGCGAAGAAGTTGGCTTCTCCGGAGATGGGGAAAGAAAAGGCCAGACGGGGCATAAAATTGAACTGTGGGGCGTAATCGCGGAAGGAGCTGCTAGGATCGAAATCCCTGGCTTTGATGAAGTTGGGGTTGGCTTGGGCGCGGTCATCGCGGTAGCGGGGGAACACGAGCCCGCCGGAGAAGATATCTACCGGGCTGTTCACCGGGTTGCCGTTGGCGCGGTACCACTGGTCGCCGTCGCGGTATGCCTGGATGTTGTTACCGCTGTCGTCGAGATAGACTTTGAATTCTTCCCCGATATTGCCGGGTCTTTCCCCTCCGAAGCGTTCGTGGTATTCCGAGGCACCCATGATGTCGTACAATGCGTACGGGTCGTGGAGTACGCGGGTATTGGCATCGTAGCGGTCCACGCGCAAGCCGAGGCGGAAGATGATATCGCGGAACGTAAATTTATCCTGGATATAGGCTGCGTTGTAGATAGGCCGGTTGGGGGCTACGGGGAAGGTGCGCACCCCGTCGGCATCGGTAGCGGTGAAGAAATCTTCAAACGCACCATCGAATGGGTTCCCTAAATAGTCGTACCCGAAGTAACCGAGGACGCCCTGGTCGTTCAGTTCCTTAGCGGAGAACATGTCCATACTGAGTTGGTCGGGGGTCAGGCCGTCCACATTGACAAATTCGTTGAGGGGGCGGCCCAGTTTTTCCCGGACGGCCTTATAGAACCGGTTGTCGGAGTCTTCGGAGATTGAGACGCGGAGCAAGGGGGTGCGGGGTGCATTGGGCAGGTCAATATACCCTACGGTGTCTGCCCCCGGGGCAATGCCCTGGATGTGGTTATTGACCTGTTGGCGGGCCACCTCCCAGAGGTTGCGGGGCGCCACGCTATAGCCACGGTCCAGGCGTTGTTCATAGATAAAGCCCACCTGGATATTGTGGCGTCCGCGGTCGGAGTTGGAGGGCGCGAGGTCGAAGTTGGCGCGGGCGTTGAAGGTATAGACGTCGTTTTGGCTTTTGGAAGCCGAGTTATAGACCCAGCCGACGTTGGTATGGAAGCCCCAGGAGTTGTTGAATACCCCGGAGATAAACCCGTTGGGTGCGATAAAGGAGCCCCGGGAGATAACGGACTGGTCGTTGAAGATATCCGAAAGGATGTATTTGCCCACCTGCGCGTTCAGGGCTTCCCCTTGGGGCAGGCCGAGCGCATTGTTATAATTGGCGAGTACAGGGTTGGCGGTACCCGGTTGGTAGGCGCGCAGCACCTGTCGGTAATCGGTATGGCGCAGTACGTTGCGCTGCTGGGTGGGGTCGAACTGCAAGGAGAAGGTCGGAACCCATTCGATATCAAATTTGCCCACATAGCCATAGTCAAAATAGTTGAGGCCGTGGCGGGAGTCGGAGGTCTCCCCGTCCGAGCGCTCTACGCCAAATTGCAGCGTGTAGGAGGCATTTTGTACGAGGTTGTTGCGGCCGGCCTCCCCTTGCCCTCCCAGGCGATGGCGGAACTTGAATATTCCCCGGCTCGTACCCCCGTTGGAGTACGGGTTATTGTGGCTGTTGAGCACCCGCCAGGATGCGTCCGGGCTAAAGCGGTTTTTGGCATCGGTGTAAGAACCCGTAAACGAGACATCTACGGCATCGCTCAGGTAGGCGTCGAGGATGACATTGGCATCGAGGCGTTCGCTTTCCTCGTAGGGACGGGCTTTGGGGGTTTCCACATCCTCGGCCGTGAGGAAATCTGCGGCGACCAGCAGGGAGCCGGAGCGCAGGAGGATGGGGTTTTCCTCCAACTCTTTCAGCTTATCGCTGCGGATGCGGTAGTTGGGCACCGCAGAGGGGTCGTCGTCGAGACGGTAGGTGTATCGGCCGGAAAAGCGGTATCCCAGGATGCTCTGTCCTTTTTGGTTGCGCAGGATGGGACCGGAGAGGCTCAGGCCGCCCAGGCTATTGCCATAAGGGCTTACGCCCGAAGACGTTTCCAGTTCGGCCATCCCGGCGAACTTTCCCGAGGAGCGTTTCGTAGTGATAGAGACGATGCCCCCGGTGACATCGCCATACTGTGCTTCGACCCCGCCGGTAATCACCTGGAGCTGGTCAATCTCCGATTCTGGGATGAGGTTGCCCTGTACGCGGATACCATCTATATAGTAATCGGTGGACGTCGCACGGGAACCCCGCACGGTGATGGCTCCGCCCTCCTCTGCGGAGGCCAGGCCCGCGGCGGTAGCGGCCAGGGCATTGATATTCCGGGTGGGCAGGTTTCGGATGGTCTCGCTGGTAATGACCTGCCCGGAGGTGGTGTTGTCCTGTTCGATCAAAGGTACGCGGTATTCGACGACCTGGATTTCATCCAGCACGACCCCTCCGCCGGCACCGATTTTCATATCGAGTTTGTTCACCTTCCCGGCAAGGATTTTAACCCCGGTGGTGCGTTGGGACTGATAGCCGATGAAGGACGTTTCGACGTCGTATGTTCCCGGGTCTATGTCCGGGAAGTTGTAATTGCCTTTCGCGTCCGTTTCCGTACCGG
>JBEGMH010000074.1:0-10369 GCA_041183125.1 Bacteroidota bacterium | reverse complement strand
TATTGTTGAAGGGGTTGGACCTGGATTCGCTGCGAGCATACCGGGCCGCGGACCATCTGCCGCCCCAGCGTATCCTGTACGAACTGCCAGGAGCGAACGATGCTCCCCTTCTGACAGGCGTCGAGCGAACGCTGCACCGGGAGTTCCAGCAAGCGGATATTGGAGGGGACAGAGAGGGAAGTAGAGGGCGTGCCCAGACGGCCCAACTGAGCGAGCAGAGGGTCGCTGCAATACAGCGCCGTATCGCTGGGCGGGATACAGATGAACAGCGAGTCGGAACTAGTCGAAAAAGATTTTTTTACACAAAAGAAGAGCAGTGCTGCCGTCAAAGGCAACAGGCGAAAGACTGACTGCTTGCACAAACGGCGGGGCCGTACTCTGTTCATACCATACCAATCGTCAATAGACTCGTTGCGAGGGGCGGGAGGGAAAGGAAAAATCCTTTGAGGTTCACCCGAAGGCTTTTTGGGGCATACAGGTGTTTTTGATTCCCGGAGCCCCCTCCTCCCGCAACAAATCTAACGTTTGCAGTTCGGGCTTAGTTTGTTCGTATTCGGTTCAGGTATTTTTCGCGAATAACATCTTGGACGGGCCGGTTTTCGATTTTGCTGTCCAGCCACGAGATGATGTCCAGATAGAGGAAGGGGCGTTGTTCGTAAGGGTCGGCGGAAGCCCGTTCCAGTTTTGCCCTCAGTTCTATGAACTCGCCGTGCAGTTCGCGGGGATGGATACGGGTTAAACGACGCAGGAAGCGGAATATTTCCCGGAGCACCATGCTCAGGTCGTCGTTTTTTGCCAAAAAGCGATATACGGACTTCACCTGATACTCCACCAATTGCGCGTTGCCGAGTTCGAAGTGGGCAATCAAGCTCAGCAGGCGGGCAAACACTTGGATATCCGCCCGGTAATCCGGGTTTTTCTGGTTGAGGATGCGGTTCAGGAAGGTGATGGTGTTGCCACAATCCCCGCTGCCGAAGTATAGGCAGGCGATGCGATAGTTAAAGAGCATTTCCCGATGGCTGTCCCAGTTATAGCGGTCCTCTTCCATGATGTCCAGGAGTTCGGGTACCAGGTGCAGCCCGTCGGAGAACGTGCCTTCGAGGAAGTGTTTTTTGATCAGGTGGATGTATTTGAAAAGATAAAATAAGCTCTCATTATTTTTATTGGAAAAAAGGGAGGGCAGGCGTTCCGGCAGGTCGAGCAGGCGGGTCAGCGCGGCGTCGAATTTTTTAGCCTGCAGTAGGTTGAAAAGGGAGTTCAACAAGTTGTGCATCCCGCGCAGATAGAGTGGCGTATAGAGTTCCGTTAAAGCCGGTTCCTCATCGAAGAGGTCCACCAGGCGCTGGGCATAGCGGTAACAGAAGCTGAAGTCCTGGGTGATGTGGTAATACCAGAAGTGCGCGTAGCAAAAATGGATTTTCGCCATGACGTCCAGGTGGGTATAAGAGGTTTCCGGCAGGCGGGCATGAAAAAAGCCCTTGACCAGTTCGAAGTCCTGCCGATTGCGCACGAAGCCCACTTTGAGGTATAAGCCGTATAGCTGCAGCGAGAGCGTGGAAAAAGCAGTCACCTGGTGCAAGGTAGCGCCCAGTTTGCGGGTTTCATCGGCCAGGGCTTCGGCCTGGCCTTCCAGGGCACGGGTGACATATTGCCCTTCCACATCCTTTTCAAATTCGAGGATTTCCATGGACAGGGCGTGGAAATGGCCGGCTGCGGAGCGGTCCCTTGCCTTTGCGAGGATATCCAGGCTTTGTTTGTACAGTCCTTTATTGTAGAGGATGCGCGCATAGTCCACCATTTCGCGGATCTGGATATCGGCCACTTCCCGGGCGCTGAGCAGGCGGAGGCTGGTCAGCAACTGTTTGTACAAGTGCGCTTTGAGGTTTGAAAGCTGTTGTTTTTTTATTTCCGGCAATTTCCGGAGGATGGCCTCCTCTTCGTACTCCCCTCTTTTTTCCAGAAAATCGAAGAGTTGCAGGAACAAAATATCGTCAGAGGACTGGTTTCGCTTGACAAAAAGCCGGAAATGCCGTTTTTCCGCCCTTGTAAGGGAGTTGATCAACTGTACCAGGTCGTCTGTTTTTTGCTTAGGCATTGTAAATCTTAATTTTTTACAAAACTGATAATCAAATTTTTAAAAAAAAAGAGCTCGTATGCCATATTGGACAAAACCGTACATTTTTAGCCAAGCTGCCTTTTTTACAAAGTTATCTTTGAAAGATCCTGTACAAAAATGTAAAATACTTACTTTGACGAGGTAAACAACCCTGAAAGGTTATAAAAGCGCCGTTTTGGGGTATAAAAATAAAAATTGCAAGCCACATGCCAGATAACCGAATTTACATCTTTGATACCACCCTGCGCGACGGGGAGCAAGTCCCCGGGTGTAAGCTCAACATGGAGCAAAAAATCGAGATTGCCCACGCCCTGGAGGAATTGGGAGTGGACGTCATAGAAGCCGGCTTCCCCATCTCCAGCCCCGGCGATTTCCAGTCGGTGGAAGCGATCTGCAAAGCACTGACCCAACCTACGATCTGTGGGCTTTCCCGTGCAGTAGCCAAAGACATAGAAGTAGCGGCCCAAGCCCTTCAGTATGCAAAGAGGCCGCGCATCCACACCGGTATCGGCACCTCTGACTCCCATATCCGCCACAAGTTCAATACGACGCGGGAAGTGGTAATGGAACGGGCAGTGGCTGCCGTGAAACTCGCAAAATCCTTTGTGGAGGACGTGGAGTTCTATGCCGAAGACGCTGGTCGCACGGACAACGAGTTCCTGGCCCGCATCGTGGAAGCCGTCCTGAAAGCAGGGGCGACGGTCATCAACATACCGGACACCACGGGGTACTGCCTCCCGGAGGAATACGGGGCCAAAATCCGCTATCTCGTGGAACATGTAGAGGGCATACACAAAGCCACGCTATCCACCCACTGCCACAACGACCTGGGGCTGGCCACAGCCAATTCGATCGCAGGGGCACAGAATGGGGCCCGTCAGATCGAGTGTACCATCAACGGCATCGGCGAGCGCGCCGGCAACACGTCCCTGGAGGAGGTGGTCATGATCATGCGGCAGCACCCCTATCTGGGCCTCGACACGGGCATCAACACCCGCTTGTTGTATCCCCTCAGCCAGTTGGTCAGCGATAAAATGGGCGTGGTCGTACAGCCCAACAAAGCCATTGTAGGGGCCAATGCCTTTGCCCACTCTTCCGGTATCCACCAGGACGGGGTTATCAAGGAGCGCAACACCTACGAAATCATTGACCCCGCCGATGTCGGTGTGGACCGCTCCAAGATCGTGCTCACTGCCCGCAGCGGCCGGGCGGCCATCGCGTACCGCTACAAAGAAATCGGTACCAACCTCACCAAAGACGAACTAGACGTCATCTACAAGCGTTTCCTTGAGGTTGCCGACCGCAAAAAGGAAGTCAGCGACAGCGATTTGCACGAAATTTACGCCAACCTGCACATTGCCGGTTCATACTCAAAATAACACATCCTCACACAGAATGGGCAAAACTCTATTTGACAAAATCTGGGACGCACACGTGGTCGCCCCGGTAGAAGGTGGTATGGAAGTACTGTACATAGACCGCCATTTCATCCACGAAGTAACCAGCCCTCAAGCGTTTGCAGGGCTCAAGGACAGGGGGATAGGGCTCTTCCGCGCCAACAAAACCGTTGCGACAGCCGACCACAACGTCCCGACCATCCACCAGCACCTCCCGATACAGGAACCGCTCTCCCGCTTTCAGGTTGAGAAGCTGGTGCAGAACTGCTCTGATTTTGGGGTGGAGCTGTACGGCTTGGGGCATCCTTTCCAGGGCATTGTCCACGTCATCGGTCCTGAATTGGGCATTACGCAGCCGGGCATGACCATCGTTTGCGGCGACAGCCACACTTCGACCCACGGTGCATTTGGTTGTATTGCCTTTGGCATCGGTACCAGCCAGGTAGAACAAGTATTTGCCAGTCAGTGTCTTATACAATCGCGCCCCAAGCGGATGCGGATCAACGTGGACGGATCGTTGGGCAAAGGGGTTTCCGCAAAAGACATCATCCTCTACATCATCTCCAAGTTGAGCGCAGCCGGTGGGACGGGCTATTTCGTCGAATACGCGGGCTCGGCCATCCGCTCGCTTTCTATGGAAGGGCGTATGACCATCTGCAACATGAGCATCGAAATGGGTGCCCGGGGCGGGCTCGTCGCACCGGACGAGACGACCTTCCAATATATCCGCGGCAGGAAATTTGCCCCACAAGGCCCCGATTTTGAACGGGCGCTGGACTACTGGAAGACGCTCCACACCGACCAGGACGCCACCTTTGACCTGGAGTACCATTTCAAAGCGGAGGACATCGAACCCATGGTCACGTACGGTACCAACCCGGGCATGGGCGTCGGCATCAGCGGGCACATCCCGGATGCCTCGGGGGCAGAGTCGCCCCAGTCCTTTGCCAAGTCGCTTGAGTACATGGCCCTGAAGAGCGGGGATGCCATGGCCGGGCTGCCGATACACCACGTTTTCATCGGCAGTTGCACCAATTCGCGGCTCGAAGACCTGCGCCTGGTGGCCGATTTCGTGAAGGGGAAGCAAAAAGCCGGCCATGTACAGGCCATGATCGTACCCGGTTCCAAGCAAGTCGAGCAACAAGCCCGTGCAGAAGGTCTGGACCAGATCTTTACCGCTGCCGGCTTCGAGTTCCGCGAGCCTGGATGCTCGGCCTGCCTGGGCATGAACGAAGATAAAATCCCCGCCGGGGAATACTGCGTCTCTACCTCCAACCGGAATTTTGAAGGGCGCCAGGGACCGGGGGCACGCACCATACTCGCCAGCCCGCTCACCGCAGCAGCAGCGGCCATCGCCGGAAAACTCGTGGACATACGCAAAGAAATCGCTTAATTACCCTATGGAAAAATTCACCCTTTTGCGCTCCAGCGCCGTGCCGCTTCCGATAGAAGACGTTGATACGGACCAAATCATCCCCGCCCGCTTCCTCAAGGCCACTACCCGCGACGGCTTTGGGCAGAACCTGTTCCGCGACTGGCGCTTTCGTCCCGACGATACCCCAAAAGCGGATTTTGTGCTCAACAACCCTTTGTATGCCGGGCAAATCCTGGTGGCCGGAAAAAATTTCGGCTGCGGTTCGAGCCGTGAACACGCCGCCTGGGCTATTTCGGACTATGGCTTCAAAGCCGTCGTATCCAGCTTCTTCGCGGATATCTTCCGGGGGAACGCCCTCAACAACGGGTTGCTACCGGTGCAGGTGAGCCCAGGCTTTCTGCACCAGTTGTTCGAAGCGATCGAGCAAGACCCGAACGTGGTCCTGGAGATTGACCTCGAGCACCAAACGATTGGCATCCCCTCCCTGGACCTGGAGTGCGGCTTCCCGATTGACCCGTACAAAAAAGTATGTATGCTCAATGGCTACGATGACATAGACTATCTGCTCAGTCTCAAAGACCAAATCGAAGCGTACGAAGCACAAAAAGCCCTTCATTAACACCTTTATTATTTTTCCATGAAAAAAACCATTGCCCTGCTTCCCGGCGACGGAATCGGCCCCGAAGTAGTCAGCCAAGCTGTAAAAGTGCTCGACGCCATCGCCGGGCGCTTCAAGCACCAATTCTTCTATCAAACGGCGGATGTCGGTGCCATAGCTATAGATAAGACGGGCGACCCGCTCCCGGCGCATACGCTCGACCTTTGCCTCTCTGCCGACGCAGTATTGTTCGGTGCCATTGGCGACCCCAAGTACGACAACGACCCAAGTGCCAAAGTACGCCCGGAACAGGGGCTGCTGCGCCTGCGCAAGAGCCTGGGCCTGTTTGCCAACCTCCGGCCGGTCACGACCTACGCTTCCCTGCTGCACCTCTCCCCGCTCAAACCCGAGCGCATCAGCGGTGCCGACTTCATCATCTTCCGCGAACTGACGGGCGGCATTTATTTCGGAGAAAAAAGCAGGACGGAGGACTCTGCCCAGGACCTCTGTATCTACCATCGCTTCGAGATCGAACGCATCGCCAAGTTAGCCTTCGAAGCGGCCCAGAAAAGGCGGAAGAAACTCCTGCTGGTGGACAAAGCCAACGTCCTCGAATCGTCCCGCCTCTGGAGGGCGGTGGTACAGGCCATGGCGCCCAACTATCCAGATGTGGAAGTAGCCTTTATGTTTGTGGACAACGCTGCCATGCAAATCATTCAGTGGCCCACCCAGTTTGACGTGATGCTGACGGAAAACATGTTCGGCGATATCCTCTCCGATGAGGCCAGCGTGATCGCGGGCTCTATGGGGCTCCTGCCGTCGGCGTCCATTGGTGAAAAAACGGCGTTGTTCGAACCCATCCACGGTTCTTACCCACAAGCGGCGGGAAAAGATATTGCCAACCCCATGGCGGCGATCCTCTCGGCAGCTATGATGTTAGAGTACTTCGGCCTTCTGGAAGAAGCGGAAACCATCCAGCGCACGACCAAACAGGTACTGGAAAAAGGGATCGGCACCCAGGAACTCGACCTGCAGCACGCCTTTTCCTGTTCGCAGATCGGCGACCTGATCGCCCACCTCATCTCAGATAGCGCCGACCTCAAAATTGACCAACAACAGATCAGCGAAAAGACCTCGACCATTATCTGATCCCGGTTTAATTCCTTAACTTTGCGGCGCTCTAACCAAATCGCACGCAACTATGCCAACACTGAGAGAAGAAGCCCTGCACTACCATGCCAAGGGGCGTCCCGGGAAAATTGAGGTCATTCCCTCTAAAGAAACTGCTACCCAACGCGACCTCACCCTTGCCTACTCCCCAGGCGTAGCAGAACCCTGCCTGGAAATCGCGAATAACCCGGAAGAGGTCTATAAATACACGGCCAAAGGGAACCTCGTAGCGGTCATTTCCAACGGGACGGCCGTGCTGGGCCTGGGTGACATCGGCCCGGAAGCCAGCAAACCCGTTATGGAGGGCAAGGGCTTGTTGTTCAAAATTTACGCCGACATTGACGTCTTTGATATCGAACTGAATACCAAAGACGTAGATGAGTTCATACGGACGGTCAAAATCCTGGAGCCCACTTTTGGGGGCATCAACCTCGAGGATATTTCCGCACCGGACTGTTTCGAGATAGAGGAACGCCTCAAGGCGGAACTCAACATCCCCGTCATGCACGACGACCAGCACGGCACGGCGATTATCAGCGCAGCAGCCCTGCTCAACGCGCTGGAGCTCGTGGGAAAAGACATAGAAAAGGTCAAAATCGTGGTCAACGGGGCGGGGGCTTCGGCCAGTTCCTGTACCAAGCTCTACCTCCGGCTGGGTGCCCGCAAGGAGAACATCTTCATGTTCGACTCCAAGGGCCTTATCCATCCGGAACGGACGAACCTCGACGGGAAAAAAGCAGAGTTCGCCAACGACAGCGTAGCGGCCAGCACTACGCTGGAAGAAGCCCTGCACGGAGCCGATGTGTTCATAGGTTTGTCGAAAGGAAATATCCTCAGCAAGGACATGGTGCGCTCTATGGCGCGGGATGCCATTGTGTTTGCCATGGCCAACCCCACCCCGGAAATCAGTTATGAAGATGCTATTGACGCCCGTCGGGACATCATCATGGCCACCGGGCGCAGCGACTACCCGAATCAGGTCAATAACGTTCTCGGTTTTCCCTACATCTTCCGCGGGGCACTCGACGTGCGCTCCAAGGTCATAAATGAAGAAATGAAGCTCGCTGCGGTCCGGGCTTTGGCGGAATTGGCCAAGCAACCCGTGCCGGATATGGTGAACATGGCCTACGGCAAAGACCAGCTCGCTTTTGGGCGGGAGTACATCATCCCCAAACCCGTTGACCCCCGGCTGTTGACGACCGTCGCGCCTGCTGTCGCACGGGCAGCCATGGAAACCGGGGTCGCCAAATTCCCCATCTCCGATTGGGAAGCCTACGAAACCCAGCTCTCCAAGCGCCTCGGACTGGACAACCGCCTGACGCGGGCTATCATCAACAAGGCGAAACAGGCCCCGAAACGGGTCGTGTTGGCCGATGCGGAAAACCTGGCCGTGCTCAAAGCCGCCCAACAGGTACTGAACGAAGGAATTGCCGTACCTATCCTGCTCGGCAACCGCGAAAAGATCCAACAGATTATGTCCGATAACCTCCTGGTGATGGACCAGGTCGAAATCATAGACCCGCGCAACCCGGTGAACGAGGAGGAAAGCGCCCGCCTGGTCACGTATGGCGATTTGTTCTACCAAAAACGCCAGCGCAAAGGGTTCACGAGTACGGACGCGCACAACAAAATGCACCAACGCAACTACTACGGCGCGATGATGGTCGCCCAGGGCCATGCCGATGCCATGGTCGGCGGTATGACGCGCAACTACCCCGATACCATCCGCCCCGCGCTGCAGATTGTAGGGCGGCAGGACGGCGTGCAGTCGGTATCGGGCCTATACATCCTCATGAGCCGCTTCGGCCCCTTGTTCCTGGCCGATACCACGGTCAACTTCAACCCTACGGTAGAACAGGTCGTGGAAATTGCGGAGTTAGCTGCCGAGCAAGCTGCGAAATACAACGTAAAACCCCGTGTCGCCCTGTTGACGTACTCCAACTTTGGCAGTGCCGATGGGGAGGATGCCCTCAAAATGCGCCGGGCCGTGGAAATCCTCAAAGCCAAACACCCCGATATGGTGGTGGACGGCGAGATGCAGGCCCACCTGCCCCTGAACCCGGATTTGCTGCGCGAGCACTACCCCTTCAGCGACCTTGCTGAAAAAGGCGCCAATGTGCTCATTTTCCCTAACTTATCTGCTTCCAACGTGGCCTACAACCTCGTGAAGGAGGTAGCGGGCATTGAAAAAGTAGGGCCTGTGCTACTCGGCATCAAAAAGCCGGTACACCTGCTCCAATTGGGCAGTTCCACCCGCGAAGTGGTCAATATGATTGCCATAGCCGTAGTGGATTGTATCCGGAAATGAAACACAGCGGCCTGGGCCGCTTCCAAGTTATGCGCAAAGAAATCAAGGAAACGCTGACCCTCGGCTGGCCCATCATGCTGGGCAACATCACCCAGATGCTCCTGGGGGTGATTGACAGCGCCATGGTGGGCTACATCCACAGCAGCCAGTTGGCGGCTTCCAGTTTTGTCAACAACCTCATCACCGTGCCCATGATCCTGGGTATGGGGATGACGATGGCCATCGCCCCCCTCGTCGCCTCTGCCCGAGGGGGCGATGACCACGACAAGCCCATGGAGATCGCCTTCAACGGGTTCATTCTCTCGGGGGTGCTGGTGCTGGTCATGGCGATAGCGATCCATTTCGGCACCGGCATCACGCATGTCATGGGTCAGGACGAGATCGTGGCCGACTTATCTGGCCCTTACCTGCGCTGGATGGCCTGGGGCATGTTGCCCATGGTCTTATTCATGGCGATCAAGCAATTCTCCGATGGGCTGGGCTTGACCCGCTGGCCGATGTACCTCTCCCTGGCCTCCCTTCCCATCAACGGTTTTTTGAATTACCTGTTCATCTACGGCAAACTCGGCATCCCGCGCATGGAATTAGAAGGGGCGGGTATTGCCACTACCATTACCCGTGCCTTCCTGCTGGTAGCTATGGCGGCACTGGTGCTCTGGCAGCCTGCTTTCGCCCCATACCGGCAGAACCTGCGGGCCAAGCTGCGCTGGTCGGCCCCCCGGGCCTGGGAGATGGCCCGCATCGGCATCCCCAGCGCGCTGCAATTCAGTATGGAGGCGGGGGCATTTGCTTTTTCCGGGTTGATGGCCGGCTGGTTGGGGTATATCCAGCAAGCAGCCCATCAGATTGTACTCAACGTCGCCTCTACCACGTTCATGGTTTCGTTAGGCATCAGTGCGGCGGGTACTATCCGGGTGGCCCATGCGGACGGGAAGGGCGACAGAAAGCTGGTGCGCGGCATAGGCTACTCCACCCTGGTCATGGCGGGCGTCTATGGACTATTTTGCGCTATCCTCCTTTTGGCCGGACAACACCTCATCCCCTCTTTTTTCAACCGGGAAGCCCCTGTGCTCAGCTATGCAGCCGGCTTGATGCTGTTAGCCGGCATCTTCCAGATTTCCGACTCGACGCAAGCCGTGGGCGTTGGCCTGCTGAGAGGCTTGCAGGACGTGCGCTGGCCCACCGTTTTCGTCGCCCTGGCCTACTGGGGCATCGGCATCCCAGTGGGGTACGTGCTGGCGTTCCCCCTCAACTGGCAGGTGAACGGGCTCTGGGTAGGCTTCATCGTAGGGCTGAGCTGCAGCGCGCTACTGCTGTTCTTCCGGTTCAGGCGCCTGGTGCGGTAAAAGCGTTCCGCCGCTCCAGCCTGAAGAATAAAATAATAAAATAGTGCTTATTTTTATGA
>JBEGMH010000073.1:0-28636 GCA_041183125.1 Bacteroidota bacterium | reverse complement strand
GAAAAGGAAGACTTTTTCGTGCGCGCAGAACTCAGCAAGCCTAGGGCATACGTCGGGGAGCAGGTGCGGCTGGATTACGTACTCTACACCCGGGTGGATATCCAAAGCTACAATATACTGGAAGAGTCCGACTATCTGGATTTTTATGTGGAAGACTTGCAGAACACGAGCGAGCGCATCGAGCGGAAAATCGTGAACGGCAGGGAATACTACCTGCGCCGTTTGCGCAGTCTGGCCCTTTATCCGCAAAAGACTGGAAATTTCACCATTGGCCCTGCCGCTCTGGAGCTCGGTATCCTGGTGGGCGAGGGCGGAATGGAATCCCTGTTCTTTGGCGGGGAAATCCAACATGCCCCTGCTTCTACGCAAGTACTGTCCCTACAAGTGTTGCCCTTGCCCAGCGGTGCCCCGGCTTCCTATTCGGGTGGTGTGGGCGACTACAGGGCTTCTTTTCTCTTTAACCAAAGAGAAGGCAGTACTGATGAAACCCTGACCCTGCAAATCAACCTCAGCGGGGACGGCGATTTGAAACGCCTCGACGCCCCTGCCCTTTCCCTCGGCGATTCTTTTGAAGTGTATCCGCCTCAACTCATAGAAGAAGGCTATACCGAAGAAGCAGGCAAACGGATTGGCCGCCGCCTGTACGAGTACCTGATCGTCCCTAAATCGGCCGGTGCGTTCGTAATCCCGGTGGCGTTTTCCTTTTTCGACCCTGTATCGGGGCGGTATGAGGTCATCTCAGAGCGTTTTCCGATAACGATACGGCAAGGGAAAAAGCGGCCACCTGGGGTCGCCGATACGAGGACAGGTCCTTCTCTTCTGCCTTTAAAAGAATGGGGTCGCACAGGCAAAAGGCCGGCGCCCTTAGCTGCCCAACCCTGGTTTTGGGCATTGCTGGTCCTGCCTTTTGCCGGGATAGCCGCTTTTTCGGTATGGCGCAAGTACCGCGCAAGGCCAGGGAAAGGAAGGCGACAGGGCAATGCCCGGGACGCCGCCCGGGAGCGGTTGCGGCGGGCAGAGCCCTACATCCGATCGGGCGATAGCCGGGCTTTCTTCGAAGCGGTGTCGCATACCCTGATTGGGTACTACGCCCGGCAGTTGAACTTGCCGCAGAGCGAGCAGACCAAAGAAACCATTTTGCAGCGCCTATCGGAAAAAGGCGCGGCCGAGCCCTATCTGACCGCTTTGCGCCAACTGCTGCAACGCTGCGAACTCGCCCTCTTCGCCGGTCAGTACGCGGCTTCGGACATGGAGGAGACGTACCGCTCCGCCCTGCGTCTGTTGGACGAGGAGCAGCTTTCTTAGTATGCCTCGGCCTGTTCGCGCCGAGTTAAGAAGGGCCCATTTGATCTCCCGAACACGTAATCAGCTTTTCGAATGGGCTACGAAGGCCAGGATATCTTCTATGGTATCGCGCTGGTTGGCTAATCGGGGTACTTTGTGCTGTCCGCCTAATCGGCCCTTCGTCTTTAGCCATTCCAGAAAAGTGCCCTGGGGCAGTACTTGAAGCTCCAGGGAGGTGAGGGCGAGGTCTCCGTAGCGCTTGGCTTCGTAATCAGAGTTCAGCTTTTGCAGGTTCCGGTCGAGTAAGGCAGCAAAAGCCAGCGTATCTGCAGGCATTTTTTCGAATTCCACCAACCACTGGTGCCGTCCTTTTCCTTCCCGCTCGAAATATACGGGCGCTACGGTATATTCTGCTACCGCCGCGTGGGTTTCCTGGCAGGTCATAGCGATGGCCTGGTCTGTATTTTCCACGATGACCTCTTCGCCAAAAGCATTGATAAACTGCTTGGTACGGCCACTGATTTTGATACGGAAGGGCTTGAGCGAAGTAAATACTACCGTGTCGCCGGGCAGATAACGCCAAAGCCCCGCATTCGTACTGATGACGAGCGCATACTGTTTTCCCATTTCTACTTCGTGTAGTCCCAGGGCTTTGGGTTGGGGTTTGTCCCATTCCGACATAGGCAGGAACTCGTAGTACACCCCGTTGTCGAGCAACAGCAGCATGCCCGACTCTGGCTCAGGCAACTGGTCCTGAATGGCAAAAAAACCTTCTGACGCGTTGTATATTTCCTGATAATCTACGCTTTCAGAGGGAAAAAACTCCTGAAATTGCTGGCGATACGGTACGAAGCTCACCCCACCATGCGTGTAGAGCTGAAAATTGGGCCATACTTCCAACATATTCCTTTTACCCGTGATTTCGAGTATCCGTCGAAAGAGGACTACCGTCCAGGTAGGAACCCCTCCGATGGTCACTACGTCGCGCTCGCGGGCACCTGCCTGGGCCAGACGCTCCAGCTTGGTTTCCCAGTCTGCCAATAGGGCTGTGCTGCGGTCGGGTATAAAGAAAGGACGGGCCACCCAGGGCATGCGTTGGATCATAATGGCGGAAATATCGCCTATGCGGGTGTCCGGATTGCCTTCGTAGGGCTGCCAGCTACCGCCCATCAACATGGTTTTACCTGAAAATTGCCGGGCATCGGGGCGGTGGTGGTAGAAGATGCCCATCGTGTCCCAGGTACCTTTCAAATGGCAGCCGATCAGGTTGTCAGGGCTGACCGGGATGAACTTGCTCTTGCCCCCGGTCGTACCGGAGGACTTGGAAAACCACTGGGGCCTACCCGCCCACAGTACGTTGGGGGTACCCTGCATCATGCGCGTCACATCGGGCCGAAGCGCCTCGTATTCGCTCAAGGGAAGCGCCTGTCGGAACGCTTCCGGGGATGTCAGTGCCCCGAAGCGGTAGCGCTGCCCCCATTCGGTATACCGGGCTTTCTGCATCAGCCTTTCCCACAGCCTCTGCTGCACAGCAAAGGGGTTCCCGGATGCTTGCTGCAAGCGGGCATATTTTCGGAGAAATACCTGGCGTAGTATGTGGTTAAACATCGAATGCCATCGGTTTGGAATCGCTTAAAGCCTGAAACGGTTTCAAAAGAACCTTTTACTCGATAATACAAAATAATATTTTAAAATATAGCCTATTTTTTGAAAAAAATCAAAAAATAGGCTACGATTCGTTATTTTATTCTGCATTTAACCAAAATAAAACCCTTTTGAGGCCATATCGGGTTCTTCGTTTGTAAAATTACGAAAAAAGGCTATTTTTTTTCAGCGTCTGCTCAAGCTTTGCTTTTGACCAACTCCCGGGCGAGGAATTGCCCGGTATAGCTTTCCGGGATTCGGGCTACCTCTTCGGGGGTACCGGAACAGACGATACGCCCCCCTTGGCGGCCGCCTTCCGGCCCCAGGTCTATGAGGTAGTCCGCTACTTTGATCACATCGAGGTTGTGCTCGATGACGAGTACCGTATTGCCGCGTTCGACCAGTTTGTTCAGCACGTCCACCAGGTGGCGGATATCCTCGAAGTGGAGCCCGGTAGTAGGCTCATCGAGGATGTACAGCGTGCGGCCCGTATCCTTTTTAGAGAGTTCTTCGGCCAATTTTACCCGTTGGGCTTCCCCGCCCGAGAGCGTCGTGGCTTGTTGGCCGAGGGTGATATAGCCGAGGCCCACTTCTTCCAGGGTTTTCACTTTCCGGTAAATAGCCGGGATGGGTTCGAAGAACGGCACTGCTTCCGAGACGGGCATGTTCAGTACATCGTTGATAGATTTGCCCTTGTACAACACCTCCAGCGTTTCGCGGTTATAGCGCCTGCCGAGGCACTGTTCGCAGTCCACATAGACATCGGGGAGGAAGTTCATTTCGATGACCCGCATCCCGGAACCTTCGCAGACTTCGCAGCGCCCCCCTTTTACGTTGAATGAAAAACGGCCGGGCTTGTACCCGCGTATTTTGGATTCCGGCAGTTCGGAAAAAATCTTTCGGATATCGGTGAATACGCCCGTATAGGTGGCGGGGTTGGAGCGCGGGGTTCGCCCGATGGGCGACTGGTCAATTTCAATGATTTTATCAATATGGTCAATACCCTGGATTTCGCGGTAGGGCAGGGGCTCCTGGAGGGCGTGGTAAAAGTGTTTGCGCAGAATGGGATACAGCGTTTCATTGATCAGCGTGGATTTGCCGCTGCCGGAAACGCCGGTCACGCATAAAAATACCCCCAAGGGGATTTTGACATCCACTTCTTTGAGGTTATTGCCCGTAGCGCCAGAGAGTTCGATATATTGGCCATTCCCGCCGCGCCGGACTGCCGGCACTGGGATTTCCAGGACGTCGTTGAGGTAGTTCGCCGTCAAGGTACCGCTGCGGAGGAAGGCGTCGGGGGTTCCTGCCGCTACGAGCTGGCCACCATATTTACCGGCACCGGGCCCGAGATCAATGATGTAGTCCGAGGCGAGCATGATGTCTTTATCATGTTCGACAACGAGCACGGTGTTGCCGATATCGCTCAGCTCGCGCAGGGCGACAATGAGCTTGTGGTTATCGCGCTGGTGTAGCCCTATGCTGGGTTCGTCGAGGATATAGGTTATGCCGGTGAGTTGGGAGCCGATTTGCGTAGCCAAACGGATGCGTTGTGATTCCCCTCCGGAGAGCGTCCGTGCCGGGCGCGCCAGGGTCAGGTAATCGAGCCCCACATGGAGCAGGAAACCCAATCGGAGGCGGATTTCTTTGAGCACCTCGTGGGCGATTGCCTGTTGGCGGCCGCTCAGCTGCTGCGCTGCCTCTTCTACCCAGTGGTAGAGCGAGGTGATGTCCATTTCCGACAATTCCCCGATGTGTTTGCCCAGTACCTTGAAATGTAGCGATTCTTTTTTCAGCCGGTAGCCTTTACATTCAGGGCACTCGGATATCGTCATGAACTCTTCTGCCCAGCGGCGGATTTTTTCCGAACTCGTCTCTTCAAACCAGCGCCCGATCATTTTGAGCAGGCCTTCATACGCGAGGTTGTAGGAATTGCCTTCGCTGTCGCCGAGCTGGATTTCCAATTTGGCCCCACCACCGTGAAGGATGGTATCCATAGCTTCCTGGGAAATATCGCGCAGCGGCGTGGAAAAATTGAACCCATACTTTTTGGAAATAGCCCGCAACTGTTTGAACGCGAGATTATCCCGCACTTCGCCTAAGGGGGCGAACCCTCCGTCGTGGATACTCTTGGCGGGGTCGGGGATTACTTTTTCGACATCCACGCGGTTGATCATCCCTAATCCGTTGCATTCCGGGCACGCGCCGTAGGGCGAGTTGAAGGAAAATGTGTTAGGGGAAGGCTCCTCGTAAGACAAGCCCGACTCCGTGTCCATGAGGTGTTTGCTCAGGGCACTGACGACGCCCGTTTCGCTGTCGAGTACAAAGACCAGTCCGTTTCCCAGTTTCAGGGCCGTGGCCAGGGACTGGGGAAGGCGTTCTGCGGATGCCCCGCTCCCGATGGCGAGGCGGTCAATGACGATTTCGATATCGTGGGTCTTGTAACGGTCTACTTGCTTGCCGGGGCCGAGGTCTTCGATATTGCCATCTACGCGTACTTTGGTGTAACCCTGTTTGAGGATTTGTTCAAACAGCTCGCGGTAATGTCCTTTACGCCCCCGGACGACCGGGGCCAAGAGCAAGATTTTTCGCGACTGGAACTGTTCGCGGATGAGGTCGCGCATCTGTTCCTCTGTATAGCGTTCCATGCGCTTCCCGCTGAGGTAGGAGTACGCTTCCCCTACGCGGGCGAAGAGCAGGCGCAGGAAGTCGAAGATCTCCGTTACCGTGCCGACCGTTGAGCGGGGACTGCGGGTAGTCGTTTTTTGTTCGATGGAAATTACCGGGCTCAGGCCGTCGATGCGTTCTACGTCGGGGCGCTCCATCTCCCCGATAAACTGGCGTGCATAGGCCGAGAAAGTCTCCATGTAGCGGCGTTGCCCCTCCGCATAGATGGTATCAAAGGCCAAAGACGATTTCCCACTGCCGCTGATGCCGGTGATCACCACCAATTGGTTGCGGGGGATTTGTACGTCAATGCCTTTTAGGTTGTGTTCCCGTGCGCCGATGACCTCGATATGGCCGTTTACAGCGTTGTTTTTTTTCTTTTTATCGGACATGCCGCTGTGGTATTCGTATCGTGCCGTTAAAACAGGTCGATTTCCTGGAGAAGTTCCTTGAGTATCTGACTCACCCTGGATTCCGCGATTTTACCCGCCTCTAACACATCCGCATGGGTCGTCTCCTGAATTTCTTCGATCGGGAAACATTTATTAGTAGCCACGGAAACCGCAAAAACGGGAAGCCCTGCATGGCGTGCCACGATGACTTCAGGTACGGTGGACATGCCCACGAGGTCGGCTCCGATGCGGTGGGCAAAGAGGTATTCCGCCGGAGTTTCCAGGTTGGGGCCCTGCAGGCCAAGATAGACGCCTTCCGCAGCCCGGATACCTAAGGTCCGGGCTATTTCGAGGGCACGTGCGTTCACCTTCCGGTCGTACGCGTGCAACATATCCGGGAAACGGGGCCCGAGCCGTTCGTCATTAGGGCCGCGCAGGGGATTGTCCGGCATCAGGTTGATGTGGTCGCGGATAAAAACGATATCCCCGGCTTCTATGGCTGCATGGACACTACCCGACGCGTTGCTCACGATGAGGCGCCGTATGCCCAGGGCGTGCAGCACGCGCACAGGGAACGTCACTTGGGCCAGGGAGTAGCCCTCGTAGTAGTGGAGCCGGCCTGCCATCGCCACGATACGCCGGCCCGCCCACTCACCAAATACCAGGCTCCCACGGTGCCCTTCCACCGTTGCAACCGGGAAGTGGGGAATTTCACCGTATGGAATGGTAGCCACCGGTGCCAGCTCCTGGACCAAGCCTCCCAGTCCCGAGCCCAGGATAATCCCAAACTCCGGCTGAAAGTCTGTATGGCGACGGATATACCCCACCGATTCCTGAATGTGTTCGTACCGCATATTGGGTTAAATTTGAGGGAACAAAGATAACAACAATGGATGGACTTATCAGACTTGTTATAAAGGGAATCATCGAGGGGTTGCAAAGGCTATTTTTGCCCGCCCCGCTGCTCTCCTACCACAAGGAGGGGAGCAACTTTTTCGCGGCACGGCCAGTTTATCCTATTGGGCAGAGTGCCCGCGAGGAGAACCATGGTTTAACTGTCCCGGCCAGAGGATGGAATTTGCACATAACCCCCAACACCTACTATGGAATACTTTGATCCAACGACCGCCCTTCATTTTTTCCTCACTTTTGCCTTTTCGTTCATCATCGGACTGGAGTTGAACAAGAAGAAGGAAAAGGGGGAAGCAGGGGAAGTGTTTTTTGGCACAGAACGCACCTTTGCATTCATCGGTATGCTGGCTTTTATCCTATTGGAGGCAGACGGGGCCTTCCCGCCGGGTTACTTGGTAGGGTGGGTCACTATGAGCTTCCTGTTGGGCATTTTTTACCTGATCAACATACTGCGAAATAACCACTTTGGGTTCACCAAGGTACTGGTCGCGGAACTGGTCTATGTATTCCCCTTGCTGCTCAAGACCCAGCCTTTGTGGTTTGCGCTCCTGATCATCGTCTTGCTCATCACGCTTATCGAGATAAAAGACCAAATCAAGGTCTTCTCCCAGCGGATTTACTCGGAAGAGTTTTTGACCCTCGCAAAATTCATCGTAATTACAGGGGTTGTACTGCCCTTAGCCCCGAAGGAACCTATAGCTGCCGGACTCCGCGTCAGTTTTTACGACCTATGGACAGCGGTCGTGGCGGTATCTGCCCTGTCGTATGTCAGTTATTTGCTCCAAAAATACCTGTTTCCCAAATCGGGGGTATTGCTCTCCGGCATGTTGGGCGGTTTGTACAGCAGCACTGCTACGACCTTTATGTTATCGCGGCGCAGCCAGGGGGAACATACGCAAAGCGGTGCTTATGCTGCGGGTATCCTGTTAGCCACTGTCATGATGTTCCTGCGGGTATATGCGCTCATGTGGTTGTTCAACGACTCACTGGCACTGGCCACCCTCCCCTTTTTTGCGCCCATGATTGTCGGTAGCCTGCTAACCGCCTTTCTGATCTATCGCTATGGCGGCCGGAACCTGGCTGCCGAGGCCCCCATGGGGGCTGCGTCAAAGCAAAACCCATTGGAATTTAATATGGCACTGGTCTTTTCTGCCCTATACGTATTATTTTCCCTGCTGACAGACTACACGATACGCCGGTTTGGGAGCGGGGGGCTGCCGGTATTGTCCTTCATCGTAGGCATGGCGGATATTGACCCCTTCTTGATCAACCTCTTTCAAAACGAGACGAAGGCATTATCGCCGGGGGTCATTGCGCTGAGCGCATGGCAGGCAATGACTGCGAACAACCTGTTGAAGATGCTGTACGCACTCGTATTGTCCGGCACCACGACCCGGCGTCTGCTGGTATTCGGCTTTTTGCCCATCCTGGTCGGCTGTGCGGGCATTGTCCTGTTTCTATGGCAGACGGGAGGCTAGTGCGGTTATCCCTTTTTCTTTTGGAGGTACTCCTGGTAGCGCTGCCGGTACTTTTTGATTTCTTCTTCCGAGAGTTTTTGGCGGTCGGCTTGTGGCAGCTCCACGCTTTCCGGAACCTCTTTTGGGGCCAGGTCCATAAAAGCGTTTTGCCCGTTTTTCTTTTTTTGCAAAGAAAAGGCGTCGTATAGGACTCCCGTGGTCGTAAATGCCTGGTATAGGAGTTTGGATCCGTCTACGGTGATGATTTGGTAGAGTTGTGTATTCGAGGCGGCGCGGTCCATCCAGTCCGAAAAATTATTGGGGTACATCTTGGGGCCGCTCACCGAAACGACATACACGGGTCCTTTACCGCCTTTGTGGGTCAGGCCGTAGTTCAAGTTATGGCCTCGCCCGTAGGCGTGGTCATGGCCCTGCAGTACCAGGTCAACGCCATATTTTTCATATATCGGTTGCAGATGTTTGCGAAAGGTGAGTTCATCCCTGCCTTGTGCGGTGGAATAGATGGGATGGTGGTGGAAGACTACGGCCCAGCGGTTGGGATTGGACTGAAGGGTGGATTCCAGCCAGGCCTGTTGGACACCTACGTTAGTGGAGTCCATGAGCATAGCCTGCGTATTCAAGCTGATGAAGCGCACCCCTTGATAGTCGAGATAATAGACCGTTTCCTCGAGGCCTTTGGGGCCATTTTCGGGCAGGGCGAACGAAGGCCGCCAGTGGATGGCCAGGGAGCGCCCCCCTTCGTTGTTTCGGAAGTACTCATGGTTGCCCGGGGTAGGCATACTGGGTTTCATTCCGTTGATCCAGCCTCCGGCGTAGAACCATTCCCCCCACTCTTCGTCCCGGGTAGCTAGGTTGATCAGGTCGCCGGCGTGCAGGAGGAAATCTACGTCGGGCATGGCGCTGTATGCCTGGCGGATAGTGCGCGACCAAAGGGATTTTAGGTCGGTCTGGGCATCGCCAAAGTAGAGGAAGGAGAAAGGTGCCGCTTTGTTTTCTGCTGTCCGAAAGTGAAACCATTCACTCCAGTGTTTCCCGTCGCCCACGCGATAGGCGTAGAGGGTATTGGGTTGCAGATCGGCGAAAGCAGCCGTATGGACCAGTGCCGTATTCTGGTTGGTTTTGATTTTTTCAGTAAGCGCTTGGACGGAGCGCGCGCCTTGTGCCAAGTCGGGCGAGGCATCGGCAAGGGCGATTTGCCCCAGGGGAGTACTCACCGTGGTATCCGTTCGCCAGCACACCGCCTGAGAGGTGGCCGGGTTGCCCTGCCAGGTGAGGATAACCCGGTCGGGAGCAGGGCTTGGGGCGTAGGGATCCTGCGCTTGCAGCGAAGAGGCAACGAGCAGGGGTACCAGTCCGGCAATATAGCGGCTGGCCATAAAGAAGGAGCGGGCAGTAGTGCGCATAAGGCGATAGATTAGATGGACAAGCTAGTGGCGAGGGGATGCGAGGGAGTAAAAGTTCTTTTTTCCTCACTGGCCGCTCGCGACACACGTCGTACAATACTGCCCGCAAAATACTATTTTTATTAAAGGTTGTCGAACTCGTACAGCGAATCTATGTTGGTACAAGCCGGTATTTCGTAGATGGGCTTGATGAGGCCATCGTCCAATCCATACACCCAGCCGTGCAGGTGGGGGCGCTGTTCTTCCTTCCAGGCCCTTTGCACGATAGAGGTTTTGGCGAGGTTCATCACCTGCTCCATCACGTTGAACTCGATGAGGCGATTGGTACGGGCTTCCAAATCTTCAATAGCGCTCAGCTCCTCGCGGTGATAGCGATAGACGTCTTTGATGTTGCGCAGCCATTTGTTGATGATGCCGTAGGAATGGGAGTTCATCGCCGCTTTGACACCGCCACAGCCGTAATGCCCGCAGACGATGATGTGCTTCACTTTGAGGTACACGACGGCATACTCCAGCACGCTGAGCAGGTTCATGTCGGTGTGTACGACCATATTGGCGATATTGCGGTGCACGAATATTTCTCCGGGGCGCGTACCCGTAATTTCGTTGGCCGGCACTCGGCTGTCGCTACAGCCAATCCATAGAAATTCAGGGGTCTGAATTTTGGATAGCTCCAGGAAAAAATTCGGGTCATCCTTGACCGTTTCCTGTGCCCAGGCTTTATTTTTCAAAAGCAGCTTTTCATAGACCTGCATAGTAGGAGCGTTTTATTGGTTATGTAGTCAAATGGAAGGAGGCGTTACAGGTGCGTCCATAAACCTCGTATGAGCCTCTTTGTAAGGCGTTTTTTCGATAGCCACCCGGATATTTTTCAGGTGGGCATGCATCATGAACTCGTTGACGGTATCGGCGATGTCCTGGTCTACAAAGTCGGAAGGAGTTACGTCAATGATGAGGGAAGAATGTTCCGGGATGCTTTCCAGGGCACGCTTCAGGGCCGCTTTGTTCAGGAAACTGACATCCTTTCGCAGGCGTATCAAATAGTGGTCGTCCTTGTTCAGGATGAGCAGGGCGGAGCGGAAGTTGCTGCGCACCAGGAAAAAGACACCCACCAGGACACCGATGAGGATGCCCTCCAGCAAATCGGTGAACAGGATGGCGAGAATGGTGACGACAAAAGGAACGAACTGGTCGAACCCTTTGGCGTAGTACTCTTTGAACAGCGATATCTTGGTCAGCTTGTACCCTACGAACAGCAGCACTGCTGCCAGGGCAGACAGCGGGATTTTATTGAGCAGGCCCGGGATGAGCGCGACGCAGGCCAAAAGCATGGTCCCGTGCAGAATGGTCGAAGCCTTGGACTTGGCCCCTGCGCTGACGTTGGCCGAGCTGCGCACGATGACTGAGGTCAGTGGCAATCCGCCCAACATACCGGAAACGATATTCCCTACCCCCTGGGCTTTCAATTCCCGGTTTGCTGGAGTGACCCGCTTGTAAGGGTCCAGCTTGTCCACGGCTTCGATGCCCAACAAGGTCTCGAGGCTGGCAACGATGCCAATGGTCAGGGCAGTTGTCCAAACCGCAGGGTTATTCAGCGCGGTGAAATCCGGTTGGGTAAAAAAGGAGAAGAACTGGGTAGCACCGGATGCCTCGGGCAGGGAAACCAGGTGGCTGGCTTCCAACAGCAGGCCAGGTTGGGTGCTTTTGAAAAATTCGTTGAGCAAAGCGCCGACGATCACCGCTACTAATGCCCCCGGAACAATTTGCAGCGCCTTGATAGACTTGAAAAATTTCGTCTCCCACAAGATGAGGATCAACATGGCGCTCATGCCAATAATCAGTGCACCCGGCTCAATGTAGCGGAAGGCATTGAACAGCTCGGAAAACGTGTTCTCCTGGTCGGGCTGTATAAAAGATTCATCTCCTTCAAAGTCGGCGTCATAGCCGATGAAGTGTGGAAACTGCTTCAAAATCAAGATCAAACCTATCGCCGCAAGCATGCCTTTTATCACTGCGTTGGGGATAAAATCCCCAAGGACCCCCGCTTTCAAATATCCGAACAACAATTGAAAACCCCCGGCTAACACCACGGCCAAAAGAAAAACATCGAATTGCTCCAGGCGGGCAATACCTGCTGCTACAATGACCGTCAGCCCCGCTGCCGGACCGGAAACGCTGAGATGGGAGCCACTGAGCAGGCCGATCACGATACCTCCGGCAATCCCGGCGATGATGCCGGAGAAAAGAGGGGCGTTTGACCCTAACGCAATGCCCAGGCAAAGAGGTAATGCTACTAGGAAAACGACCACTGCCGCCGGAAAATCGGCACCGAGGTTGCGGAAAAATGAATTCATTGTCGCTGGTTTTGATTTTGACAAAAATAAAAAAAATAGTGATACTACGAACAAAAGAAGCTAACCTTTGTAAATGAGAGGGCTGATTTTTTTTGAAAAAAATCCTATCTAAAGGGTTCTGACGATAGGTAAAAGTTTTCCCTTCAACCACTTGGGGGAGATACAACATAGATGACTTGTTTCCCAAAAAAATGCGATATTTGAATTTATCGCCGCAAGTCTTGGTACTTATAAAATATACAGTATGCCGCTCATAAAACCCGTCCACGGAATTCTACCCAGGTTTGGGAACAACTGTTTTTTGGCAGAGAATGCCACGATTATAGGAGACGTCGTCATGGGAGACGATTGTAGTGTGTGGTTCCAGGCCGTCATCCGTGGGGATGTCCACTCCATCCGGATAGGAAACAAAGTCAATGTACAGGATGGTGCCATCCTCCACTGTACCTATAAGCGGGCACCTACCACGATCGGGAACAATGTGTCTATCGGGCACCGCGCGATCGTGCACGGCTGTACCCTGAAAGATAACATCCTGGTGGGCATGGGTGCCATCCTCATGGACCATGTCCTCGTCGAGGAGAATGTGTTGATTGCTGCCGGGGCGGTCGTATTAGAGAACAGCCATTTGGAAAGTGGGCACATTTACGCCGGGGTCCCGGCAAAAAAGGTCAAGGCCATTTCCCCTGAAACCTTTCAGGACACCATAGAGCGCATCGCCAACAATTACGTCTTTTATGCCGACTGGTTTCGGGAGTAGGCACATCAGCGCCGGCTCAGATAGACGCCCGCCAGGATCATAGCCATACCGACCAGGTGCATCCAGCCGATGGCTTCCCCATCGAGTATGCCCCACAGAAGCGACACGATGGGCATGAGATACGCCACTGTGGACCCAAAAATGGGCGAGGTTTTTTGGATGAGTTGGAAAAACACCCCGGAAGCAGCCACAGTCCCTACGAAGGCCAGGATGGTCACATATCCCAGCGCTTCCCATGCCTGTGGGTGTTCCTGCATGCGCTGTACAAAGTCGGTGGCCCCAAAGAGGTACAGCATGAGCGGTATGCCCACCAGTCCAAAAGAGGCGGAACTGATCAGCAGGGAGTCCAGGTCTTGGAGGTATTTTCCTATGACATTGGCACCGGTGGCGTACAGCACCGAGGCGAGTACGATGAGCATACCCCAGCCGATTCCGCCCTCCAGGCCCGAGCGGTTGCCGAGCAAGATGAGGGCCACCGCGCCGGCCAGTCCGAAGAGTACCCCGGTCAGGCGTTGGATGCCGAAGTGGGCATTGAACAACCAAACCCCGAGCAGGAACGTGAACAGTGGCGTCAGGGAGTTCAGAATACCCGCCATAGCGCTGCTGATGTGCATTTGTGCATTGGCAAATAGAAAGGCAGGGATGGCGCTGCTGCACAGCCCGACGACCAGCAGCCAGGGCAGTTTGGACCAGTCCATATAGCGCCGCCGCAGGTACCACATGGGCACAAAGGCAAGGGCTGAAATAGACATTCGCAAGCAGGCGACCTGGGTGGGCTGGAACACTTCCAAGCCTTTTTTGATCAAAATAAAAGAAGTCCCCCAAATCAAACTTAGCATTCCCAGGGTGAGGAAAGCGCGTTGGCGGGGCATTTCGCCGGTAGTAGTAGTCATCGCATCAAAACAAGCAGGGGGTGTGTGAAAAGTATTTCGCTGCTCCAACCTAAAGAAAAGAACAAGCGCTTGTTCAAAATATTTTTTGGTGGCATCAGGCGAAAAAGGTCTTTTTACGCAATCCCCGCGCGGGTCAACAATTGCTGGCGCTCAGGACCTACGGATACCATAGACACCGGTACGCCGAGTTCTTTTTCCAAAAAAGCTATGTATGCACGGGCTGCCTCGGGCAGGGTATCTATATCGGCATCCTCGGCCAAATCCTGGTTCCAGCCTTTAAAATCGCGGTAAACCGGCTGTATGTCGGCGTCGCACAGGTCGAAGGGCAGGTGTTCCGTTTGCTGGCCGTCTATTTGGTACGCTACGGCAGCCCGTATTTCGGCAAAGTGGTTGAGGACGTCGAGTTTGGTGATGGCCAGGCGTGTCACCCCATTGAGCATGATGGTGTATTTCAACTGCGGGATATCTATCCAGCCACAGCGCCGGGGCCTACCTGTGGTAGCTCCAAATTCAGCCCCTTCCCGGCGCAGGCGCTCCCCGATATCATCGTGCAGTTCTGTGGGGAAGGGGCCTGAGCCGACGCGGGTACAATACGCTTTCGTAATGCCGATTACCTCTCCGATACGGGTGGGGGAAACGCCGAGGCCCGTACATACCCCGGCCGTGATCGTGTTGGAAGAGGTGACAAACGGGTAGGTTCCAAAGTCAACATCCAACATAGAGCCTTGGGCGCCTTCAGCGAGCACACGCTCCCCTTTTTCGAGGGCCTGGTGTAGGAAATACTCCCCGTCCACCCATTGTAGGGCCTGGAGGTGCTCCAGGGATTCAAACCATTTTTCCTCCTCGTTTTCCAGTTCGAAGGCCACCTCAGGATAAATAGACGCCAATTCGAGGTGTTTGGCCCGGAGCATTTCATAGCGTTTTCGGAAATCGGGTTTTCCGATATCCCCTACGCGCAGGCCGTTCCTACCCGTTTTGTCCATATACGTCGGGCCGATACCGCGCAGGGTAGAACCGATTTTTTCCTTCCCCTTGGCATTTTCAGAAGCCAGGTCGAGGAAGCGGTGCGTAGGCAGGATGAGGTGGGCTTTCCGGGCGACGAAGAGGCGGTCGCGGTACTTCGTGCCCACCTCGTCGAGTGCTTTGAGCTCCCGGGCAAGCGTGATGGGGTCCAGGACCACACCGTTGCCGATGAGGTTGCGCAGCCCATCGCGGAATATCCCGGAAGGGATGGTGTGCAGTACAAATTTTTGGCCGCCGAATTTGAGGGTATGCCCTGCATTGGGGCCTCCCTGGAATCGGGCGACGATATCGTATTGGGGAGCCAGATAATCAACAATCTTGCCTTTCCCCTCATCGCCCCATTGCAGGCCCAGGAGTACGTCAATTTTCATGGATATGGTCGGTAGTGGTGGTGTCATTTAAACGGGTGGTACGCTCACACGCACCTCGGCACTGTCCGTAGAGGTTCAGGGCATGGTGTGTGACTTGGAATTTGAGCAATTCACCCATCATGTTTTTTATTTGCTGGATTCTCGGATCGCAAAATTCGAGTACTTTACCGCAATCTACACAAATGAGATGGTCGTGTTGTTTATAGCCGTACGATTTTTCGTACTGTGCCAGGTTCTTTCCGAACTGGTGTTTTTTGACCAGGTCGCAATTGACCAACAGTTCCAGCGTGTTGTACACCGTGGCGCGGCTCACGCGGTAGTTCTGGTTTTTCATGTGGATATACAGTGCTTCGGCATCGAAATGGTCGGAGCGTTTGTAAATTTCCTCCAGGATAGCGTAGCGTTCCGGGGTTTTTCGGAACCCGTGCTGTTCGAGGTGGCTGGAAAAGATATTCCGCACCTCTTTCATCACGGTCTCTAATCGGTGTTCTGTGGACATGTTCGTTTTTTGAAGAGAACCAAAAAAGCGGGTAAAAAGATGCATCAGTAGTCCACCCGCACCACGGAGGTCACGTTATCCATACCTTGTAGGGCTCGAATGACCTGGTTGAGTTGGTTGATATTCCGCACTTTCAACTTGATCATACCTTCGAAGTAGCCTTCGTCCCCTGCGATGTTGAGGGAGCGGATATCGAGCCCGAGCTGGGAAGAAATCTGGTGGGTCACCCGTTCGATTACGCCGGGGCCACTATCTATTCCGTTGATGCGCAAATCGGCAATAAAGGTCATATCATCGCTGAACAGCCATTCGGCCTTCATGATGCGATAGCCGTAGTGGGCCATCAGGTTAGTGGCATTCGGGCAGTTGGTACGGTGTATTTTCAGCCCTGCATTAGAGGTGAGGTAGGCAAAAATATCATCGCCCTGTACGGGGTTACAACAATTCGCGATAGAGAACTGATAGCTCTCTGCCGGTTCGCCGTTGATCAGCAGGCGGGGCCGTTGGTCGGGGCGGCGCGCGCTGTTTTCCCGGAGTGCTTCTGCGGGGGCTGTGTGTTCCAGGGACTGGGGCAGGCCGGCGTCTGGTTTGAACTCGACCAGTTTGTTGCCCTCTGTGCGGAAGTGCTTGAACAATTCGGGGATCGTCTTGAGCCCCATCGCCAGATCGTAGTATAAATCTGTGCGCGAGGCGTATCCGAAAAACTTCAGCAGGGTCTCCACGCCTTCTTCAAAATCCACGCGCAGGTGCTTGAGTTTGCGCTCCAGGGCCTCTTTTCCGATCTCACCCCTGCGCCGCCGGTCCTCTTTCATCGCCGAGCGGATTTTGGCCTTGGCCTTTCCGGTGACGACCAGACGGTCCCAGTCCTCGCTGGGTTTTTGGTTTTTGTTCGTGATTACTTGTACCTGGTCGCCATTTTGGAGCTCATAGCCCAGGGGGGCGAGCTTGTTGTTGACCTTGATGGACACGCAGTGGTACCCGATATCTGTGTGGATACTAAAGGCAAAGTCCAGCGCGGTAGCCCCTTTGGGCAGTATTTTCATATCCCCTTTGGGCGTATAGACATATACTTCCTCGCTGAACAAGGTGTTGGCCTTGAAGTCCACGAGGAACTCGATGGCATCGCTGTTGGGGTCTTCGAGGATCTCGCGCACACTGTCGAGCCAACGCTCGTAGACGTCGGGCGCGTTGTTGATGCCCTTGTATTTCCAGTGGGCGGCAAAGCCCCTTTCGGCGATCTCGTCCATGCGCTGCGTGCGGATCTGCACTTCCACATAGCGCCCGCCGGGGCCTATGACCGTAGTGTGCAAGGATTCGTACCCATTGGATTTGGGCACGGTAATCCAGTCTTTCAAGCGTTCTGGCAGGGGCGTGTGTACATCGGTGACGATGGAGTAGGCCTGCCAGCAGGACAGTTTTTCCTTTTCCAGCGGCACATCGAGAATGATGCGCACTGCGAACAGGTCGTAGATTTCGTGAAGCGGTACCCGCTTCGCTTTTATTTTGTTCCAGATAGAGTAGATGGACTTGGGGCGTCCCACGATGCGATAGGCACAGCCCATTTCGTCGAGTTTCGGCCGCAAGGGCTCGATGAACCCTTCGATGTATTTTTCGCGGTCGCGCTTCGTTTCGTTGATCTGGCGGGCAATGTCCTGGTACTCGGTTGGCTCGGTGATCTTCATGCACAGGTCCAGGAACTCGGTCTTGATGTTGTACAGCCCCAGGCGATGGGCCAGCGGGGCATAGATAAAACTCGTCTCCGCGGCGATCTTTAGTTGTTTATGCCGGGGCATAGCCCCCAGGGTGCGCATGTTGTGCAGGCGGTCGGCCATTTTGATCAGCACCACGCGCACATCTTCTACCAGGGTGCTGAGTACTTTTTTAAAATTTTCCGCTTGCGGGCTCTCCTGGTTGTAAACATCGTCTAATTTCGTCAAACCATCCACGATCTGGGCTACCCGGTCTCCGAAACTCTTTCGAATATCGGGTAGGGTAAGGTGGGTATCTTCCACTACATCATGCAGGAGGGCAGCTACGATGGCGGTCGGCCCCAGCCCGATTTCCTCTGCGCAGATACGCGCAACGGCAATGGGGTGCAAGATGTAGGGCTCGCCCGATTTGCGGCGTTGCTCACTATGTGCCTGAACCGCAGTTTCATAGGCCTTTCGTATCGCGATACGATCCTCTTCGTCCATTGGACCTTTGATAGCGGTCAACAACTGGCGGTACGCCTGCTTGATCAACTTCTGCTCCTCATGGTGGACCTTTTGGATGGCTTCTGACATATATTTTCCTTCCTTTTCTTCTTTTCCGTTCCGGCCATGCTACACCGCAAAGGCGGTTTTACATGAATAGACTTGTTGCGAGGGGTCAGCGAGGTGAAAACCAGCACCGCACACTTGTGCAAAGGGCACAGCATACTTTCCGGGTTGTCTTGATAGGACTTGGCAAATATATAACGAAAAAAGTACGTTATTTGCCGCTTTTGGCTATAAAATGAATTCCTATGCGCCGTTTTAGCAAAAACATTGTACATTTGCAGCGCTTTTTTCCGCCCTGGCCAAGGGAGGGACGCGCAAACGACCCGGCTTCTGCAACGTTCTGATGTGCAATCCCCTCGCTCCAAACCGGTTTTAAGCATTTAAAAGGCATTGGAAGGCCCTGTTCCATTGCTTTTCATACAGCGGGTATGGCGAAATTGGTAGACGTGCCAGACTTAGGATCTGGTGCCGCAAGGCGTGGGGGTTCGAGTCCCTCTACCCGCACTTCGATTTCCGGGACAAGGTACTTTCCCCAGCCCCCGGGCTTTCTTCAAATAAAAAAATAAACCTATGTCCAAAGTTGTCAGACACGACATTGACAATTTGACCGCTGTACTGGAAGTACGCATCGAACCGGCAGACTACGCCCACCCACTAGATAAAGAACTCGATACATATCGGAAAAAAGCCCAAATCAAGGGGTTCCGGGCGGGTAAGGCACCTGCAGGCCTTATCCGGAAAATGTTCGGCCGCTCCTTGTTGGCCGAAATGATCAATAACCTGGTACAGGACACCCTTCGCGATTACATCGTGCGGGAAAACCTCCCCATCCTGGGACAGCCCATGGGCAATGCCGAACAACAGGACCTCAACCTGGATCCCAACGAGGCCCACGACTACGTGTTCCGCTTCGATATTGGCATCGCCCCCACCTTTGACCTGCAGGGCCTCGGAAGCGACCAGGTTTTTGAACAATTCCTCGTAGAAATGCCCGACGAACGCGTAGAAAAAGAAGTAGAACAACTGCGCGCAAGCCACACCAAGCCCGTATCGGTCGAAGGAACCCTGGAAGGAAAAGACTTGCTGACCTTCTCCATCCGCGAGGCCGATGAAGCCGGAAACCCAATAGAAGGAGGCTTTGAAAGCGAGATCCTCCAGGTGATCTTTGAGGATGCCACCGAAGGGATGCAACAGGCCGTACAGGGCCTGGTACCCGGCAATACCTTTGCCCACGACATATACGACGTCGAGAAAGATCGCGACAGGAGCTTCGTCCGCAAGCACTTGCTCGGCTTGGAAACCGATGACGAACGGGAGCTGGGCCCGATCTTTGTGTTCACCTACCAAGGTGCCACCCGCCAGGTGCCCGCCGAATTCGACCAGGAAGCCTTCGATGCCATCTTTGGCCCCGACCAGGTACACGACGAAAGCGAAATGCGCACGTTCATCCGCAACTTCCTCGCAAGGCAATACGATGGGGAATGCGAGGCCCTGCTGTTCCTGGATTTCCAAAAACGGCTCATGGATGCCAATCCACTGCCCCTACCCGACGCATTCCTGCGCCGCTGGATATTAGAGAGCAATGAAAATGCCAATGCACAACTCGTAGAGGAGGAATATCCAAAATTTGCCAAAAACCTGCAGTGGAACCTCATCCGAGGTAAGCTGCAAAGTCAGTTCGGCCTTTCGGTAAGCGAAGAGGAAGTCGTGGCTGCCTTCAAAGACAAAGCACGTAGCTACCTCGGAGGGGGGGGATACCAGTTGGGCGAGGAATTCATGGACAAAATGGCTTCCTACTTGATGCGCGAACAAAAAGACGTGGACAAAATGTACAATGATCTGCTCGCAGATAAACTTCATGTAGCCATCAAGGAAAGTGTCCAGATCAAACGGATACCTATCCCAGAAGAGGATTTCAAGAAAAAGATGGCCGAAATCCGCGGTAGTACCGACCTGGAAGGCTATGACGAAGAGGAATAGAAAAACCCTTTTTGTGCACGGAACGGCTTCCTGAAAGCGTGTAGCGAAGAGATATGACGCCGGAAGATGTCACGGGTTTAGAACCGGTCTTTTTGAACCCGCGATGGTCCTCCTTGCGATAAGTCCTATTATTTACGCTCTGAACTCAACCGGAAAACATACGGGTTGTTATCTTGTGGTTAGTATGCGTCGCAGGGACGGGGAAAGCCCTTATCCTTCGATGGTCCCCATCGCGCAGGTTCGATGCATACAGCCCATATTGTCCACTTAACCAACTTATTCTAAAAGCTATGTTCCATAAGGACGAATTCATGAAATATGCGACCAGGCATCTCGGGATGAGCTCCATGCACCTGGAAAAATACGCAGAAAAGAGCATGGGTGCCCTGTCGCCCAATATCCAGGGTTTCACCCCGGCAGTCATTGAGGAGCGCACCATGAACATCATCAGCATGGACGTGTTCTCCCGCCTGATGATGGACCGGATTATCTTCCTGGGCCTGCCCATCTACGACGAAGTGGCCAACATCGTCCAGGCGCAGTTGCTTTTCCTCGAATCCGCTGACCCTAAGCGCGATATCCAAATTTTCATCAACAGCCCGGGCGGCTCGGTCATCGCAGGCCTCGGTATTTATGATACGATGCAGTACGTGACGCCTGACATAGGCACCATCTGCACCGGTATGGCTGCGTCCATGGGAGCTGTCCTGCTGGCTGCCGGTACCAAAGGCAAGCGCACCGGTCTTTTCCACAGCCGGGTCATGATCCACCAGCCATTAGGTGGTATGCAAGGTCAGGTCTCCGATATGGAAATCTACTACAAACTGATCAAAGAGCAGCAAAAAGCCCTGTACGACATCCTGAGCTATCACACCGGCCAACCCTACGAAACCATCGAGCGCGATTGCGACCGCGACAACTGGATGACCGCCAAGGACGCCATGGAATACGGGCTGATTGACGAAGTGCTCGAACGCAACAACCCCAAAAAACAGCTCAAGTAAATCTACTGGCGTATGCCCAAGGAAAAAACGAACTTTCACTGCTCCTTCTGCGGGCGCGACAAGGGCGATGTCCTCATGCTCATCGCAGGAATGAACGCACATATCTGCGATCAATGCGTCGAACAGGCGCATGAAATCCTCCAGGAAGAGGTGTATGGGCATACCTCGCAGGGCAAAAAGCCGGGTGGGAAGCAAAAGGCTGCCCCCCCGCATACCCCTGCGCCGACCAATGCCACCCCGATGGAAATCAAGGCTTATTTGGATCAGTATATTATTGGTCAGGACGAAGCGAAAAAGTTCCTCTCCGTCGCCGTCTATAACCATTATAAGAGGCTCAGCCAACAGAATGGTCCGGACGATGTGGAAATCGAAAAATCCAACATCCTCCTCGTTGGGCGCACCGGAACAGGGAAAACGCTGCTGGCGAAGACCATCGCCCGCTTCCTCAACGTACCGTTCGCTATCGTGGACGCCACCGTGTTCACCGAAGCGGGCTACGTAGGGGAGGATGTGGAAAGTATCCTCAGCCGCTTGCTACAGGTATGCGACTACGCCGTACAGTCTGCCGAACGCGGTATCGTTTACATAGACGAAATTGACAAAATCGCCAGAAAGAGCGATAACCCCTCCATTACCCGCGATGTGTCGGGCGAAGGGGTCCAGCAAGCCTTGCTCAAAATGTTGGAGGGCTCTGAGGTGAACGTACCCCCACAGGGCGGGCGCAAACACCCCGAACAAAAATTGGTCAAGGTCAATACGGAAAATATCCTCTTCATCTGCGGTGGAGCGTTCGACGGTATCGAAAAAATAATCGCCCGGCGCGTCAATACCCAGGTCATCGGCTTCAAAAACAATGACCATGAAACGGTAAACCGCGAAAACCTGCTGCAATACATCTCCCACCAGGATATGAAAAGCTACGGGCTGATCCCGGAGCTGGTAGGGCGTCTCCCGGTATTGACCTACCTCGACCCCCTCGACCAGGAAGCCCTCCGAAAAATCCTCACCGAGCCCAAGAATTCCCTGATCCGGCAATACCAAAAATTATTTGCCCTGGAAGGTATCGAGCTTGTATTTACGGACGAGGCCATTGATTTCGTAGCTTCTAAAGCCCTGGAGTTCAACTTGGGCGCTCGTGGGCTGCGCTCTATTTGCGAGGCTATCCTGACCGATCCTATGTTCGAGTTGCCCTCCCAAAAAGACAAAGTCAACCGCTTCGTCGTGGATGAGGCGTTCGCACGCGAAAAACTCAGCCGGTCCAAATTGAACCAGCTCAAAGCCGCTTGACAAAAATTTTTATTTTTTTTGCTGAAAAAAAATCTCATTCCGAAAAAAATTCAATTTGCGTTAATTAAATTGCCCCCTGTTTGAAATTATCGCAAACAGATACGGGCAGAGGGTTGTGCCAAGAGTCCGGTTTGCATGGGTATTCAAAATTTTTTGAACCATTTTGTAGGAGGCTCCCGGCACAACCCTTTCGTTTTTTCAGCCCGTATTACTGCTGTAAAACCGCCCCCCTACCTGAGTTCCTATGCGTATTTTGCTTGGCTTACAAGTAGCTTTGTTATATGTGCCGGCTTTCCGGCTACCCTGAAAACACCTAAAACCGCGCTCACAATGGGCGCCACCGGTATCACATGAGTGCCGGCTGTTCGTTCACCCGGCATCCTGAGGCACCCGCCTTAAGGACGCCGGGGTCTTTTTGGAAAAAGCCACGGCCTACACCCCTGTCTTTTCCATGCCCCTCGAGCCCTCAACAAACTTTTCAGCTCTTTTGGGTTTATATGTGTCACAAGCCGGCCGCAAGAGAAGCTGGCGAACCATACCATGCAGCGTTATTTCATCCGATTGGCCTACAACGGAACCCGCTATGCCGGCTGGCAGCGGCAACCCGAAGCCCCTTCCGTACAACAAACCCTGGAAGAAACGATCGCTACGGTTCTGCGTTATCCGGTCGAGTTGACCGGGTGCGGACGCACCGATGCAGGCGTCCACGCCCGTGTATTCTTTGCTCATACCGACCTCCAACCACCCCTCCCGGAACACCTGCTCCACCGCCTCAACCGTATGCTCCCACCCGATATCGCCTTACTCGACCTCTTTCCCGTCCAGGCAGACGCACATGCCCGATTCGATGCGACCTACCGCGCGTACGAATATTTCGTCTCTTTTCAAAAAAACCCTTTTGAACAGCATACCTGTTACTATTATCCCTATCGGGAAAAACCAGACCCCCGCCTCATGCAGGACGCCGCATCGCTTTTACTGAACTACGAATACTTCTTCCCCTTTTGCAAAGCCGACCATGATGCTCATACCGTACACTGCTCTCTCTATGAAAGCCAATGGACCTTCCTGCCCGATGGCCAGGGGGCCATTTTCCGCATTGCAGCCAACCGCTTTCTGCGTGGGATGGTACGGCTCATCGTAGGGATGTGCCTGGAAGTCGGCACCGGTAAACTGACCCTGGATATCGTTCGCCATGCCATGGATCGACAGGAACGACTAAAAAAAAGCATCAGTGCACCGCCGAACGGCCTTTTCCTGAGCGAAATCCGGTATCCATTCTTCTGATACCCCGCTCGGATTTTCTCGCAACCATATTGCCATCTATGTAGCATGAATACGGAAGACTTCAAACGCATCGCCGATACCGTACCCAAATCTCCGGGCGTATATCGCTTCCTCGATGAAGAAGGCGGTATCCTCTATGTGGGCAAGGCCAAAAACCTGCGCAGCCGCGTCTCTTCCTATTTTGGCGAGCGCCGGGACCGTGCACACCGAACCCGCGTCATGGTCAAACACGCAGCCCGACTGGAATATACCCTCGTCGAAACGGAAACCGACGCCCTCCTGCTGGAAAACGCCCTCATCAAACAGCACCAGCCTCGGTATAATGTCATGCTGAAAGACGATAAATCATACTCCTTTATCTGTATTAAAAAGGAGCGCTTCCCCCGCGTGTTTATCACCCGCAACGTCATCCGCGATGGATCTACCTACTTCGGACCCTATACCTCCAAAGCCCGGCTGAAAATCATCCTCGACCTCATCCGCCAACTCTTCCCGCTGCGCACCTGCCCCCTCCACCTGGCCGAACGGGACATCGAGGCGGGAAAATTTAAGGTCTGTCTCGAATACCATATCAAAAATTGCCAAGGCCCCTGCGAAGGACTGGAAAGCGAACGGGAATACCAGGAAAAAATAGAACAGATCAAAAATATCCTGAAGGGGAACTTCAGTGCCGTCGTACAGCATTTCAAATCGGAAATGTTCCACCATGCCGAAGACCTGGAGTTCGAAAAAGCCCAGGCGATCAAAGATAAACTACAGGCGTTCGAAGACTACCAAAGCAAGTCCACCGTCGTGAGTACCAGCGTTCGCGACGTGGACGTGTTCACCATCGCCTCCGATGAAAAAGAGGCATACATAAACTACTTGCGGGTCGTCAATGGGGCCATCATCCATACCCATACCCAGGAACTGATCCGAAACCTCGACGATGAAGAAGACGCGGACCTCCTGGCATACGCCATCCCCCTGATCCGGGAACGGTTCAATAGCCTGGCTCCGGAAATCATTGTCCCCTTCGAGCTCCCCCCCGTCGAAGATCAAATCGCGATGACCGTACCCAAAATAGGGGACAAACGGAAACTGCTGGAACTATCCCAAAAAAATGTGCAGTACTACCTAATGCAGAAAAAACGCGACGAAGCTACCCGCGCAAAAAAGCAAACCCCTGCTGAACGTATCCTGCGCCAACTGCAACAAGACCTGCGCATGGAAGCTATCCCGCTGCATATCGAATGTTTCGACAACTCGAATATCCAAGGGGCGCACCCGGTCTCTTCCTGCGTCGTGTTTAAAAATGCCCGCCCTTCCAAACAGGATTACCGCCATTTTAACGTCAAAACCGTAGAGGGCCCCAACGACTTCGCCTCCATGGAGGAGGTCGTCTATCGGCGCTACAAACGCCTGCTCGAGGAGGGAAAACCCATCCCGCAACTCATCCTGATTGATGGTGGAAAAGGACAGCTCAGCGCAGCGATGCGCAGCCTCCGGCAACTCGGCCTGGAAGGAAAGGTAACGGTCGTCGGTATCGCCAAGCGCCTGGAGGAAATCTTTTTCCCAGACGACCCCCTCCCGCTCTACATCAACAAAAAATCAGAATCGCTCAAACTCATCCAGCAGGCGCGTAACGAAGCCCACCGCTTCGCCATCTCTTTTCACCGCGACCAGCGCTCCCGCCATTTTACCAAAACAGAACTGACCGATATCCCAGGAATAGGGGAAAAAATAGCCGGAAAACTCCTCACCCACTTCGGCTCGGTCAAAAAAATAGAAACCGCCACCCTGGCAGAAATCGCCGAGGTGATCGGTACGGCAAAAGCCAATGTAGTCCGAAATTTTTTCAACCAAAAAACAGATGCTCATGAAAACGTATAGCGAACCTGAAATCCACGACCACCTCAACACCTTGCCCGGCTGGACCTACAACGGTACCGCATTGGAAAAACACTGGATCTTTGCCGATTTCAGCCAGGCATTCGGGGTTATGGCCCGCATCGCCCTGATCGCGGAAACCCTCGGGCACCACCCCGACTGGTCCAACGTATACAATCGCTTGACTATCCGCTTGCACACACACGATGCCGGCGGAATCACCGACCTCGACTTCGAGTTTGCCAAGCGGGTAGAAGGACTTATTCCCTAGCTCCTTTCAAGACGACTACAGCCGTCCGGGGGCCTTGCGCCCCTTTCACCAAAGCCTGCTCGATGTCGGCTGTTTTGGAAGGCCCGGCAATGAAGGCACCAAAGCCACCCTGTATTTGACCTATACGGCGGTACGCGGCGTGCAAGTCCCCGACTATGTCCTGCGCAGAAATCGTCAGGACCAGGTGTTGGGCAATATACGGCAACACGCGCCGGGGCAACCAGCTTTCCTCTATCCAGACCGCCCCGTTCTCCGCGACGCCAAAGCGCCCGGGGATGACCGCTACGTCAAGCAAGTTCAAGGTCTCCAGTGGGGTGTCTTTTTGTACGTCCACGTTCCCGCTTCCAAAATCGGGGTCGCAGACCGCCATGCGGGCGTGTTCGCCGTAGCGCTCCTGCAGCCACGTTAGCGGATCCCCCAAGGCTTCCATCCGGATGAAGTCTGCCCCGATCAGGTTCAGCGTAACACAGAACCGGCTCTCCAGCTCTTCGGGATTATGCGCGTAGTGCGGTAAATCGGGAAGCGGGGTAGGAGCAGGCTTGTTACGCCGTATTTCTGCCAGGATATGGGTGCGGGCATCGCTCATGGTTTTCGGTTTTTCTGGTACCATTCTTTGAAACTATCCGCAGGAGCAGCGGGCAAGTCCCGATCTTTGCCCCAGGTATTAGCGGAGTTATACACTGCCCATCGGGGCAACAGACGCAAGGCACCCCGGGCGAGGTCACCTAACACTTTATAGCGCTCCGGACGGGCAAAAACGCCCCCCGCCAGGCGCATCCCGGTTGTTTTGGATGCGGGTAGGAGCCCTTCTTTCGCCACTACCTGCCGCCAGCGGTACAACTGCTCGTGGATGTTTATTTTGACCGGGCACACATCCGAACAGGAACCGCACAGCGTGGATGCAAACGGCAAATCGCCGTACTTCTCTAAATCAATACCGGGAGTGAGGATAGAACCAATAGGCCCGGGGATCGTGGCATCATAACTGTGCCCCCCGCTGCGGCGGTAAATAGGACAGGTGTTCATACAAGCCCCGCAGCGGATACACTTGAGCGAACTGCGGAACGCCTCGCGCCCCAACTGCCGGGTACGGCCATTGTCCACCAATACAATGTGCATTTCTACGCCTTCCCGGGGCTTTACAAAGTGCGACGTGTATACCGTGGAGGGCTGCCCCGTGCCGCTGCGCGCCAACAAGCGGACGAAAACGCCCAAATCACCCAAACGGGGGATGAGTTTTTCAATACCCATACAATGGATATTGACCCGTGCACTGTGCGCACCCATATCGGCATTCCCTTCATTCGTGCATACCACTACGCCGCCCGTTTCGGCCACCCCGAAATTGACCCCGGTCAGCGCCACATCACAGCGCATAAAGCGCTCCCGCAAATGGTGCCTGGCGGCTTCGGTAAGGGCGGTCGGATCGTCTAAGCCTTCGGGGGTACCTAGTTTTTCGTGAAACAACTCCCCTACCTCTTCTTTTTTCAAGTGGATGGCGGGCAGTACGATATGGCTGGGCGGCTCCTCGCGGAGTTGTATGATGCGCTCGCCTAAATCGGTATCGGTCACGTCAATGCCGTGGCGCTCGAGGTATTCGTTCATACCGCACTCTTCGGTGAGCATAGACTTGCTCTTGACCATCCTGCGCACCCCGGCGTTTTGGAGGATATTTAGAATAATGCGGTTGTGTTCCTCCGCATCGCGGGCCCAGTGGACTTGCGCCCCGTTGGCTGTCGCATTTTCTGCAAACTGCTCCAGGTACGTGTCCAAATGCGAGAGTACGTGGTCCTTGATCCCCGAGGCGATCTCGCGCAGTTCCTCCCATTCCGGCAGGGAAGACGCAGCCTTATCGCGCTTGGCGCGGATAAACCAAAGGGCCTGGTCGTGCCAGTCGGTGCGCTCGGTGTTGCGGATAAAGAGTTCTGCTTTTCGTGCGTGTGAGTTCATGGCTTCACCTGGTTTAAAATTTCTGCATAATGCATGACGCGCAGGGGGAGTTTCTGGCGCTGGATGATTCCTTCCAGGTGCATCAGGCAAGACATATCCCCGGCGGTGATGACGCCCACCCCCTGCCGCAAATGGTCGGCTAAGCGGTCTTGCCCCATTTTCACCGAAACGGCGGCTTCGTGCACCGCGAAGGTCCCTCCAAAACCGCAACATTCGTCCCGGCGCTCCAGCGTAGCCAACTCGAGGCCGCCGACCTTTTGCAGCAGCACTTCGATGTTGTTGCGCCGCTCTTCCATGCGCTCGCTGGAAGGGCCCAGGCGGAGGCCGCGTAGCCCGTGGCAGCTTTGATGAATACCTACCCGGTGCGGGAACCAGGCCTGGGAAAAGTCCTCTTTGCCCAACACGTCCAAGAGAAATTCGCCTAATTCGAGGGTTTTTTGGCGTATGTTGGTCACCTCAGGGCTCTGTTCGAGGGCGTCGTAGTGCTTTCGCACGTGGTAAGCGCAGCTCCCCGAGGGTGTGACGACGTAATCGAAGGGGGCAAAGGTCTTGACAAAGTGCCGGTACGTGGGCAGTGCATCTTGTTCGCAGCCAGAATTGGCCATGGGCTGCCCACAGCAGGTCTGATCTATCGGGTAGGAAACCCGGCAGCCCAGGCGCTCTAATAAGGAAAGGGTGGCCCTGCCCGCTTGCGGGTAGAACTGGTCCATGTAACAGGGAATGAATAAGCCGATGTGCATACGTCAGGATTCGCGAAGTGAAAAGATTCGTTCCATCAACATCCACTTTTCACCGGGGGATGCCTGGGGCAGTCGTTGCTGGTAGTTGGACATCAAAGACTCCCATTCCTGTACCTTTGGGTTGGCCAGGTCTTGTGCCGCTTTGTGGGCAAAAGAAAACCCGTCCGCCGTTTCCATGATCATGAACAGCCGATTTCCAATCCGGTAGATTTCCATGTCCTGGATATCGGCACCGCGTATGCTGGCAAGTATTTCCGGCCATACGGCCCGGTGGTAGGCTTCGTACTCGGCGATGAGGGCCGGATCGTCT
>JBEGMH010000072.1:0-5089 GCA_041183125.1 Bacteroidota bacterium | reverse complement strand
TTTTTCCCTTTTGTGTTGCAGGGGCAAGCACCTACCGGGGCCGACTGGGCGATGCTGGCCTTTCTGGGCTTCATACAACTCGGCAGCGGCTACGTCCTGTTTACGTATGGCCTCAAGCGGGTGAGCGCTTTGGAGGGCTCCTTGGTGGCCATGTTAGAGCCGGTACTCAATCCGGTATGGGTCTTCATCGGGTACGGGGAACAGCCCGCCCCGACCGCTATCGTCGGCGGGTTGATCATCGTCGGCATGTTGGCGTACCGCACCATCGTGCAGGATACCGGAAAAGGCTCCGCTCCCTCAGCCTAAGGCTTGCTCGATATCTCTCCAGATGTCTTCTACGTGTTCCAATCCCACGGAAATCCGGACCAAGCCCGGGGTGATGCCCACGGATGCCCGCTCCGCGTCGCTGAGTTTAGAATGCGTCGTGGAAGCTGGGTGGGTCAGGATGGTCCGGGCATCGCCGAGGTTGGACGAGCGCGAGCATATTTGCAGGGCGTTCAGGAAGCGGCGGCTGTGCTCCAGGCCGTCTTTGAGCTCTATGGCCACGATGCCCCCGCCTTGCCGCATCTGCTTCCGGGCCAGTTCGTACTGCGGATGGGAGGGCAGGAACGGGTAGCGGCAGGAAGCCACTGCCGGATGATTTTCCAACCTCTGCGCAAGGTCTAATGCCGACTGGCAGTGGCGGTCCATGCGGACAGCCAGGGTCTCGAGGCTTTTGCTCAGCACCCAGGCGTTGAAAGGGGAAAGAGCAGGGCCGGTATGCCGGGTGAAGAAGCGGATAGGCTCTATGTATTCCGCTTTGCCCACGATCAGCCCGGCTAAGACGCGGCCCTGGCCGTCCATCCATTTCGTGGCGGAATGGACGACGAGGTCGGCTCCGTAATCCATGGGGCGTTGCAGGTAGGGCGTTGCAAAACAATTGTCAATATTGAAAATCAGCCCGTGTTTTTTGGCCAATGCCCCTACTTTTTCCAGGTCTGTGAGCGCTAATCCCGGGTTGGAAGGCGATTCCAGTACGATCATGCGCGTTTCGGGGCGGAGGTGCTGCTCCCAGCGGTCAACATCCTGAGGGTCCACGTAGGTGTGGGCAATGCCCCACTTAGACAGGATCTGGGTCAGGATCTGGTGGGTAGAGCCGAAGACAGCGCGGGAAGCGAGGATGTGGTCACCGCTGCGCAACAAGGCGGCCATACTGGCGAAGACGGCAGCCATGCCCGAGGAGGTGGCTACCCCATCGGCGGCGCCTTCCAGGGCACAGACTTTGGCGACCAGCTCATCGGTGTTCGGGTTGTTATACCGGGAGTAGATCAACCCATCTGCTTCCCCGGCGAAGGTATCGGCCATAGCTTCTGCGGAATCGAAGACAAAGCTCGACGTGAGGAAGAGCGGGGCGCTGTGTTCGTGGAACGGCGTCCGGGGCATCTGGCCCCGGATCGCCTGTGTTTCGAAGTGTTGCTCCATTCTGTTCAAGCGGGGTGGATGGTCCAGGACCAGGTGATGTGCGCGGTTTTTTCGATGATGCGCGTGACCGAGCAATACTTTTCCATAGACAAGTTGATGGCGCGCGCTACTTTTTCGGGGTCCAGGTCTCCGTATAGCGTGTACGCGACATGGATTTCGGTAAACAAAGCGGGTACTTTGTCTTTTTCCCGTTCGGCGCTGATCTCCACCCGATAGTCGAGCAGCGGTTGGCGGGATTTGCGCAGGATGTGGATTACGTCAATGCTGCTGCAGGCACCGAGGCTGGAGAGCAGCATTTCCATAGGCCGCATCCCGAGGCCATGGCCCCCGATGTCGGGGTTGGCATCGGTTTCCACGGAGTTGCCCTGTTCGTTGTTAGCGCGCAGGTGGAACGCGTCGTCTAACCGTTGGATGTGTATTTTCATCTAGTTTCTTTTATCTGCCGGTTTGGAGAAAGGCGGTGGCACCACTTTGGGGCTTGGTTCCTGCTCGAGCAGGCGCAGGGCTTCCTGCACGCCTTTTTCAAGTTGCGGGTCCCTGCCCTGTGCGGCGGATTTAGCGTCTATACGGACTTCGATATCGGGGGCGACGCCTTCGTTTTCCGCGATCCAGCGCTTCTGGATGGGGTCAAAGACGGCGTTGTCGGGGGCGGTCAGTGCGCCGCCGTCTACCAGTGCGTAATGTACGGAAGATTTTACCAAACCGCCCCAGGTGCGGGTTCCGATGAGCGGGCCTGCTTTCTGGTGTCGGAACACCCAGGGGAAGAAGTCGCCGCCCGAGCCTGCCAGTTCATTGATGAGCAACACTTTAGGACCTAGGATACCCCCGGGGAGGCGCAGGGGGATGCCGTTGGGCACCTCGTTGGTGAGGGCGGCACGCAGGCGGCGGGTCATGAGGTCCACCATATAATCATCGAGCAAGCCGCCGCCGTTGAAGCGTTCGTCAATGACGGCGCCTTCTTTGTCCTGCTGGGCGAAGTAATAGCGGTTGAAGGACACGAAGCCCTGTCCGCTGGTATTCGGCACCCAGACGTACGCCAGGCGGCCTTTGGAAAGCTGGTCCACTTTGCGGCGGTTGTCTTCTACCCATGCGCGTTGGCGCAGGGCGGATTCACTACTTACGGGTTTGATGGTGATCGTCCAGGCGCTGTCCATCGAAGGGCGCTTGTTGAGGTGCAGGACGGTTTGGCGGCCTGCGGTGCCGTCGAAGAAGCGGTAGGGGTCGTCGGTAGGGTCGATCGGGACGCCGTCCACGCCGACCAGGAAATCGCCTTCGCGCACGTTGAGCCCCGGCTGGTCGAGCGGGGCTACCAATCCCGGGTTCCAGCTTTCGGCGGTCAGGATGCGGGTGAGGCGCCAGCCGCCGTTTTGGAAGCTGAGCTCAGCCCCTGGTAGTCCGGCTTGGTCTGTATCCACCGTTGGGAAATCCCCTCCGAACACGAAGCTGTGCCCGACGGACAATTCGCCGTTCATCTGGTCGAGGATATAGCTCAGGTCGCTGCGGTGGCGCAGGTGGGGGATAAGCGGGGCGTAGCGCTCCCACACTTCCTGCCAGTCGCGCCCGTGCATGCCCGGGTCGTAGAAGTAATCCCGTTCGTAGCGCCAGGCTTCTTCGAAGATCTGTTTCCACTCGGCCAGGCGGTCGAGTGGCATGCGCAGGTTGAGGGTCAGCACCCCTTCTGCCGGGCCGGGAGGCTTGGCGCTGGAAACGACCCGCCACTGGCCGGCAGCGCCTTTGAGCAAGATTTTGTCCCCGCTCGAGGCCACTGACCACTGCTGTATACCGCTGGCGAATTCTTCCGCTTTGCGCCCTTCGAGGCTGAACTTGTGGAGGGTCTGGCCCATGGCGTTGGGGATGCTCTCCGCGATAAAAACGGAGCCCTTGGCACCGGCGGCCATAGCGGTATAATTGCGGACCGGCATGGGCAGGGCGATGGTTCGGCGCGCGATCCCGTCCCAGTCTATGCGCACGAGTTTGCTGGTGTCGCCGTTGGTCTTTTTGCTCTGCTTGGTGGTGTCGGGTTCCTCGTCGCTTTTGAGGGGAAAAGGAGCAGGGCCGTTTTCGCGCAGCACGGCGACATAAGCCCCGTACGAGGGGTTGGCCTGCATAGCGCTGGTATTGGCCCAGACGGAGCCGAGCGCTACTTCGGTGCTGGCCAGGAAGTAGAGGTGTTGGCCATTGCGGTCCCAGGCGGGGGAGAAAGCATCGGCTAACGGGTCGCTGAGTGCCCTTGCCTGTTTGCCCTCCAGGGACCAGAGCACGACCTGGCGGAAATGGTTGGGCGCGGTTTTGGAGTAGGCCAGCCAACGCGAATCGGGCGACCAGTTGAGGCTCATGTCGCCGCGTTCGATATTGGCCCCGCCGACGTCGGCGGTTTGGATTTCTCCGTTTTCCACTTGTACGATGCGCACGCGCACGTCGTCGTCCACGAAGGCGATGTATTTGGAGTCGGGCGACCAGACGGGTTCCCAGGCCATTTTGGATATGCCGATACCGATGCGGGTCGGCTCCTCGAGGCCGTCCTGGCGGGCGATCATGAGGCCATATCCGTTGCCGCCTTTGTCGGAGAACCAGGCGATGCGTGTACCGTCGGGCGACCAGGCGGGGGCTCGGTCGGCGTTGCCCGAGCTGCGGGTCAGGTTGCGGGCGTCGCCGTTTTCCACGGGCACGGTGAAGATTTCGCCGCGAGCTTCCAGGGCGACCCTTTTCCCGGTAGGGGAGAGGGAAACCGCAGCTACCCGGCTATTGACATTCTCCCAACGCGTTTCGGCCCAGGGGAAATCCCCTGAGATGCGGATGTTGAGCTGCCGACTTTCGCTAGTGGCCGGGTCCAGGGTGTGCAGGTATCCTTCGCGTTCAAAGACCAGCGCAGCGCCGTGTCCTCCCAGCCATTTCACGTCAGCACCGCTGAAGCGGGTGATGGGGCGCAGGATGCCGTTGGCTGGGGTGAACGACCAGATATTGGCCACCCCGCTGCGGTCAGAGAGGAAATAGATGGTATTGCCCAGCCACAAAGGCTGGATATCGGTACTGCGCTGTTCGTTGGGGATGAAGACTTCATCGAGGTCGTCGAGGTCGAGCAGCACCAGCGGGGTGTTCTGGCCGCCCCGGTACGCGCGCCATTCCACGTCCCAGCGGCTTACCGGGTCAAAGACGATCCGTTTGCCATCCGGCGAGAAGGAGCCGTCCTGGGCGCGCGGGATGGGCAGCAGACGCGAAGGTCCCCCTTTTGCCGAAACCGCCCATAAGCGGTTGAACGAGGTAGGGGCGCTTTCCCTGGAACTGGCATAGAGCACCTCTTTCCCGTCGGGCGTCCAGCCGCGGGGGTAGGAAGCCGCCGGGTACCAGGTCAGGCGCTTGGGCTCACCGCCTTCCACGGGAAGTACATATACACTGGCCGTGCCCGAGCGGTTGGAACTGAACGCTATCCAGCGGCCGTCCGGGGAAAAGCAGGGGTCGCTTTCTACGGCGGGCGTACTGGTCAGGCGGCGCGCGTCGCCGCCGCTTTTGTCGGCCACCCAAAGGTCGGCCCCATAGACGAATGCAATATGCTCGGCGCTCAGGGCCGGTTGGCGGAGCAAACGGGCATATTGGCCGGGCAAAGAGGGTAGGGCAAAGAACGAAAACA
>JBEGMH010000071.1:0-6746 GCA_041183125.1 Bacteroidota bacterium | reverse complement strand
ACTGGTTTCCGCTGGTTTTCGGATAGCCGCAACCTGCTCGTCAAAACCGTCCCGCCCAACCGCGGGCTGGCCCCGGCAGAGCCGGAAGTGCCCGCTGGTCCGGTCATTTCCGAAAACGCCGGGAAAGCAGCGCCCGCCCGCACCTACCAGGATTTGCTGAAAAGCCCGCAGGACCAGGCGCTTTTTACCTACTTTGCCTCGGCCCAGCTCCTCGTACTCGACACAGAGAGCGGCAGCAGTAGCCCCCTTGCCCCCGAAGGCATGATTGACGACATGGATGTCTCACCCGACGGCAACTATGTGTGGGTCGGCTTTGTCAAAAAACCATTTTCCTATCTCGTACCCGTGTCGAGTTTCCCCATGGAAGTGGCGGTATTCAATCGGCAGGGTCAAAAGGTGAAGACGGTTGCCGATCTTCCGCTCGCTGAGGATACGCCGGCTGCCTTTGACGCGGTGCGCAAAGGTCCCCGCTCGGTCAATTGGCGTCCTGACCTGCCGGCCACCTTGTACTGGGTAGAAGCCCAGGACGAAGGGGACCCGCGCAAAGAAGTGGCGGTCCACGACAAACTGTTCCTGCTGCCCGCTCCGTTTACCGGGACCCCTACGGTGGCCATGGAATTCGCTCTTCGCTTTGCAGGGGTGCGCTGGGGCAACGAAGGGCTCGCCGTCGCTACCGAGCGCTGGTGGCGCAACCGCAGGGAAGTCGTTACCCGTTTCGCTCCCGGCCAGCCCACGGCAAAAAAGGAAGTCTTATTCGACCGCCCTTACGAAGACCGCTACAACGACCCCGGCCAGTTCATGATGAGCACCAATGCCAGTGGGCGCAGCGTCCTGCTCCTCGGCGAACAAGGGAAAACACTGTACCTCTCGGGCATGGGCGCTTCCCCGGAAGGCAACCGTCCTTTCATAGATGCCTATGATCTGGCCACCAAGGCGAGCAAGCGCCTGTGGCGCTCCGAAGCGCCCTATTACGAAATGCCCGTCGCCATGCTCGACGCAGCTAAAGGCCTCGTGCTGACCAGCAGGGAATCTACGGAGGTACCACCCAACTACTACGTGCGCAACCTCCGCAGCGGCACCCTAAGCGCTCTCACCCGGTGGGAGAACCCATACACTGCGTTGAAGGGGATCAAAAAAGAACTGGTGCAATACCAGCGGGAAGACGGCCTGAAGCTCAGCGGTACGCTCTACCTGCCCGCTGGCTACAACAAGGAAAAGGACGGACGGCTGCCTGTGTTCATGTGGGCGTACCCCCGCGAATACAAAACCGCCGATGCCGCCAGCCAGATCAATGGCTCCCCATACCAGTTCATCCGGCCTGGTACCACCTCGCCGCTGCTTTGGGTGACCCAGGGCTATGCCGTGTTCGACGATTTTGCCATGCCTATCCTAGGCGAAGGCGATAAAGAGCCTAACGAGACGTTTGTGGAGCAGCTCCGCGCAAGCGCCGAAGCTGCGGTCAACAAGCTCGTGGACATGGGCGTCGCCGACCGTAACCGCATCGCTGTCGGAGGCCATTCTTACGGGGCTTTCATGACGGCCAACCTGCTGGCGCACACCGATATCTTCGCCGCTGGGGTGGCTCGCAGCGGTGCCTACAACCGCACCCTAACCCCATTCGGCTTTCAGCAGGAAGAACGCACCTACTGGCAAGCCCCCGAAATCTACTACAAGATGTCGCCGTTCAACTACGCCCATCAGATTAAAGAACCCATCCTGCTCATCCACGGGGAAGCGGACAATAACTCCGGTACCTTCCCCATCCAGAGCGAGCGCTTCTACAACGCGCTCAAAGGGCATGGCGCTACGGCCAAACTGGTCTTCCTCCCCCACGAAAGCCACGGCTATCGGGCGCGGGAGTCCATCCTCCACACCTTGTACGAAACCAACGCCTGGATGGACAAATACGTAAAAAACCGCCCGGTCTCCCAGGTGAAACCATAAATACGAGGAACATTGACCTGGGTTGCACTCTGTTTTGGCATCTGCCTGTCCCCTCTACAAGCACCCGCCGTACCCGTCCAAACGATCCGTGGTACGGTGGTAGACCGCGAAACACAGGCCCCGCTGGAAGGGGCTGCTATTGCTATTGCCGACTCGCCTACGGGCACCTTCAGCGATGCGGAAGGGAGGTTTGCGCTGCGCAACCTCCCTTCCGGCCGTTATACGATACAGGTAGAGATGCTCGGGTACCAGTCTCTGACCCTTTCTGCCCTGGAGCTGGGCAGCGGCAAGGAACTCGTGCTCAACATCCAGATGGATCCCTCCCCGCTGTTCCTGGAAACCGTGACCATCCGGGCCGAACCTGAAAAAAACAGGGCGCTCAACGATATGGCGATGACCAGTGCGCGCCAGTTCTCGCTGCAGGAAGCCAACCGATACGCCGCAGGCTATGGGGATCCTGCGCGCATGGCCGTCTCTTTCGCCGGTGTCACCAGTTCGGGCGATGACGACAACAACGAAATCGTCATACGGGGAAACTCGCCCAAGGGGCTGCTGTGGCGGCTCGAAGGCATTGAAATCCCCAACCCCAACCATTTCAGCGACGGACAGGGAGCTACCAGTGGGATCATCAGCATGATCAACACCAATAGCCTAGCCAATTCCGACTTTTTTACTGGCGCCTTCCCCGCAGAGTACGGAAACGCCGCTTCCGGGGTGTTTGACCTGCGCTTCCGGCGCGGCAACGACCAGCGGCACGAAGCGATGGCCCAGCTCAGCGTCATCGGACTGGAAGCTGCAGCAGAAGGGCCACTCCCCCTGGAAGGGGCGTCTTATCGGGTCAATGCACGCTACTCCACCCTGGAACTGCTCTTCAAAACCGGCCTTCTCAACATTGACCCCGGCAGCTTCAACCCCGCTTACCGCGACTTCAACTACACCTTCAACTTCCCTACTAAAAAAGCCGGTACGTTCACGCTCTGGGCATTGGCTGGCCTGAGCCTGGCAGACGACGAAGATACAGGGTCAAAGGAGACTGGCCGCCAGGGCCTCGGGGTGTGGGGGCTCGGCCACAAACTCCCCGTGGGTAAAAGTGGGTACTTCTACTCTGCCGTTGCGTGGACCAACGAATCGTCCACCTACTACCGCGATAACCTCATAGACAACCGTTGGATCAATACCCGCGACCAAACCTATGCCTACCAAAATCTGCGCGCTTCCACCTATTACAATGCTCGTCTTTCCAAACGGCTCACCCTACGCAGCGGGGCCATCGCCAGCTCCCTTGGGTACTACCTGGATGAAAACCGATGGGACAACGCGCGCAAACGAATGGTCAATTTCCTGAGGGAAGATGGTCGTACCGGCTTCCTGCAGGCGTATTCCCAATTCAAGTACCAGGCTGGCACCCGCATCAGTGCCACGGCCGGCGTCCACTACTCCCGTTTCTTACTCAACGCTCAGCAAGGGCTCGAACCCAGGTTCGGCCTGCGCTACCAGATTACGCCCAACGCTTCCTGGAACCTGGGCTTCGGTCTGCACTCCCGACTGGAGCCTGTCTCCGTGTATCTCTACAAACGGCGTGTCAACGAAACTACGTTCGTACAGCCCAACCGCAATATTGGCCCACTCAAAGCAGCCCACTATGTATTGGGCTATTCCTGTACGTTTGGCCCGCATACCCGCCTGAACATAGAAACGTACTACCAGAACCTGCATAACATCCCTGTGGACTCCAGTAGTAAAAGCTCCTACTCGCTGCTCAACGCCTCCTCCGGTATCCCCTCCAACGTACTCGACAACGAAGGGCTGGGGGAAAATGCAGGTATAGAAGGGACGCTGGAGCGCTCTTTTGCCAACGGATACTACTACCTGCTCACTACCTCCCTGTTCAAATCCATCTATCGGGCAGGCGACCAGAAGTGGCGCAACACAGTATTCAATAATTCCTTTGCCTATAATATGTTATTTGGGAAGGAATTTGCCCTGGGCCGCCAAAAACAGCACTTTCTCGTACTCAACCTGCGCTATATGGTACGGGGCGGCAACCGCTATACCCCGATCAATATCGGCGAATCCATCCGACTGAACACGACGGTCTATATCAACTACCTCGCGTACGTGCCCCGCCTGCCCACCTATAAACGGCTCGACGCCGGGGTATCCTACAAAATCAACCGCCCCCATGCCACCTGGCGCTTTAGTGCAGACATACAGAATATATCCAATCGAAAAAACCCGGTGGAACAGCGGTACAGCACCCAGACCAAGGCATTGTATTACAATTATGCCCTCCCTTTGGTGCCGATTTTGGGGGTAAAAGTAGATTTTTGAAAAAAGTGTAGTTGGAAAAAGCCCCTCAGAAGGGAAAGAGGGATTTTTGCCCCTTCTTGATTTCGCCGTATGTCCCGCTGAACATCCCCACCCTTTTTGCCGTTGTCTTGTGGGATGTGGAAAAATAGCCTTCCAGTGGCTGGGAGGGAGTCCCTATGTATCTTCAAAGGCTCTTTTTACACAACCCAAAGGTTCAAAAACGGCATTGCAAAACTATGGCACAAAAAAGCGTACAACAGGTCATGGCTCCACCCCGCCCGCACATGGTCGGGGACGGCTTCCGCGTACACAACTTTATCCCGGGCAGCACCGGGCCGGGCATGCAGCGCATGGACCCTTTTCTTATGCTCGACTACAACGCGCGCTTTTATTTCCCGCCCACGGATACGCCCCGGGGTGTGGACGTACACCCTCACCGGGGCTTTGAGACCGTGACCATTGCGTACCGGGGCCGCGTTGCGCACCACGACAGCTACGGCAATAGCGGGGTCATCGGGGAAGGGGATGTCCAATGGATGACGGCTGCCTCAGGGGTGCTGCACAAAGAATACCACGAAAAATCCTTCAGCCAGGCCGGGGGCGACTTTCAGATGGTACAGCTATGGGTCAACCTCCCGGCCAAATTCAAAATGTCACCGCCCAAATACCAAAGCATCACCAACCCGGAAATCCCAAAGGTGGAGGTGCCGGGGGGCAGGATAGAGGTCATCGCCGGGGAATACCAGGGTATACCGGGCAGGGCCTCGACGTTCTCTCCCGTCCACCTGCAAAACGCTTTCCTGGAAAAGGGGGCGAGTGCCGACTTTGCCTTCCCCGCCCACTTCAATACAGCCTTGGTCGTCGTAGAAGGAAGTATCCGGGTGAATGGGGCTGAAAAAGCAGGAACCGATCACTTCGTTTTGTTCAAAAACGACGGGGATACCTTTTCTATCGAAGCACTCGTCGATGCCGTGGTGCTGATTCTCAGCGGAGAACCGCTCCATGAGCCCATCTCAGCCTACGGTCCCTTTGTCATGAACACCCGCGAGGAGATCGTTCAAGCCTTCGAAGATGCACAGGCCGGTAAATTCGGGGTGCTGAGCTAAGGGTGCGTTCGTTTAAAAACAAATACGCACGGAGGCCGGTCTACTTCTTCTTTGTGCGCAGCGCCCGTGCAATCGCTTGCTCCGCCAGGGGGCCCATGATTTGATAACCGGCGAGGTTGGGGTGTACCCCATCGTCGCCCAGCCCGCTGCGCAAGCCCTTTCGCTCGTCTGCCATTGCGGAAAAGTAGTCCAGATAGATGCAGCCGTGCTGCTCGCAATAGGCTTTGATCATACCGTTTAGCCGGAAAATCTTTTCGGCTGGCTCCAGGCCCGGCTTCCATGGGTAGTCATATACCGGTAGCACCGACGACAAAACGACCGCGATGCCGTTTGCCCGCGCCAGGTCGGCCATGGAGGCAATATGCCCGATAATCTCTTCGACCGTGGTGGGGCCGGTATTTCCGGCAATATCGTTCGTGCCCGCCAGGATGACCACTACTGCCGGCTTCAGGCTGATGACATCCTGCCGGAAGCGCACCAGCATCTGTGGCGTAGTCTGCCCACTAATCCCCCGGTTGACGTAGGGCTTGTCTTTGAAAAACAAAGGGTCGATGTTTTTCCAGCCCTCGGTAATGGAATTGCCCATGAACACCACCCGTTTTTCGCCGGGCTTTGCAAGTCCGAGGGACTCGTTTTCCGCCTGGAAACGCTTGAGCGAAGCCCAGTCCTGGGCGTATAGGGTGTTTGCCGTCATAGCAAAGAAAGTTAGGGGGATGAACATGGAAAAGAGCTGCTTCATTGGTAGTGGTTTTTGTATGCGACGTATTACGAGAGGTCATCGCAGGGTCAAAAAGGTGCTTTTTTAGGGACATAGCGACGAGGTATCCACTTCTTGTACCACAAGGGCTTGATCACCTCTTTGCACAAAGCAAGGTATGAAAAAGCAACTGAATGGAAAAGGGTACGAGGAGGATATTCGCGCAAAAAGACGGTTCGGTTCAAACCAGGTCTGAGGTTGGTTTGAACAGGCGATGATACGGTACCGGAGGTCAAAATCCCCGCGTTTTGTTCCCCGCTTTTCCTCGTGTAAAAAGCCTCATAAAATATCTATATGTATGGTTATCTGATTTTTATATTTTCACTTAGCCTACTTTTTTGCACCCTTTCACCAACCCCTGCCCGCCGATTTCCGCCTGCCCTTCCAAAATCCGGCGTATTTTTGGAAAAAACCGCCCCATCATGAAAATCGCTAACCCTATGTACGACGCCGTCTTCAAACACCTCATGGAGGACAAGAAGATCGCTAAGCTCTTCCTCTCGGCCCTGACCGGCCTCGATATCCGATCCCTCCAGCCCCTGCCCCAGGAACTCATCGTGGACATCGGCGACAACCCCCAACGACCCGGACAGCCCATGCAGGCCTACCGCCTCGACTACGCCGCCCGC
>JBEGMH010000070.1:0-9896 GCA_041183125.1 Bacteroidota bacterium | reverse complement strand
AGCTGAGGTTCTGCAAACTCGCCCCCACGATGGGCGACGTAGATACATTGATCATGCACCCCGCCACCATGTCGCATTCCAAGGTTCCGCTCGAAATCCGCTTGGCGCACGGCATAACGGACGGTTTGGTACGCGTGTCGGTCGGCATAGAAAGCGTGCAGGACATCCTGGGCGATCTTTCGCAGGCGCTGGAGGGGTAAAGGCGGATGGCTTTCCTCATCGCATCCAATGGACGCGGCAAAACATAGCTCCCACTTCGCGACCTCAGTCCTCCATCGTCTTCCGGATCACATAAGAGGCCATGTACAGTCCAAACAAGGCCGGCATGTAAGAGATAGTACCATAGTACGATTTTTTATAGCGGGTACCATCCGTTTTTTCCATAGAACCCGGCAGGGTGGGCTCATCGGAGAACACGACCGGGAAATCCGTGCTGAACCCTTGGCGGCGCACGGATTTGCGCACCTGCTGGGCAAACGGGCATTGGTGGGTTTTGCCCAGGGGGGCTATGCGAATAAACTCCGGGTTGTACCTCCCACCGGCCCCCATAGAGCTGATGAACGGCTGTTCGGCCTGCAGGCAGGTCGTGATCAATTGGATTTTGGGCTGGAGGCTGTCTATGCAGTCTAGCACAAAGTCATATTCTTCCTGGAGCAGGCGGGCCATATTATCCGGTTCCTGGAAGTGCGGGATGACCAGGAGCTCTAATTCCGGGCTGATATCGCGCATGCGGGCGGCCATGACCTGTGCTTTTTCCTGTCCGATGGTAGAGTCCAGTGCGGGCAGTTGCCGGTTTTTGTTACTCCGGTCCACGGTGTCGCCATCAATGATGGTCATACGGCCAATCCCTGCGCGGCACAGGAACTCCGCCGCGAAGCTGCCCACGCCTCCCAGGCCGACCACCATCACCCTGGCGCGGTTCAGTTTTTCCACTTTTTCCTTCCCGACGAGCAGCTCTGTGCGTGCCAACCAAGACCATTCACTCATGCGATACCGATTTTAATACTGTTTTCCCAAATTTGTGTTTCTAATTCCGATAAAGATAGACGACGTAGTTGTGCCGCCCTATCGTATAGGTCGGCAATATCCCGTCCGCTGTCATCTGTTTCCAGGAACAAGCGCCCGATGGGCACTGCCTGAAACGCTTCCAGCACCGGATGCCCATCCCGGAGGATAGCGGCTCCAAAGGAGAAGTAGTAGGGATAAGGCAGCAAGCCCTTCAGTTTGTTGAGCCCCCCTGTAAATCCGTGCAAGATCAGCGGGATATGCCGCGGCGGATGGGACACCAGCCGGTTTAGTTCCTCATAAGCGCGGACGCAGTGAAACAGAGCAGGCTTGCCCAGCGCTTCCGCTTTGAGCAGCACCTTTTCCAGGCAAGCAACCTGGATATCCAGCGCCGGGCCGCGCAGGCGGTCCAGGCCGATCTCCCCCACCATGCGCAGGTTGGGCAAGGACAGCGCCGCGTCCAGCCACGCCCACTGGGGCTCCATGTGCGCGGGTTCGAGAAACCAGGGATGCAGCCCTGCCGAAAAAGGCAGGGCATACTGGGCCAGGCCGCTTTCTTTTTGGTGAAAAGAATGGAACGCCAGGCGATCAAGACTGGGCACTGGCCACGCATGGGTGTGCAAATCTACCAAAAGGCTCATGGCAACACGAGCACCCTGGCCGATAGTTCCCCCACCGGGTTTTTTATCCGCAGGGTATATACTCCTGCCGCAACGCCCCGGATTTCGATGGAAAAGCGGTTCTCTCCCTCCATCAGGGTTTCTTTGGTATGGCGCAGTATCTTTCCATCGGCCTGTTCCAGAATGAGGTGTGCCTCACCGGCAGTGGGTGCCGACAGCACCGAGTGGATGACTCCCTCTGAAACGGGATTGGGTTCCAGGCGGAGCAGATACCCCGACGCCGAGAGGTCCTGCACGTTCACCACGGTTTTGCTGACGGTATTGTTGCGGGTAGTCAGCCAAAGGTCCGGGTCAAACGCCAGGGAAGCGACGTCGAAGTCGGACGGAAGTTGAAAGACCTGGCCTTCGCTGCGGTGGTCCAGCACGATGTCCTTGCGCTGCCCCTGCACACCGTTCAGGCGGATGGGCAGCGGGAGTTCGAAGTACGGCACCGAAGCATGGGACTGCGTCTGGTTTACTTTGATGTACAGTTGGCGGTTGGCATCCTGCGACCAGGAGATGGCGTACGAGGGATAGCCCTGGCCGTAGTACCAATCCGCGAAAAAGCCCTCCAGTTTTTTCCCGGAGCTCTTTTCCAGGTGGGCTTGCAGAGCAGCCGTAGTACCGTAGCCATACGCCAGGAGCGGGTCGTTGAGGTAGTTGCGCAAGGCGCTGAAGAAGGCTGCGTCCCCGCAGATCCAGCGCAACATGTGAAGGAGCATGGCACCTTTCGAATAGGATAAGCGGGACGAAAAAATGCGGTTTACGTTTGTCGTATCGTCTACCCGGACAGAGCCCCCGGGCTGCCCGGTCGTAGTGCGGATATGCGAGGACTTGAACGAGTACCAGTTTTGAGGTTGCAGCCGTTCGTAGCACAGGCCGCTGAGGTAGGTAGCGAAGCCCTCGTTCAGCCAGATTTCCTCCCAGGAGCCGCAGGTTACTTTGTCGCCGAACCACTGATGCGCCATTTCATGGGCGACCAGTTCGAAGCCAAAATTCACCATGAAAGACATCGTCTGGTGTTCCATCCCCCCACCCCAGCTAAACTGGGCGTGGCCGTATTTTTCCTTGTGGAAGGGGTACAAGCCGAACAACTCGTTGTACAACTGCAACTGTGCTACGACATTCGGCATACTGGCCTGGATGGCGGATACCGATTCCGGATACACATAATTGATGAGGGGCATCGTGCCCCCGGGGTATTTTAGCTCCCCCCGGATTTCCACGTAGTCGGTGACAGCGATGGCGACGAGGTAGGTGGCTATGGGGTAGCGGTGTTTCCAGTGTGTGGTAACTTTGCCGTTTTCGGTCGTTTCCGATTGCAGAAGGCCGTTGCTGGCTGCCCGGTACCCCTGCGGGTGGACGATGAATACGTCTATGGAGTCAATTTTGTCGGTCAGCGCCTGTTTACAGGGCATCCACTCCATCGCCCCATAAGGCTCAGAGAGCGTCCAGAGGACGGGTTTCCCGGCGCCGTGCGTCGTAGTGATGAAGGAGCCGAACCCGGAAGAAGGAGGAATACCCTGATAGTGAAAGGTGATGGTATCGGATAAAAAAGGGGCTAAAGGCTTGGGCAACAGAACGGTAAGAATATCTCCTTTGCGGGAATGCCCCACTTTGGTACCGCGCCAAAAGATGCTGTCCATTTTCAAGGCCGCCGAGAAATCAAAATCGAGTTTTGAAACGGGCTCAGTCGCCTCAAAGACGGTCATCACCTCTCCCCGGATGTAGTACACCGCGGGGTCCACCCACCAGCGGAAGCGCGTGTAGTGGATGTCCGTTGGGCTGCTGGCAAGGGTGGTAAGGCTTTTTTCGAACGCCTGTCGGTTGCGCAGCCAGGCTGCTTTTTCCGATTCGGCGATATTTTCCAGGACCCCTGGGTCTTGTGCCCGGGCAGTAGCAGCCAGGCATAGGGCGAAAAGCCAGATATTTTTTTTCATAACAAAAGAAACTAGCATACTGACATAGAGGGTGTAATTCGAACGGTCACAATCCATCTGGAAAATCCTACAAGACCGCCCTTTGGCGCGACATTTTGAATTGTACCTGGCATGGACTCCGGTGCTTGCCCCATCCGGTCGGGACTTCCAACTTAAAGGTATGGAATCCATTTGAGAATTTTGCTTTTCCCCCACAAAATGTATCTTTGCGGGGATTCACAGGCACGACCTTTTATACCTGACCTCTCCCTCACCACAAGCACACAGGTACCATGGCCACTCAAAAGAAAGAAACGCAGCGCCCCAAGTCAGGCAAAGGAAAGGAACGAAACCAAGCCTTTTCAGGAAATACACCCCACGGGCTGTTCGGCGGCGGTGCAAAAACGGGAATAATTGCCTCTGTCGTTGGTATAATCCTCTCTTTTTTCATCCTGTATGCCGGTATTTTCGACACAAAGATCGATTTGAACGGGGACAACATCAACTACTATTACTTAGCCAAAAACCTGGTAGAAAAAGGCCAATACGCCTATTACTACGACCTCAATCAGGCTCCCCACGCACATTTCCCCCCTGGCTACCCCTGGATCATGGCGCTTTTCATGCAGGTCTCTGATTCCGTTCTTTTCATGAAGATGGTAAACGGCGGGTTTCTACTAGGGAGCTGCCTGTTGTTGTTTTTCACCCTCCGCCATTTTGGAGCGGGCCTTGCGGCCTGTTTCACCACGGTGATGGCTTTGCTGGTAAACGCTACCGTGTTGCGGTTTGCCACGATCATGATGAGCGAGATCCCGTTTGTGTTCTTTTCCCTTCTCGCCCTGTTTTTGTTGTCCAGGGCAGATTATGAAAAGCCGTTTTATAAAAACGCGTATTTCTTATCCGGTATGGCGGCTGTGGTATTTGCCAGCCATATCCGCAGCCAGGGTTTGGCGCTGCTGCCGGGGGTATTGTTGTTTTTGGCATTAGCCAAAAGATGGGCCTACATGCCTGCAGCCTTTGGCACCTATGTCTTGGGGATGCTGCCTTGGCAGTTGCGCAACCAAAGCCTCGGACTGGACTCGGAGTATATTTCGGCGCTGCTCCTCAAAAACCCCTATCGGCCAGCCCTGGGAAACCTCACGCTACCGGAGCTCTTTGCGCGCATCGGGGCGAATGCCCAGCGCTATTTGGACAAAGAAATCCCCTCCGCCTTTTTTTCCAATATCGTACCCGATTACAAAGGTATTGATGGCGAGGTTCAGCTTACCTGGAGCTTCTATGCAGTAGGCATAGCGATTCTTCTGTTCGTATGCGCAGGCTTTTTTTCGGTTCAAAAAAATAGGCCGCTCATCCTCGGGTACATACTCGGCTCTTTGGCCATCTTGCTGATATGGCCGCCTGTGTGGTATGGGAACCGCTTTTTGCTGCCCCTGCTGCCCTTTCTCCTCTTCCTGATGGTCTTGGGGGTTGGTCGTGTGGCAGATGTACTGTTGTCCCGGTTGCGCTATACCATCACCTTTAACCCCCTTCTGTTGATTCCCCTCTTCTTTTTCTTCAACGCAGAAGCCAACAGCGGGTACCGACAGAACGCCAAGAGCAGCGTATATGCCCCGCACTATCAAAGTTACTTTAACGCTGCCCGCTGGGCTAAGGAAAACCTGCCCCCCGATGCCGTCGTAGCCTGCCGGAAGACGGAACTCTTTTACCACTTTTCCGGGTTGCACACGGTTTCTTTCGCCCGGACCGAGAACCACAGGGAACTATTGCAGCAACTCAAGGCGAGCGGCGCCACGCACGCGGTACTGGACTATTTGGGCTTCTCCGATACCGATCGGTACCTCTACCCCGCCATAAAGGCGAATTCCAAGATGTTTAGAATCGCGCACGAAACCGCTGACGACCCCCCAACTATACTTTTGGCCTTCTATCCCAATACCTCGCTGGAGGATTAGGCGTCAATGCTTCGGAAGGTCAACTTTTTTCCTTAGAATACAAAGCTGGTTGAATCCAAACTGAAAGGTTTTGTATTCGACGACCTCCATATCGGAGGCGGTGGCGAGTTGGTACAGGTCCTGTTTCGACCAGTAGTGCTGGTGTTCCTGGATATTCTCCCTGTCTAACAAATACAGGAAGGCCAACAGTTCGAGCACGGGTTTTGAAGCGGGCGTCGGGGTAGTGAGTACTACATAACCCGAGGGGTGCAGGTGCTCGCGAAACTTCTTGAAGATAGAAAAAACCTCCTCGAACCGGATATGCTCAATGACCGCTAATGCGATGATGTTATGGAAGGTTTTGCCGGCCAGCGGAGAGTGGTCGTAATTCACCACGGTATACTCCCCGTCCACGTATGCGCCGAGCTCACCCTCGTTACCGCCGAAATCCAATACCGACCCGCTGAGGTATTGTTTATCAATCCGCTTAAAGCGCTGTTTTTGCAGAAATTTTTCCAGAAATAGTTTTGTATTGATCATGGCAGCTCGGTTTTCCGTTAAATAGATTTTTTTCAGTTCAAAAAAGTCGGGCGAGGGCAGTGCGTTTTGTTTGCCCCTTATTTAAATACCGCGTATTTGAAAATACAATAAATGGCGCGGAAACCGTCTTTCCATCCGATTTTTTTCCCTTCCTCGTAGGTTCGGCCGTAGTAAGAAATGCCCACTTCATAGATTCGGATCTTCGGGACCCTGGATATCTTCGCCGTCACTTCCGGTTCGAAGCCAAAGCGCTGCTCCTGCAGGGAGATGCCCTGGATGATTTCCGTCTTAAACAACTTATAGCAGGTTTCCATATCCGACAAGTTGAGGTTCAGGAGCATATTGCTGACGAAGGTCAGGAACTTGTTGCCGAGGGTATGCCAGAAAAACAGGATGCGGTGGGCTTTCCCGCCCTGGAACCGGGAGCCGTACACCACGTCCGCATGGCCGTCTAGGATGGGCTGCAGCAGGATCTTGTACTCCTGCGGGTCGTATTCCAGGTCGGCATCCTGGATGATCAAGTAGGTCCCGGTGGCTTGGGCAATGCCGGTATGGAGCGCCGCGCCTTTCCCGCGGTTTTTGTCGTGCCGGAAATACCGGATGTTGAGCTCGGGATATTGCTCATGGAAGCGATCCACCTCTTCCTGGGTACGGTCGGAGGAGCAGTCGTCCACGATGACGATTTCTTTCCCGATGCGTTCTGGCAGGGTAGCCAGCCGTATTTTGTCCAGGATCAGCGCAATCGTATTTTCTTCGTTGTAGGCAGGGATAATGATACTCAGGTCCGGCATATACGGCTTTTGATTTGTCGTGGGCAGAGGATAGCGCAAGGGCTGCGCACGCTGTCCGGAAGAGACTATTTTCCCGCGGGGGCAGAAAAGTTTTTTAGCCCCCGATGATTCCCCGGCCACAAGTTTTTTGTACACAGCCCCGCAAAGATAAAAAAAACAGGTTGGCGAACGGGTCGCAAAAGTGCCCCCCACCTTTCATCCTGTCTAAAAAACAGATATGGAGGGCGCTTTGACGCTTTTGTGCCATGCATAGCATCTAAAAACTGCTACTTTTGCCTCGTAACAAGTCTATCACAAAAAAGTGACAGTCCTTTTTTATGCAAAAGATCTATCTATTGGCCCTGCTTTTTGTCGGACTGTCGTCCTCCGGGCTTTTGCCAAGCGTATTGGAAGCCCAGTCCTCCGACATCCTAAACCGCTACGTTACGGATGCGTATTCCAAAAGCCCCCTGCTCAAAGAGGCCCTTCTGAAGCTGGAATCCCAGCGCATCAGCGAAGACATTGCGACCCGCATGAACAAGCCCGAAGTAGGCTTTGGAGCTACCTACTCCCTGGCCGACGGCGGGCGGAGAATAGAATTCCCGGTCGGCGATCTACTAAACCCTGTCTATGGCACGCTAAACCGGCTGACGCAATCAAACAACTTCCCCACGATCGAAAATGTGGAAGAACAATTTTTACCCAACAATTTCTACGATGCGCGCTTCCGCGTGCGACAGCCCATCCTGCGAGCTGAAATCGCGCTGAACCGCAGCTTGCAGGGGTTGCAGTCCGACATACAAGCCCTGCGCGTGCGGGTGGTGCAACGCGAGATCGCCAAAGAAGTGAAAATCGCGTACTTCAACTACCTCCAAACCGACGCCTTGATCGTCGTACTGGAAAAGTACCTGGCACTCATTGATGCCCAGCGCCGCGTCCAGGAAGGGCTTTTGCGCAACGACAAAATCATCGCCTCCGCCCTTGACCGCAACACCGCAGAGCGGGCCAAACTGGAAACCCAACTGCTCTCAGCCCGCCTCAACCGCGACAACGCCCGGCTGTATTTCAACTTCCTGCTGCAAAGGGCGTCCGATGAACCCATCCGCATAGACTCCCAATTGGTATGGACAGAGCCCCTGGCACCCGCCCGAGCAGACATGCGGGAGGAGCTCGCCCAGTTGCGCGTGGCCAAAGAAGCCAGTACCCTTTTGGTCAACTTAGAGGAAGCACGCCGCCGACCTACGGTGGGCGCACAATTCGACATAGGTTCACAGGGTTTTGATTTCAAGTGGGGCGGCTATGTGCTCTTCGGGCTGAGCCTTGAGGTGCCCCTTTGGAGTGGGGGCCGGCAAAAGTTGCAGGTGCAGAAAGCACAGGTGGAAAGCATGCAATTGGACGAACGGCTGCGGTACAGCGAGCGGGCGCTCCAACTGGAGATGGAAAAAGCACAAAATGACTTTCTGGCTGCCCGAGCGGCTTGGGAAAGCTATCCCGCACAACTCGCTGCCGCACGCCGCTACTACCAGCAAACGCTCCGCCGCTATGAGGAAGGCCTGGCTGCCCAAATAGAGCTCATAGACGCCCAAACCTCCCTCTACACCCTGGAAGTACAACAAACCATAGCCTATTACGGGGTGTTTGTCCGCTTCGCGGAAATGGAGCGCGCCTGGGCTGCCCTTCCTCTTGTTGAAATTAAAAATGATTGATTATGAAAAAGATATACTTATTATTGCCGACATTGGCCAGCCTGGTATTGCTGCCTGGGTGTGCCAAAAAAAGCGATAATGAAAAAGCACAGCCACAAACCGAACAGATACCCGTGCGAACGGCCCTCGTGCAAGAGCTGACCCTTTCTTCCGTCGTAAGCGGGGCCGGGGCCCTCGTCTCCAGCCAGGAGGCACGGCCGGCCTTCAAAACAGGGGGCGTGATCAAACGGGTGTTTGTAGCGGAAGGGGACAACGTGCTCAAAGGCCAGCTCTTAGCCACCCTGAACCTGACGGAGATCAACGCCCAGGTCCGACAAGCTGAGGAAGGGCTGGAAAAAGCAAAAAGAGACCTGCAAAGGGCAAGGAACTTATACGCCGACAGCATCGCTACCCTCGAACAAGTACAAAATGCAACGACCGCCCTGCGCTTAGCCGAAGAAAGCATCGAAATCGCCCGCTTTAACCAAAGCTACTCCGAAGTACGGGCCCCTGTAAATGGAAAAGTGCTAAAAGTATTGCTGCACAGCGGCGAAATCGCTGCCCCGGGCATGCCGGTATTTGCCCTCATCGGCACCGATAAAGCAGACTGGAAAATCCGGGTCGGGCTGTCTGACAAGGACTGGGCGAGCCTGCGCCAGGGAAACCCCGCAGAGGTCAGCTTCGACGCCTTTCCCGGAAAAACCTTTCAGGCCTCGGTGAGCGACCTGGCAGAGACCATCAACCCCCAATCCGGTACCTTTGACGCAGAACTGTCCCTGAAAAGCTATCCTCCCCGGCTGGCAGCGGGGCTGGTCGCCTCCGTGCGCATCTTCCCGGAATCCGGACAGCCCTCTACCGTCGTCCCAATAGATGCCCTGATCGAAGTCGAAGGAGACCGGGGCGTTGTGTATGTGGTACGCGACAGCCAGTACGTACAGCGCACCGAGGTACAGATCGGAAAACTATATGCCGATAAAGTGGAAATCGCAAAAGGGGTAAAACCAGGCACCCTGGTAGCCACGAGCGGCGGAGCCTACCTGAAACACGGAAAAAAAATTGCCATCGTCCACTAAGCCCATGCCATGAAAATCGTCTCTTTTTCCGTCCGAAACTATCCATTTACCCTCATCCTCTTTTTGTTGGCCCTATTTTTGGGACTGAATGCACTCCTAAACATGCCGCGTGGGGAAGACCCGCCTTTTCAGGCACCGATCTTCGTCGTCCTGGCTATTTACCCGGGTGCGAGCCCACAGGATATCGAAGAATTGGTCGCCGACCCCATCGAAGAAGCCCTGTACGAGCTGGACGATATTAAAAAAGTGATCACCGACTGCGAAGACGGGCTGCTCTCCATGCGCGTGGAGTTTTCATACGGCGTAGACATAGA
>JBEGMH010000069.1:0-9803 GCA_041183125.1 Bacteroidota bacterium | reverse complement strand
CCCTGGCTGAACCGCCTCGACCTGACGGTCGTTCAGGAGTTCCACGTGAAGGTAGGTGACAAGAAAAACACGCTCCAGCTCCGCGCAGATATTCTCAACTTTGGCAATATGCTGAACAATGCCTGGGGTGTGGGCAACTCGCTGACTTCGGGTAACTTTGGCCAGGCAAGCCCGCTCACGTTTGTTAGCGCCGCAGCTGATGGCACGCCGACGTTCCGCATGAATACCCGCGTCGTGGATGGTAAGACCATCTTGCTCGATACGCCATACGTCAAGACGATCAGTATCGGGAACGTATGGCAGGCACAGCTTGGCGTGCGCTACATATTTAACTAACACACGGGGTAGGCCAGGGTAGGTTATCCTGGCATAAGTCCTTCGTGTTACCGATATTTGGGCCGGGGTTTTTGCAGGGCAAAAACCCCGGCCTCATTTTGTAAAAAACCATGCGCTATGTCCCCAACTTATAAAATCGGCCTGGTGTTGTCCGGTGGCGGTGCCCGCGGCATCGCGCACATCGGTGCCTTAAAAGCATTAGAAGAAAACGGTATCTATCCCGAGGTGCTGTCGGGGGCGAGCGCAGGGGCATATATAGGCGCTTTGTATGCGTCGGGAATGTCGCCTTCTGCCATCCTGGACTTTGTACAGGAGAGCAGTCTGTGGAAGCTCTTTCAGATTGGGTTGCCCCTGGACGGCCTGGCCAAACTGACCTACGCCCAGGAACGTTTGGAGCAGGTGATCCCTGTGGACGATTTCGCAACCCTCCAAAAAAGGCTCTTTGTAGCGATATCCAACCTAAATGAGGGCAGAGTCGAAATGCGCCATGAGGGACGGCTCATTCCCATTGTCATGGCGTCTTGTGCTATACCATTGATATTCAAACCAATAGAAATAGATGGCGACATTTACGTGGATGGGGGGTTATTGAGCAACCTCCCGGCCCAGCCTTTGCGCGATTGTTGCGAAGTGGTGCTCGGGGTAAATGTCATGTCCAGCGTACCCGTGTCGGTGAAGCAGGTACAATCCCTCATGGGCATTGCCATCCGCTCTTTTGAGCTTTCGATTTATGCCAATACCGCCCCCTCAAAGGCGATGTGCGATCTGGTCATAGAACCCCGTGGGCTTCGCAGCTACCACATCTTTCGCTTTGGCAGCTTCCGGGAGATATACGATATAGGCTATCGCGCTACCCTGGAACAAATGCCCCGGATTATCTCCGCTTGCACTCAGTTGACATAGACGCTTTGATAGGGTAAAATGGTTTCCCCGGGCGCCATGTCGTTCAATCGCCGTAGGGTTTCTACCGTCAGGCCGAAGCGGCGGGCAACGTCTTCCAACGTTTCCCCGGTCAATACGATATGCATGCGCCGTGCCGTGTTCGGTTTGGCTTGCGTTGGTTGGCCACCCTTTCTATATAGGCCGCTCTTCCCATCATACCCTGCCGGGATATTATCGTACGGAGCGGGCTCGCTCAAAGACCTGGGCACCTCCTGCGGTTTGGCGGGTTCGGTAAGTGGCCGGTTGCTGTTGTATATACCGGGTACCGGGCCATAGTAGCCTTGTGAAGTAGTCGGCGGGACCGTAGAGCGGCTGCTGGCAGCTACCGGGGACTTGGCATCGAATTCGGGGGTCTGCGTAAATTCTGCCCAGTACGGATCCTGGTAGGACGAACCTTTTTCCTCTGTGCCCCCTTTTTTGCCTAAATCCAGGGGAGTATCGTACGACATCAGGGGGTCCTCCTTGTCTTCTATATCACAATCGCGGGTGCGCAGCAAATCGCCCGCTTTGACCATGGCGTTCGGGGCGAGCCCGTTGAAGTAGCGGAACCGCGCTTCCGTGTATCCATATCGGGCAGCCAATAGAGCCACCGTTTCCCCTTGGGCCACTACCACGGTCTCGGGTGCTTGCAGCCAAGTGGGGAAAGCGCTTGTTTGGGCACCGCCCTGTTCTTCTTTCACCAAGGGGATACCACGAAGGCCGAAGTCGCGGTTATCGTTCCATTCGAAGTCCTGTGGCCTTTCAGGCGCTTCGAGCAGCAGGTAGGTATCGGGCTGTATGAGGGTCGAGGTACCCAGTTGGTTCCAATACTGAAGTTGCGTTACGCTGAGCTTGTGCATTTTGGCAATAGCATACAGCGTTTCCCCTTTTTTGACGAGGTGTTTTTTAACGAGGGGCGGAAGCGGGGAGGCTGTATTAGCCGGTTCAGGCGATAGGGTAGTGCCCGACTTAGAAGCCAGTGCATTCTCTGACATACGGGCAGGAGCCGGCATAGGGAAAAATTCTGCAGGATTTTTCCCATTGACACGCTTGAGCGAAAACATTTCCGTTCCCGAAGCCGGCTTTTCTTCCAACACCCCTAATTCCGGGTGGACCAGCACGTCGAGATAATTCCCTGCATTTCCTTGTATTTGTCGGAATAACAAGCAATTTTGCCCATAGCGGGGTTCCTGTTTTTGGAAGAATACCCTGCCGCGCATATCGTTCCCAGATAAATCCCCGTTCGCAGAACGCCCGTCCAGGAAATAGGTGAACCGATAGCTCGTAGAGGCCGCGCTGATTTCCGTAGTGGAATGCACGAATTTGAACGCTTGTTTGATTTGTACGATCCGGTATTGCCCATTTTGAAGCGGGAAGACGATGTACAGCTCTGCTGTCTTGTTGTTCACGGAGTCCAGGAACGCCGGGGTATAATCCAGGATATTGTTCGCATTGCAGGTCAGTACATTCGAAGGCAGGCTATTTTGGATGAGTACCCCACTTTCTGTGCCTACCTCCATGTTAATGCGTTCCTGCGCGCTCAAGCGCAAGCTGTACACTACGAACTCTCCTCCTTCTTTCGTTTCGGGGTAGGCATATTCCAGTCGGTCTATGCAGGAAGATTCGTAGAGCACATAGCGTCCTTTGGCGTAAAGCGGGGCAGAGAACACACAGATAATCAATGAAAAAAGTGAAATACGCATGGCGGTTTGTTTTTGGCTATCTATATTTCCGGGGATAATATACGACAAATCAACGGATTGTTCAACAGTATGAGGCTATAAACGCAAAATGGCATCAGCTGCGTATAATCCAGCCTCGGTTTATCGCGACCGATACGAGCTGGGAAGCGTTTTTAACATTCAATTTCTGAAGGATTTTTTTGCGGTGGGTATAGACGGTATGCGTACTGATATTAAGCGTTTGGGCAATTTCTTTTGCAAAAAGCCCTTTGGCGGTGAGATGTACGATTTCCATCTCCCTCGGACTGAGCTTAGTTCCTTCCGGGGAGGTATCTTGGGCGGGAAAGGATTTTTCGAGCAAGAGGTCCAATACTTTAGTGCAATAAAAACGCTCTTGTTTTTGCAGGGCGCGGATAGCGTCCAGGATTTCCTCCTCCCGGCAGTTTTTTGTTAGGTAGGAACGCGCGCCGAACTCGATGGATTGGTAAATGCTGTTTCGGTTCTGGTCGGCACTGATGACCATGATCTGTGCCCCCGGGTTCTGCCGGACTACTTTTCCGATCGTTTCCAGGCTGAACCCGCCTGGCTGCAGGTAGTCCAGGCACACGAGAGGGTTTTCGTGTCCTGCTGCGTGCGCGAGCAGCTCTTGTTCGTGGGCGGCATCGAGGATGGGGCCTTGCCAGGCGATTTGTTCCAATAACTTTCGGAGCGCAAAGCGGATGAGGTACTGCTGGTCGGCAAGGATAGCTGCCGGATGTCTTGTTGGGTTGCTCATAGTAGTGTTTAATGCGATCTGGAACCGCGATTTGGAGAAGGTATTTCCCGACCCCTCAGGGATCCCTATCGCAACGGGTACATGAACCAATACGCGCGAGGGCGAACTTGGTTCGCCAGATCAATCCGGAGTAGGGCCGGGGGTTTCGAAGCGTTCATCGGGCTGGAAGGCTACGCGCAGTTGAAAGCCTTTTCCAAAGGACTGAACCAAAGGGCCAAACATCGTCTCCAACAATTCCCTGGCCTGGGCTTTTGATTTGTCATAAGCATCGCTCGTGGCGATGTCCCGCCTGAACTCCTCGCGGAGCAGGTTGATGGCCCGGTTGAAATCCCCGCTGTTCACCTCCCGCATCCATCCGATGTCCAGTTTTTCGAAGCGGGGATAGACCTCGTGCGATAGGATACGGGGTTCCGGCAGGGTGATGGAGACGACTTTGGTGCGGGGGTCGAGCTGTACTTTTGAGTATGTATCGAGCCGAAACCCGATCTTGGCGATACTGATGGCCGTAATCTCCACTTCCGTACTGGAAACGGAGAGCCCCAGGACTTTGGTCTTCATTTGCTTGCTCAATCCCTTTTTATCGCGTACCTCGTAGGTAGCGAGCTCCGCGATCACTTTTTCCACGCGTTCCTGGAAGAGCCCCTCGGCACGCCCAAAATCTTGTATGGCCGCCCGGTCCTGCAGTTTTTTCAAAAAAGGGGCCAAGGCTTCCGATAGAGCGATGCCGCAGGGGGTATCCACATTTTTGCCCGTTCCGTACAGGGTGCCGTCTTTCATCGGCACCAGGGGCGCGATGATAGCGTTGACGAGCGTACAAGTGTATTTTGAAGCAATCTCGAACAACAAATCGGTCGCGCTTTTGAATTGGTTGTCGTACCAGGACTGATAGAGGGCAGAGCTGGAATCCTGGAGCTGGATGAAATCCTGGTAATAGAGGTCCCGGAGGTAGGCGTGTTGCCGCTCATAGGCATCGGGGATACTGCCCTTCTGTGCCGGGCTCAGCCCCATGCGGTTGGCAACGTGCATCAGGATGCTCAGGTTCAGCTTTTTTATCAGTTCGTTGAATTCCTGCCGGTAGCGCTTGGGGTTGGTCAGTACGGCCAGGGCGTAATCCTCATCCACATCAAACTGGAAATCAGCGGGCATATACTGAATCCGCATTTCGCGCGGGATGCTCGCCTTTCCGCCCATTTCGGGATAAAATTTCATGAAGGCGACGACCGCGATGCTCAGGAGGAGGATCACGACCATGATTTGCCCCATTTTAAGCCCGTCTGGTCCGTTTTGCTCTTCTCGTGCCATAAAAATTGAGTACTTTTGATAAAAGAACAGCATGCCGCCGCCAATGTTCTTGCGGAACCTGGGGCGGCAGTTTTTGCATTTCAGATAGCTAATCTATGAAATTTGCACGCACTACGCTCAATTGCCGTGGAAAGTTAGTGGATTTATCGTCGCCCGTCGTGATGGGGATTCTCAACGTCACCCCGGATTCCTTCTACGACGGGGGACGTTGGGGCCGGGTAGAAGACGCCCTCCACCAAGCGGCAACTATGCTGGAAGAAGGCGCTACGTTCATAGATGTGGGCGGCATGTCCACGCGACCAGGTGCCCAGGCGATACCGGAAGCCGAAGAGATGCGAAGGGTCATACCGCTCATCGAACGCTTGCGACAGGAATTCCCGGAGGCGATCCTATCCGTGGACACTTGGCGGGCCAGCGTCGCCGCACAAGCATGCGAAGCAGGTGCCTCTTTGGTCAACGATATTTCCGGAGGGGGGTTCGATCCCGGGCTTTGGCCTTTGTTGGCGCGCCTTCAGGTGCCTTATGTGTTGATGCACATCTCGGGCGAGCCCGAATCTATGCAAACCGCGCCCTCGTATCCGCAGGGCCCGGTCCTGGAAGTCCTGGACTATTTCATCCAAAAAGTGGGGGTGTTGAGGGAAATGGGCCTTCGCGATATCCTGGTTGACCCCGGCTTTGGCTTTGGGAAACAGCTCTCGGATAACTATCAATTGCTCTCCCACCTGGACGTTTTTAAAATACTGGAATTGCCCATCCTGGTCGGTATTTCCCGCAAATCAATGGTTTACAAGTTATTGGATACCACTCCCGAACACGCGCTCACAGGGACAGCCGCCTTGCATTTTGCCGCGCTCGACAGGGGGGCTCAAGTGTTGCGCGCACACGATGTACGTGCCGCCGTGGAAGTGGTGCGCCTTTGGAAATACATGCACGAAATCGCTTGAGCATGGTACTTACAGAAGAACGGATCCGCGATATTGCCCTCCTTTTTTTGAGGCAGCACTACAAATTTTGGCCCCGGGAAGGGGACCTACACATCCGCCGGCACCTGCGTGCGGATGGAGGGGTGGTAGCGGACGGCCTCATCTCTTTTACACAGAAGGATCACCGCATTTTTACAGCGGCCGTAGAAGCGAGCGATTATCTGAACCGGGACGAGCTGTGGTACAAACCCCTCTGGCAGCTTGCTTTCTGGGACGCGGGCGCCCTGGCGTCGATATCCGCCAGTGCTATCCTGGTACTGCTGCACCTCGACGGGCGGCTGGGCCTCATGCACGATTCCCCCTTGCTGTTTGCACTGCTCTTCCTCGGAGGGGCTGTTTTGATGACCATAGCCGTATTTATGGGGATCCGCTCATGGCGGCGCTATCGCTACGTGTATGCGGTAGAACAATTTAAACGGTACGCCGCCTCTGAACAATGGATCGCCTTCTCCTGGGACGTTTTTCCAGGGCCGGAAGACCGGTTTTTTACAGAGTTGAAAACACAGTGCATCCTGAACGGGTACGGACTGCTGGAAATCCTGTCTGATGAATCGGTGAAAATGCACCTAACCCCTGCCCGGCAAGGGGACCCGGGCACCGACAAGCGCCGGGTGCTGCGCTTCTTTACGGACAGCGAATGGTCCCAGCGGGTACGGGAAACCATCCGCGGGGAGGGCTGGCGCGAGCAGTTGGGCGATTTTTTTGAACGGCTTACCGGTAAGCCAGCACTGAACGACCTTATCCGCTTCAAACGGCCGATCTGGCGACAAATCGGGGTAGGTTTTTTAGCTACTACGCTCATCGCCATTGTATTATACCGAGAATATGGAAAAAGGCCCATTCTCTATGTGGATGAAGATGCGTACGCTGAACGCATGGAAAGAATCGCCCAGGCCCTGCGGAACGCACCGGAACCCGTTTTCATCCCTTTCCCTCCCGACACGGTTTCCACGGTGCCTTTTTCCAAAAAGGTACAGCCATACTTGCCCAATATCCTCCCCGATACGAGTTCGATTTGGGGGGAGATGCAGGAAAAAGGGTATATCCGGGTAGGTGAAAAAGGGGTCACCGTCTATCCCTGCGCGTACGCCCAATCCCTGCTTTACCGGCGCTACGCTGTTCATATTGGTGCCTTTTACGAGATCGAATACGCCCAGAAAGCACTTTGGGAGGTGCGGAAAAAAGGGGTAGCCGCCCACGCGCTCTTCCTGGGTTGCTTTGAACCGCGCAAAGCCTATTATGTGCTCGTCCTGGAAGAAACTTTCAACGAACTCGAACAAGCGAACCAGGGCGCTGCGAAACTCCGGCAATCCCTGCCCGGGCAGTTGACGGAGTTTTTTCCCCGCGTGGACTACTTTTATTAGGGTGCCGTCTGCTATCGGTCGGTAATCTACTGCCCCTCATCGCAGGTCTCGTAGCGGTTCAGCAAAAATCCCTGGGCTGAGATAATCACGTAAAAGCATTTAATCGTACCTTTGGCCTGCTTTTTAAAATCGGTCGCCCGCAAGCAAATCTTGGCGCGCCCGCTTAAACAAACATTGAATGGATCGCAATACCATTATTGGCCTCAGCCTTATTTTTGTGCTCTTCTTCGCCTGGCAGTACATCAGCTCCCCGACCAAAGAACAGTTGGAAGCCCAACAGCGGACCCAGGACTCGCTGGCACTGGTCGAACGACAGGCAGACAGCCTGACCCGGCTCAAAACCCAAAAAGCCAGGGAAGCAGAAGCCAGCGTACCGGATTCCGTACTGAACCAACGCCTGAGCAGTACCTTCGGCCCTTTCTCCGCCTCCGCCCGCGGCAAAGAACAATTGGTCGTCCTTGAAAACAATAAACTCAAAATTACCTTCAGCAGCAAAGGCGGCCGTATCAAAGAGGTGCTGCTGAAAGAACACTTCAAAATGGTGCGCAACGAGCAGCGCAAAGACGAAAAAGTGCCGCTCTTCCTCATGAACGCCCCCAAAAACCGCTTCGACTATACCATCCCCGTCACCGGCATAAGCTCGGAAGCGGTTCAAAGCGGCGATTTGTTCTTCGAGCCGCAACAAGAAGGCAATACGCTGGTTTTCCGGGCAAAAGCAGATAACGGAGGCTACTTTGAACAGCGCTACTCCCTGCCCGAAAACGACTATACACTGGACTATACCGTCCAGTTCAAAGACCTCAATGGGGTCTTGGCCACGAAAGCCGATTATTTGTCCTTGAACTGGGTGAATTACCTGGGCGAAATCGAAAAGGCCAGGAGCTACGAGCGCACCTATGCAACCACGTATTACCGTCCGAAAGAGGGCAAAGTGGAGCGCTGTTCCCCCACCCGGGACGAGGATATGGAAAATGGCGACGGTGCCCCGATCAAATGGATCTCCTCTGCAAACCAGTTCTTCAATACCTCCCTGATCGCCGAATCGGCTTTTGCCCAAGCCACTATGGAGACCAAGGCCACCCCGGAAGGCTCCGGGTACCTCAAAGTGACCAAAAACGAAATCCAAATCCCGCTGGAGCAAGTAGCCAAAGGCGGGTTTGCCATGGAACTCTATGTAGGGCCCAATGAATTCAAACGCCTCCACGATATGGGATACGACCTGGAAGAGGTCGTCCCTTTTGGCCGCAATATCCTGGGGTCTATCAACCGATGGGTTGTACGCCCCATTTTCTCCTTCCTGTCGAACTTCTCCCTGGGCGCAGGGATGGTGATTTTCCTGCTGACCTTGTTGGTCAAGCTGGTGCTCTTCCCGCTTTCCTACCGGATGATCTACTCCCAGTCGAAAATGACCGTACTCAAGCCGGAAATGGAAAAGCTGCGCGAAAAGTACAAAGACGACCAGCAGCGCCAGCAGATGGAGACGATGAACCTCTACCGCGAATTCGGCGTAAACCCGCTGGGCTCTTGTCTGCCCATGCTGCTTCAGATGCCGATCTGGATCGCCCTCTACCGCTTCTTCCCGGCGGCTATCGAGTTCCGCCAGAAGGGGTTCTGGTGGGCGAACTACCTGTCGTCCTACGATGAGTTCTTCCAACTACCCTTCAGCGTGCCGTTCGGCTTTGGCGACCATATCAGTATGTTTACCCTGCTCTGGGTGTTGACCACGCTGATCTACACCTGGTACAACTCCAAAAACATGGATTTCTCGTCCAACCCGGCCTTGAAATACATGCAGTACATCATGCCGGTCATGTTCATGGGCTTCTTCAACGGCTATGCCTCCGGTTTGACTGCCTACCTGCTGTTCAGCAACGTCATCAACATCGGACAAACGCTGGTGACCAAGCACTTCATCATTGACGAAGAGAAAATCAAGCGGGACATGGAGGAATTCCGCAAAAAACCGAAATCGCAGAAGGGTTTCTCCGCCCGCCTGGAGCAAGCCCTGAAAGACCAACAACGCATCGCCGCGGAAAAGCAACAGCAGGCGATCAATCAAAAGAAGAAGAAGTAAGGGAACGAATACGTGCCTGTTTTTTGATTTTACTCCGCAAAATCAAAAAACAGGCACGTATTTTACGCCAGCCCGTCCCGAGCAGAAGCGAGGGTAACACAACGCCCGCCCCTGTCAACCCCTCCCTTTTTCCCAAAAAATCCTTACCTTTCCCCCTTAACCAAACCTGTACCGCCCAATGAACCCATCCTTCCCCAAGCGTTATGCCCTGATATATGGTGCTTTGGCCAGTATCCTGACCGTTTTCACCCTGCCCGCTACCGCCCAGACCGTCATCGGCGGAGATACCATTGACGCATCGGCCATGTTAGACGTCCAGTCCAGTGATAAGGGCTTTCTCCTCCCGCGCCTGAGCACGGCCCAGCG
>JBEGMH010000068.1:0-3170 GCA_041183125.1 Bacteroidota bacterium | reverse complement strand
TCGGCAACAAAATCATGGACCTGGAAAGCGCCGACCTGCAGAACCTCTTCGCAGCAGGCTACCAGTTCCCGGAAACGTTTGTCGTCAAAGCCGGCGATGGCATCACCGACCTCTACGGCGTTATGTACAAACCCTTCGATTTCGACTCGACTAAAAAATACCCCATCCTCGCCTATGTCTATCCCGGCCCGCAAACGGAATCGGTCAACAAGTCCTTCTCCGCGAATATGGACCGCACCGACCGCCAAGCCCAACTGGGCTTTGTCCTCGTTACCATCGGCAACCGGGGCGGGCACCCCAGCCGCTCCAAATGGTACCACAACTATGGCTACGGCAACCTGCGCGACTACGGACTCGAAGACAAAAAAGTAGCCATCGAACAATTAGCCGACCGCCACGACTTCATAGACATCGAAAAAGTAGGGATCTTCGGACACTCCGGCGGCGGGTTCATGTCCACCGCAGCTATGCTGGTCTATCCGGACTTCTTCAAAGTGGCCGTCTCCTCCGCTGGCAACCACGAAAACAATATCTACAACCGCTGGTGGAGCGAAAAACACGACGGCGTCAAAGAAGTCACCGACGCAAAAGGCAATGTCAACTTCGAATACGACATAGACAAAAACTCCGAATTGGCCAAAAACCTGAAAGGCAAACTCCTCATCTGCACCGGCGATATTGACAACAACGTCCATCCAGCCAACACGATCCGTATGGCCAACGCACTCATCAAAGCCAACAAACGCTTCGATTTCTTCGTCTTCCCCGGCCAACGCCACGCGTTTGGCGATATGAACGAGTATTTCTTCTGGCTGCGCTCCGACTACTTCGCCAAACACCTCATCGGCGATTACCAGGATAGCACCGATATCATCCCCCTCAACCGCGATAAAGCGATGAATGGGAAAAGGCCCTAACGGGCCGGCGGGGTTGTGTGAAAAGTATTTCGCTGCCCCAACCGGACGAATAAAATAATGAACGAGCGCTTGTTTTTTTGATTTTGCCGCGCAAAATCAAAAAAACAAGCGCTCGTTCAAAATATTTTTTGGTGGCATCGGGCGAAAAAGGGCTTTCACACCACCCACTTTTTCCTCAACTCAATGACCTATGTTGCAAATCTTCATCACCGGCGGGACGTTTGACAAAGAGTACAACTACATCAACGGGGCGCTCTTTTTCAAAGATACGCACCTGCCCGAAATGCTGCAGCGCGGCCGCTGTACGCTCGAGATTGACTTCAAAACGCTCATGATGGTGGACAGCCTGGACATGACCGACGAGGACCGCGCCATCATCGCCCACAACTGTCGCCGTACCCCCCTGCAGCGCATCGTCGTCACCCACGGCACCGATACCATCGTCGAAACCGCCGCTTTTTTGGCCAAAGCCGATATCCCCGACAAGACCATCGTCCTCACCGGGGCGATGATCCCCTACGCGTTTGGCAACTCCTCCGACGGCTTTTTCAACCTCGGCAGCGCCCTGGCCTTCGCCCAAACCCTGCCCGCCGGCGTTTATGTAGCCATGAACGGGCGATATTTTCACTGGGACGCCGTGAAAAAAAACCGGAAAACCGGTAACTTTGAGGAAAATCAGCACCCTTGAAAGCAATCGCCGGCATCATCGTCCAACTCCTCCTGCTCGGGGCAGGCGTGTACCTCTACCTCTTCGCCATCGGGGCCGTATCCGCTAAAAACCCGGCGTTCCGGGAACAATCAGAAGCGTTCCGCCGCGAAAACAGCCGCTGGCTGCGCGTGCTCTCCCTGGCCCTCATGGCCATCATGTTCGTCAATGTGCTGCTCAGCCTCCGCGACCTGCTCGCTTGAACCGAGCCGCCACCCGGCGCGTTTTCCGAATAGACTTGTTGCGAGGGGTCAGCGAGGAGGGAAAAAAGGGCCTTTTTGACCCCTTGATGATTCCCCTCGCAACAAGTCTAATGTCCACCCCCGCAATTCCGTCGGTACATGAAGATACTCCATACTTCCGACTGGCACCTCGGCCAGCGATTCCTCCTCAACGACCGCAGCGAGGAACAACAAGCGGCCCTCGACCGCGTGCTGCAGATCATCCGGGAAGAACAGGTGGACCTGCTCCTGCTCTCCGGCGACGTCTTTGACATCGGAAACCCGCCCTTCCCGGCCCGGCGCATCTATTACCGCTTCCTGAGAGACCTGCTCGGCACCTGCTGCCGCTACGTCGTCATCACCGGCGGCAACCACGACGCCCCCGGGATGCTGGAAGCGCCCAAAGAACTGCTCCAGGGCCTCAATATCTTCGTCGTAGGCGCCGCCCCCGAAAACCCCGCCGATATGCTGCTCGAACTGCGCGACGACCAGGACCGCCTCGAGGCGGTCGTAGCGGCTGTGCCCTTCCTGCGCGACCGCGACCTCAAATCCAGCATCGCAGGGGAAAGTGCCGCCGACCGGGTGCAGCACCTGCGCAAAGCCCTGGCCGCGTACTTCGAGGCCCTGGGCGAACAAGCCAAAGCGTTTGAGCCCGCTGGCGTGCCCATCCTCTGCACCGGCCACCTCTACGCCAGCGGTGCCGATGCCTCGGGCAAACAAGACAATATCTACATCGGCGATGTGGAAAATATACAGGCAGATGCGTTCCCAAGCATTTTTTCCTACGTCGCCCTGGGCCATATCCACCGCGCCCAGAAAATCGGCGGAAGGGAACGCGTCCGCTACTCGGGCTCCCTCATCCCCCTGAGCTTCAGCGAAACCCGCGACGAAAAAAGCGTCACCCTGCTCGAATACGAGGGCGCTTGGCTCCAGCGCATCTACGAACGGAAAATCGAAGGCCTGCGCCGCCTCAAAACCATCGAGGGCAGCCGGGAAGAGGTCAAAAAAGCCCTCGCCGCCTTCGCCCAACGGCACGCCGACGACCCCTTCCGCCCCTGGGTCGAAGCCATCGTCCACCTCGATACCGTTGACCCCGCGATCGAAGAGGAACTCTACGGGTATTGCAAAAGCCTGCACCTCGAACTCCTCAAACTGCGCATCCAACAAACCCACCAGCCCCTGCAGCCCGAAACGGAAACCGAATCGCTGAGCGAACTCGAGCGCCTGGACGTGTTCCGCCGCCGCTGCGCCGGCAGCGTGAATGACCCGGAAGCCCTGCAGGAGCTCGAAGCTACCTTCTGCGAACTGCTCGAATGGATGTCCGAG
>JBEGMH010000067.1:0-4226 GCA_041183125.1 Bacteroidota bacterium | reverse complement strand
GAATCGCACAAGTACGTCTATAAAAAACGCAGGGTGGGGCAGCCGTGTGTTGTGCGGGTGGGGATTTGTAGGGAGAAGGAAAAAAATGTGGGGTTAAATTTGCCTTAATTGGTTAAATTTGACGCATCGGCTACATACTACGTAGGTAGGGTTGCCGTTAGAAACTCTAATAGACTTGTTGCGAGGGGAATCATCGAGGGGTCAAAAAGGCTCTTTTTTTCCCACAGGGTGCCTTTTTTCGGTCATATAGCCCGGTTAGACTCCCTCAAAAAGCCTTCGTGTGGATAAAAAAGGACTCTTTTTTCCCACCTCGCTGACCCCTCGCAACAAGTCTAATAACTACAAACTTCCAGGTATAACCCGTAAAATTTTTTTCCAATGTTATTGCAAACGATACTATTACAAGTCGCGGAGGGATTGGACCGCGCCGCCGCTACAGAGACTGCACCCGTACAAGTAGACCAGAGCCTGTGGGACATCATCATCCAGAGCGGTACGATGGGGATCATCATCATTTTGTTCCAGTTGATCCTGTCCTTTGTGGCCGTTTACATTTTCGTGGAGCGCTACACGGCCATCAACCGGGCGAGCCGGGTGGACGAGCACTTCATGAACAACATACGGATCAACGTACAGCAGGGGAACATTCAAAGCGCCCGCGCCCTCTGCCAGACGACGGACAGCCCGGTGGCGCGCATGGTAGAAAAAGGCCTACAGCGCATCGGCAAGCCCTTGCGGGACATTGATGCCGCGGTAGAGAACGTGGGCAACCTCGAGGTGTTCAAGTTGGAGAAGAACCTGTCTACCTTGGCCAGTATTTCCGGTGCGGCACCGATGATCGGCTTCTTGGGGACGGTCACAGGGATGATTCAGGCGTTCTACAACATGTCCACGCAGCAGAACATCACCCCTGCTTTGTTGGCGGGGGGTATTTACCAGGCCCTGCTGACCACTGCGGTCGGCTTGGCGGTGGGGATTTTCGCACTGATCGGGTACAACATCCTGGTCGCTTCGGTGGAGAAGGTCGTCTTCAAGATGGAGCGTTCGACGACGGAGTTCATGGACTTTTTGCAGGAGCCTACGGCCTGATTGCATACCAATTAATAAAAGACTATGGGTTTCAAGCGGAGAAACAAAAGCAGCGCAGAGTTCAGCATGGCGTCGTTGACGGACATCATTTTCCTGTTGCTGATCTTCTTCATGCTCACCTCCAATTTTGTAGATGTACAGCCCTTTGAGCTGCCCAAATCGGATTCCAAAACAGTGGCGCCGACGTCGGTAGTGGTGAGTATTTCCAACAAAGGGGAGCACCTCATCGGCAAAGACCCGGTGGATCCCGCCGAATTGGAAGCCGTCCTGACCCCAAAAGTACAGCAAGAAGCGGCTAATAACCCGGACTTCACGATCACCATCGTGGCAGAGGTCGGCACGCCGTTCGACGCAGTGGTACGGGTGATGGAAATAGCGGGAAAGTTGAAGGTAAAAGCTATTATTGCCACACAGCCAACGAGTTAAAACGATGGGCCTCGAAAAACGTTCTAAAGCCAACGCGGAATTTAATATGTCGTCTTTGACGGATATCATCTTCCTCCTGTTGATTTTTTTCATGCTGACGTCTGGGTTGGTAGCACCGAACTCGCTCAACCTGAAGTTGCCGGGCAGCTCGAATGCACGCCCTGCCAACACCACAGGAAAAATAGACCGGGTGGACATCAGCCTGGAGGGGGAGTATTTTCTCAATGGTCGCCGCGTAGCGTTGCAAATATTGGCGGATGAGCTGGAAAAGCGCTCTTCGCCCGTTCCCAAAGAATACAATTTTACGATAGCGCCTGCCAAGGGCACGCCGGTAGAGCATGTGGTGGCTGTGATGGACATTGCCCTACGCCTCAACATCAACGGTATCCTGGCAGCGCAAGCAGAGGATTAAAGGGTCATTTATGAAATATCAAACCAATAAGAAGGACAAACGCAATGGGCTCCTGACCAGCATGGTGGTCCATACCTGCATCATCGTTTTGCTGCTGATGCCTTTTCTGACGATCCCTATCCCGCCGCCTGGGCAGGAAGGCATCCTCGTCAACCTGGGGCTGCCCGATGTGGGGCAGGGCGAGGAAAACGCGGCGGCTAGTGCGGAAGAGGTAGCTCCCAGTCCGGAGCCGGAGCCAGAACCGGAGCCCACGCCCACGCCTCCCCGCAAGGAGACGCCGGTAAAGAAAGAGAAAGCCACCCCCACAGAGGAAAAACTGGTCAAAACGGAAGACCCAGATGCCATCGCCCTGCGGGAAAAGGCCAAAAAAGAGGAAGAACAACGCCGGCAAGCGGAGGAGCAACGCAAAAAAGAGGAAGCGGACCGTATCGCAAAGGAGCAAGAAGCCGCTAAAAAGAAAGCGGAAGCGGATAAGCTCAAAAACGATATCGGAGGGCTCTTTGGCCCTGGCAAGGGCAAAGGCAACACCGGAAAACCGGGTAACCAAGGCGACCCGGGCGGCGACCCGAACGCAAACAACCTCGAAGGTATTTCCACCGGCCAGGGCTCTATCGGCGGGGGCTTGACGGGCCGTGACGTCCGGGCAAGGCCTAAAATCACCGACAACTCGCAGCGGGAAGGCACCATCGTTATCGAGGTGTGCGTAGATAAGAGCGGGACTGTCGTGGAAGCGCGTTTCCTACAGAAAGGTTCTACGTTGAACGACAGCGACCTCACCGCTACGGCACGGCAAAACGCAATGCAGTGGAAGTTCGAGGAAGGGAGCGTGGATCGCCAGTGTGGCACGATTACCTATCGCTTTAAGCTGCAGTAAAGACGTATTCGGGTTCAGATCACTTCTGCCACGATAAAGATACTTCCCCCTACAAAGATCAAGTCATCCGCTCCGGCGCGGCGTTTCGCTGCCCGGAGCGCGTTTTTTACGCTGCTGTAGCGGCGCCCTTTGAGCCCGTGGGCATTGGCCTTTGCTGCCAACTCCCCGGCATCCAGGGCGCGGGGGATAGCGGCTCTGGCGAAATAATAGCGGGCGTGCCGGGGCAGCATATCCAGGATATGTTCTATGTCTTTGTCTTTGGAAGCGCCAAATACGATGTGCAGGGCTTGGCAGGGGATGCGCAGGACTTCTTCCAGTGCTTCCTTGAGCCCACCTTCGTTATGGGCGCTGTCGAGCAGGATGCGGGGCTTTTCTTGGACCAGCTCCCAGCGCCCGATAAACGCGGTGCGCTTCTTGAGGTCGGCTAATCCGTTGCGGATGGCCTGCTCGTCTGGTCGAAGGGACGGCGGCAGGCATTCCACCCCCTGCAGGACGGTTTGGAGGTTGAAGCGTTGGTAGGCACCGGAAAGGTTGGCTACCAAGTTTGCATAATAAAGGATGCCCTCACGGTACACATCAAAGGTACTGTACTGAAAATCAGAACGGCGTATTTCGGCGTGGTAGTGTTGGTCTGCAAAAAAGAGGGGGGCGTGGTGTTGGGCTGCTTTTTCCTGGAAGACTGCTGCTGTTCCCGGGTGGGTTTCACCTATGACGACGGGGATATTGGCTTTGATGATACCGGCTTTTTCCGTGGCGATGAGCGGGAGGGTATTTCCCAGGATATTCGTGTGGTCGTAGCTGATGTTGGTGATGACGCTGAGCACTGGGGTGATGACATTGGTGCTGTCGAGCCGGCCTCCCAGGCCGACTTCGATGACGGCGACGTCCACTTTTCGGCGGGCGAAGTAATCGAAGGCCATAGCGGTGGTCAGCTCGAAGAAGGAAGGCTGCACGGTTTCGATCACCGGGCGCACCCGCTCGATGAACTCTACGACGAAGCGCTTGCCCACGAGTTGGCCGTTGCATTTGATGCGTTCCCGGAAGTCGCGGTAGTGGGGGGAAACGAAAAGACCGGTTTTCAGGCCCTTTGCTTGTAAGACAGCGCTCAGTAGATGGGAGGTAGAGCCTTTTCCGTTCGTGCCACCGACATGAATGCAGGTGAGCCGTTGGTGAGGGTTGCCCAGGAAATCGAGCAGGGCCAGGGTATTGTGGAGGTCTTTTTTATAAGCGGAGGCCCCGACCATTTGGTACATCGGGAGCTGGCGGAACATGAACGCAAGGGTTTCCGCATAACGGGCGTTAAGGGAATGCGACACGTCTTTGTCTGGAGATGCCATGTTGTGTTTTACTCCCTTAACCCCCGCGCAGGTATTATGGTTTGGTTCATTGCCCTTCGGAACTGTTCATGTAGTCCTGGTAGGACTT
>JBEGMH010000066.1:0-5128 GCA_041183125.1 Bacteroidota bacterium | reverse complement strand
GCATAAAAAATTATTTATCAAGGTTATGCGATATTGAATTGCAACTGGCGTTACAATCCTCGGGTGCTGTGCTGATTGAAGGGGCAAAATGGTGTGGTAAAACGAGTACGGCCAGTAAAGCTGCTGCCAGTGTATTGTATATGCAAGACCCGGATAATGCAGGTTCTTATCAGTCTGTGGCCGGTGCTAAACCTTCTTTACTGCTTCGAGGGGAAACGCCCCGGCTTATAGATGAATGGCAGATGGCTCCTGTTTTGTGGGATGCGGTTAGGTTTGAAGTAGATAAACGGGGGGAGCCGGGTCAGTTTATTTTAACAGGATCGGCTGTGCCTTCTGATAATGTGATCGCACATACGGGTACTGGTCGGATTTCGCGCTTGATGATGCGGCCGATGAGCCTTTTTGAATCCCTGGAGTCAAATGGTGCGATATCGTTACGAGCCTTGTTTGATGGCCAACAAGGGGATGTAGGGGCGGTATCCGATTTAAGTATCGAACAAATCGCTTTTGTTTTGTGCCGGGGCGGGTGGCCAGCGAGTATTAAGCTTCGCGGTTCTACGGCTTTGCGAATGGCCTTAGATTATGTGGAAGCGGTCATAAACTACGATGTGTCCCGGGTGGATGAGGTGGAAAAGAACCCGGAAAGGGTACGTGTCTTATTGCGGTCTTTGGCGCGTAATATTGCTACCCCTGCCAATTATCAAACTATCCAAGAAGACATGGAGGCGACGGACACAACGGTTTCCGACAGAACGATCAGTTCATACATGAATGCGTTGCGCCGTATTTTTGTAGTAGAAGATTTGCCGGCATGGGCACCCTCGTTGCGTTCAAAAACAGCTATTCGAACCTCGGTAAAAAGACATTTTGTCGATCCATCTATTGCTACCGGTGTGCTGCGAACGAACCCACAGGGTGTTTTGAACGACTTTCCGTTCTTTGGATTCTTATTTGAAGCGCTTTGTACCCGCGACATCCGGGTGTATGCCCAGGCGAACGACGGGGATGTGTTCCATTACCGCGACAAGAGTGGTTTGGAAGCAGATTTGATCGTGCGGCTTCGCGACGGTAGGTGGGCGGCCATAGAGGTAAAGCTGGGGGCCAAACAAATAGACGAAGCCGCTAAAAACCTTTTGGCGCTCCAGGCCCGGGTTGACAGGGAAAAAATGGGCGAGGCTTCTTTCCTCATGATTGTCACGGGAGGGCAGTTTGCTTACCGCCGCAGCGACGGCATCTGGGTGGTACCCCTTGGATGCCTGCGGGATTAGGCCGGTTCAAGGCGTAAACGGGTTTGAGAACTTCGGATTTTGGACAAAAGCGGTATCGGTGAGCATGTTGAGGAAGGCGATGAGGTCCTGTTTGTCCTGGGGGGACAGGGTAAAGCGCTGGATATTGGGGTCCAGGTTGCCCGAAGGATGCCCACCGGAGCTATAGTGGTCGAGTACTTCTTCCAGGGTTTTGAAGCGGCCATCGTGCATGTAGGGTGCGGTTAGGGCGATATTGCGCAAGGTCGGCACCTTGAATTTCCCGTTGTCAAACTTGTTTTGGGAGATAGCTCCCCGCCCTTTATCGGGGAAATCGTCGAGGCTTGGGGCAGGGGTGAGGCCGTTGTTGCGGAAGTTATGGTCGGTGAAAAAGGGGTTGAAGTGGCAGTGCGAACACCCCGGGTGGTCGAGGCTCTGGCTGTATTCGATGAAGAAGAGCTCCAATCCGCGCTGCTCGGAGTCGGTGGGGAAGCCTTTGCGCTCCCACAGCACCTGGTCGTACCGGGATTGTGCGCTGATCAGGGTGCGCATGAACTGCCCCATGGCCTTTACGGCCAAATCCCGGCGGATGTCGCCCTTTCGTTCGATGCCGAACGCTTTCCGGAACAAGGCGGGGTACTGCGGGTGTTTTTGTAGTTTGCGTTCCACGTTTTCCCAGGTATCGTTCATTTCCAGGTGATCTATAACGGGTAAGAGGGCGAGGTCTTCCGGGGTATCCGATCGTCCGTCCCAGAAAAAGCCGCGGGGGTTGTAGCCGAGGTTGATGAGGGCCATCGCGTTCCGGCTGCCTTCCAGGCCGAGGATGCCTTTGTTGACGCGCTCGGGGTTGGCAAAGGCCCGGGACTGGCGGTGGCAGGTGCTGCAAGACTGCGAACTGTCGGCAGAGAGGATGGGGTCGTAAAACAAGCGCCTTCCCAATTCGACGCCATCCACGGTCAGGGGGTTATCGGGCCGTGCGATGGGCTGGGGGAAATGGGCAGGCAAAACCAATGGATAAGGCAGGGGCTGGTAGTTGGCCTGGATGAGGTCGCTTTCCGGGCAGCCGACGCACTCGGGGCTTTCTTCGGGCTTACAGCCCAAAAAAGCGAATGCAAGGGCGATGGCAGCTGCTGTAGCGAGAGCGGGGGATAACCGGCTGCGGTTCATATCGGCAGTTTTTGTGGGTGTGTTGCGACGCATCATTGGGCAGTGTTCCAGGGGTTGGCAAAAGCGGGGTTTTGGAGGAACGCCGTGTCTTGTAAGGTGTGGAGAAAGGCGATCAAATCGGTGCGGTCCCGGGGGCTTAGGTGCAGAGGGCGCACATTGGGGTTGCGGTTGCCGGGGTCGTGCCCGCCGGAAGCGTAGTGGGCTAATACGTCGTCGAGGGTCTGGAAGCGGCCATCGTGCATATAGGGGGCGGTGGTGAGGATGTTCCGCAGGGTAGGTACGCGGAACTTGCCGTTGTCAAAGCGGTTTTTGCTGATTTCGCCCCGCCCGCCATCCGGAAAAGAGTCGAGGGAGGGCACTTGCTGGATCCCGTTGTTCTGATAAGTCAAATCGCTGAAGAGCGGGTCCACGTGGCAATGGTTGCACTCGGAGGCCGGCACGAGCGGGGAGGCATCAAAAAAAATGGCCCAGCCGCGCTTTTCGCGGGCGGTGAACGCCGCTTCCCCCCGCATGACGCGGTCGAAGCGGGCATCTTTACTGACGAGCGTGCGTTGGAACTGCGCCAGGGCCTTTCCCACCTCGGTGCTGTCTATTTCCTCCGGGTGCCGTAGGCCAAACGCTTTTTCGAATGCTTTCGAGTACAGCGGGTGTTGCTGTAAGCGCTGCGCGGCATGGGGCCAGTCGAACGCCATTTCGGCCGGGTCGCGCACGGGGTGCAGCGATTGTTCTTCCAGCGAAGGGGAGCGTCCGTCCCAGAACAAGCCCGTGTGTACATAGCCGATATTGGCCAGGGAAGGGGCGGAGCGCCGGCCTTCTAATCCGACGACGCCCTCGCTGCGGGCTTTGCCGTCGCTGAAAGCGAGTTCCTGGAGATGGCAGCTCGCGCAGGACATACTGCTGTCGGCGGACAATATGGGATCATAGAACAGGCGCCGCCCTAACGCAACCCCTTCTTCGCTGAACGGGTTGTCGGCCGGGACAATCATCCTGGGGAAGCCGGGGGGATCCTGCCATGCGAATGGGGTAGGGCCCTGGGTAAAAGAGCAGGCCGCAGCCAGCGGCAGGCAGGCAGACCAGAAATACATCCGTGCCCGGCGCGCTGCGTTCATTGCAGCGGCATCGTGAGGGCAGCAGACAGGTTGTCGGCGATGAAGCGCGCCACCGCGCGGTCGGTGGTATGGTCCTGGGTCACCTGCCGGAAGTCGAGGAACTGGGCGGCACCCGCTGCCAGGACGCGCCGTAGGTCAACTTGTAGCTCCAGATGGGGGTGTTGTGCGGATACGACGATAGGTTGCTGAAAGGTTTTCGTGCGGTAAAACTCGTTCTCGCCTATGTGGAAGGTGAGGGGGGCGCTGAATTGCCCATTGCCGCTCAGGTCGGCATTGCCTTCTATCTTGGTAAAGACATAGCCCCTGGCCCAGGACCAGTAGTTCCCGTCCAGCGGGTGTGGAGGGGTATAGTTGCCCGGGTTGCCCGCGTTGAGTGCCGGGGCGACGCCCAGGCCGAGGATCAGCCCGGCATACTTTCCTTCGGGAACGTCTTTGAGGGCGATGGTGTAGCCCGTCGCGGCCTGTGCTTCGGTTTGCACATCTTTGAAGGTCACCAGGCCGATGTCCAGGAGCTTTAGGGTGTCCATGCCGGCACTGCTTTGCCGCAGCAGGGACAGGTCGGAGATATAGAACTGGAACAACTGCCATTTGACGCGCATACCCGCCTCGTAGCCGTAGTCTTTGGCGTACATGAGCAGCGGCTCCTTTCCGAACGTGCCTTTCACATGGAGGGTCACCTCGGTTTTCTTAGCTACTTCGGCAGTATCGGATGCACAGCCGACGGACAGGATAGCCAATACTAAAAAGAAAGCGCGGGCAGGTGCTTTCAGCATTGAAATGTACATCGCGAACTTTTCCCTTTATAACGCTTTGTACCTATAAAAAGGTTCTGCTCCAGATCTCCGCCGCGGAGGTGATTTTTGGCATGGAATCCTTGCCGTACCGCCTGACAAAAGACATTGTGTTTTTCTGAAAAAAGAAATAGAATTGTTGCGAAGGGGTAGAAAGGGATAAAAAAGGCACCTTTCAGAAGGTCGTATAGGAGGTGTTTTTCGCATGGCTTTCAGTCCGAAAAGGCCCTTTTTCTAGCTCGCTACCCGCTGTAAGCAGTTCGATTCCTCATTTTAAAACCTGTGCCATGAAAAACGTACGCTATGGTTTTGTTGTAATCGGTCTTTTGCTGTCTTTTTTCCGGGTCGCCGCTCAGGCACCAGTGCTCTCCCTGGGCAAAGCTTCGCTGGGAGGGGTGTACACAGGCGTGTACATACAGCGCATCGCCGAAATTTTCCAGGCCCATAATCTGGAAAAGCTAGCCTGGGAAGATACCTTCTTTTACGGGAAAAACGCCGATTTTTCTGTGGATATCGCGATCAGCGACTGCGACGACGCCCCTTTGGCCACAGTAGTAGTAGCGACCAACCGCAGCAAGGAGGAGGCCGACCAGTTGTTGAAGCGGGTCGTCAAGTATTTGTTGGAGGGCAGGGTACGGGATTAGCAGGCTTACAAAGAGCCCTATTCCGGGGTGAGGAATGGGAATTGGGCGCTGTGTGCTTCCGACGGGATGGAACGTTCCGGCTCTTCTTCTATGTCCGGGAATTCCAGCAAGGTGGAGGTGGGGGGATTTTTCCGGTCTTTTGAGGCTTCCTTTGCCGGCATGGTCACCGAGAG
>JBEGMH010000065.1:0-8725 GCA_041183125.1 Bacteroidota bacterium | reverse complement strand
ATATTGGGTCCTGTATCGAATCCGGCCAACTGACGTTTGTAGGCCAGCGTCAGTGCCGTACCAGGAGATGCGCCGGTGCGCGCCGGGTTCAACAACAAAGGCACCTGCCGATACAGGCTCTGGACAGAGTAGTCTTGTGCCGACAAGGGCAACGCCAAGACAACACATACGAATATTCCTACACACTTATTCATCGCAATACAGTAAGGTGGCTGGTAATTGGTTTTCTATCCGGGCCCAAGAGGATCTGGGCCCAATACACCCCTGCGGGAAGCGGCCTTCCGTCGTGCGTTCCGTCCCATACCGGATGCTCTTTGTTCATTTGCGCAATCCATTTTCCATTGCGGTCATACAGCCGGATACTGGCCTCGGGGTAGTCCTCGAACAAGCCCGCGATGGTCCAAATGTCCTGTACGCCATCGTTGTTGGGCGAAAAAAAATTGGGGAAGGACAGCGCTGGCCCCTCTACAATGACGTTTAGTGCGCAGAACTTCCCCCCGATGGCAATTTGAAAAACTGCCGTCCCGGAAGTATCCGGCACCCCTTTTAGCCGGAAAAGTAGTTCCCCGTTCCGCATTGCCAACTCAACCGAGTCCGAAGACAGCACCAGGCCCCCTACCCCCTCAGAATAAAGTTCGAAAGTCGGGATTTTCAATTTCTTCCCGCCCTGGTAGGGCAGCTTGATCTGACCATCGAAGGATTCCCCAACACGAGGCGATGCTCCACGGCCTATTGTACTCCGCGAGCATAAAAGGGAATCAATCACCGAAGCCGTATCCTGGACCGGTATCTCCAGCACACAGGACTTGCCCCCCACCGCTATCATGAAACGCGCAGTGCCCACCGTATCCGCCGTGCCGCTCAGTGTCATCGTCAGATTGCCACTGCCCTTGCCCAGTATGCCCCCCAATAAGCTCAAGGTCAAGCCCTTCACCGTCTGCGAGGAAAAATCCACCGACGCGTAAGGGTTCCCATTCCCTCCACTGTAGGAAATCCGCACTTGGTTGGAATACGGGCTTTTCATGTACGGAAATTCAAGCCGCGACAATGCATAGCCCCCACAAGCCAGGGAATCGAGCCGCCCGGGAAACTCAGGCTGTTGCACACCAAATAACTGGCTACCACTACTGTCCCGAAAGGACATGAAGTCTATTTGGCCTAGCGAAAAATGTAGCGTCCCGCTGGCATTGGTCACAGTACCCCCGGATGGCAATGCATTGGATTGCCCGCAAACCACCCATGGAAGCCAAAACAACTGGACGGCGAGTAAAAACAAGCGTCCACCGAGCATCTGACTGGAATCCTTGTTCCTTTTCATTGTAGTTTCTTTTCACATAATCAGATCAGGAAAACTCCTTAGTTTTAATACGCAGGAACCTCCCCCAAATGGACTGAGCTGAACATAGGCTTACTTTCCTCTGCCTACTCTCGATACCAAAGGATGGCAAAAGGGATACCCGCCGTACCTTCTTCGTACAGGTCACCGTATGTTCTGAATAACCAGGCAAATGTCGGATTAGAATAGAGGACTATTTTGCCAGGGACGTAGTGGAACAGGAGAGGTACCCGATAACCGGGTTACACGTTTACAGGGTATTACCAATACATACCCCTTACATCTACAGCGTTAAAACTATAGCCTTTTTCCCTAACCGACAATACATACTTGTGTGTATTTTTAATTGACCGTCGTTTATTTTTCATATTAAAAATTTTTCCTAGAAGCAAATTCCTCAACAATAGCTACCAAGCTTCCTCCCCTTTTCGTAAAATTGTACGGGCAATGCCCCCAGACAGAACCAACGCACAAAACCGAAACACCATGAAATTTTTTCACACCATCCTTTTTACCTTCGCCACCCTGTATGTTTTTGCGCAGACGCCCATCGAGAAGGTGCGCCAGTTCCGCAGCGCTCACGAGCATGCGATCCTGAGCGAATACTTCGAGTTTCTGGCCATCCCCAACCACGCGTCTGACCAAGCGAACATCGAACGCAATGCGGCGTTCATCGAGGCGATGTTGAAAAAAAGGGGCGTCCAGACCCGCCTGCTCGATTCCCGTACGCCGGGCACGCCCAAAGCCGTGTACGGGGAGGTGCTGACCCCTGGCGCTACCGAGACCGTTCTTTTTTACGCCCATTACGACGGACAGCCGGTGAGCCCGGAAAAATGGCATCCTTCCATCCAGCCCTTTGTGCCCCTCCTCTTGAGCGCCCCTGTGGACAAAGGCGGCACCGTCCTGCCCTTCCCGGCAAAAGGTAGCCCCATCAACCCCGACTGGCGCATCTCCTGCCGCAGCAGCGCCGACGATAAATCGGGCGTCATGGCCATCATACAGGCATACGACGCCATCGTAAAAAGCGGCCTGAAGCCTACCTGCAACATCAAGTTCTTCTTCGAAGGCGAAGAGGAGATCGGCTCTCTGCACCTGGATGAAATCCTGGAAAAACACAAGGCCCTGCTCCAGGGCGACCTCTGGATCATCGCCGACGGCCCCGTACACCAGTCGGGACTGCCGCTCATTGATTTTGGCGTGCGCGGCGATGTCAACGTGGACCTTCGGGTCTACGGACCCAAGCGCCCCCTGCACAGCGGCCACTACGGCAACTGGGCGCCCAACCCCTGCCTGCTCATGGCCCAGCTCCTGGCCGGCATGAAAGATACCAACGGAAAAGTACTCGTCAAAGGCTATTACGACGACCTCATCCCATTTACCGAGTCGGAAAAGCAGGCCTTCGCCAAACTGCCGGCACCCGATGAACAAATGAAGCGGGAACTCGGCATCAAAGCCCCCGAAGGCGGCCGCACCATCTTCGAAGCCTACGAACTGCCCTCCCTCAACATCAATGGCATCCGTTGTGCCGATGCCGGGGAAAAAGCCAGCAACGTCATCACTACCCACGCCGATGCCACCCTGGACCTCCGGCAGGTACTGGGCACCGACTACCTCCGCCAGATCGAGCGCCTGCGCCAACATATCCGCGACCAAGGCTACTACCTGCTCGACCGCGACCCCACCGACGCCGAGCGCCTCCAGCACGATAAAATCGCCAAGCTCACCATGGGCGAAGGGGGCTACAACGCCCAACGTACCCCCCTCGACCTGCCCGCCTCCGGGCGCGTCATCCGCGCAGTGCAGTCGGCTACTTCGAAAAATGTACTGATACAACCCACTGCCGGCGGCAGCCTGCCCCTCTACTTGTTTGAAAAATACCTCGATGCCAAAATCGTCAACCTCTGCATCACCAACCACGACAGCAACCAACACTCCGAAAACGAAAACCTGCGCATCCAGTACCTATGGGACGCCATCGAACAATTGGCCGCTTTTATGATGATGGAAAAAGAATAGACTTTTTGCGAGGGGTCAAAAAGGTCCTTTTGCCCCGGTACTACCCAAAAAACAGGTTGAAGCCGTCTGTATTTCTTTGATTTTGCGACGTAAAATCAAAGAAATACAGACGGCTTCGGTATTTTATTTTTCAGGCTGACGCAGCGCCATACAACCAACCAAAGCTATTTTTTCGATGTCCATAAAATACTTTTGCGGAAAAACTTAGAAACCAGTACTTTTGCAGGCTTATGAAAGACACTCGGATCAAACGTAACATCCTGGTTGCCCAAAAGGGCATCGGCACATCGTGGCGCAGCGCCCGGAATATAGTATTCGCATGCGTCCTCTTGCTTGCAGGCAGCGCCTGCAAGAGCGAGTTTGAGAAAATCCGCACCAGCGGCGACCCTCAAGTGCTGTATGAAAAAGCACAGGCGTATTTTCAGGAAAAGGAGTACCAGAAGGCCCAAACCCTCTACGAACTTATCCTGAGCAGCTTCCGCGCCCGAAAAGAAGGGGAGGATATTTTCTTCAAATACGCTTATACCTTCTACCACCAGGAAGATTACATCCTCGCGGCCACCCACTTCAAAACGTTTTCCCAGACCTACTCGGTGAGCCCCCTGCGCGAAGAAGCCGAGTTCATGGCTGCCTATTCCAATTATCTGCTCTCCCCCGGCTTCCGGCTGGACCAGGGTCCGACCATGACCGCTATGGCGGACATGGAAAACTTCATCACCCTATTCCCCGAAAGCAAGCGGGCGGAGGAATGCAACCGGCTCATTGATGAAATGCGCGCCAAATTAGAGCGCAAAGCCTACGAAGAAGGCAAACTGTACTTCCACATCCGCCAGTACCAATCCGCTATGAACTCCTTTGAGAACCTGCTCAAAGACTTCCCGGAAACGGACCAGGCAGAGGAAGTGCGCTACATGATTTACCGCGCCGCTTACCTGCGCGCTGAAAACAGCATATTGGAAAAGCGCAAAGAGCGTTATGAAGATACGAAAAGGTTCATAGACGAGTTCCTGTACCGTTTCCCCAAGTCCTCCTACAAAAAGGAACTGGAAACGACCCGCGAACAGATTATGGTTAAAATAAAACAATTAGACAATGTCTGATATCAAAAACAAAGTGCAGGGCTTGGATCCCAACGTGCGCGCCCGCAACATGGATGCCCTGGCCCAACAATCCGCCAACATCTACGAATCGCTGGCTATCGTCACCAAGCGCGCCCGCCAGCTCAGCGTGGAAATCAAGCGCGAGCTGCACAACAAACTCGAAGAATTCGCCATCAGCTCCGATGCTATCGAGGAAATCAGCGAGAACAAGGAACAAATTGAAATCTCCAAGTTCTATGAGCGCCTGCCCAACCCGGCCATCATCGCTATGGAGGAGTTCCTCAACGGCGACCTGGTTTTCCGCTATGGGGAGCGCAAGCCAGCCCCCAAAGCACCGGAATTATAGGCCCGTACATACTACCGGCTGCTTTTGTGGCGTCTTTTAAAAAAGACTTGTTGCGGTGATCGCTCCCGCAGCTAATCTAAGAACTTCTCATACAAACTTTTTTAAAAGACGTCGCAAAACGCCCAAGGCCAAGGGGCTGCCCCCGCTGTTCTTTGCGATGCCCTGGAAAAACCTCTCTCATGAAGCATGCGTTCCTCATCGCCGCCCTGCTCCTCGGCACGTTCGCCGGGGTTTGTCAGGAAGTGAACTTTACCGTAAAAGTCAACGTACAGAAACTTCAGACGGCGGATCCCCGCATTTTTGAAACCCTGGAGCAGAGCGTACTGGAATTCCTCAACGGTACCAAGTGGACCGACGACGTGTTCGAGCGCAACGAACGCATCAACTGCAACCTCCTGATTACCTTACAGGAGGAGTTGTCTCCTACCAGCTTTAAAGCGGACATTGCCGTGCAGTCCTCCCGACCGGTGTACGGCAGCAACTATGAGACCGCTCTGTTCAACCACATTGACCGGGAAGTCGTGTTCACTTACGAGCAGTTCCAGCCGCTGCAATACAGCAAGAACACGTTCAACGACAACCTCTCGTCGGTGCTTTCTTTTTATGTATATGTCATCCTCGGACTGGATTACGACTCTTTCGCCCTCTACGGGGGCGAGCCCTACTTCCTGGCCGCCCAGGACATCGTCAATACCATCCCCCAGGGCATTGCCGCCAGCTCGCCGGGCTGGCGCTCCACCGACGGCAACCGCAACCGCTTCTGGATCGTGGAAAATATGCTCTCCCCACGGATCCGGCCCTTGCGCGAGGCCATGTACGCCTACCACCGCCTCGCCCTGGACACCATGGCCAAAGACGTGGCCAAAGCCCGCACCCTGATGTCGGAATCCCTCGAAAACGTGCTGAAAACCAACCAGGCATATCCCAACTCCATGGCCATCCAGATGTTCATCAACGCCAAAAGCCAGGAAGTGCTGGAAATTTTCAAACTGGGCACCCCTCAGGAGAAAGAGCAGGTCGTGCGCGTCATGTCGCGCATTGACGCTGCCAATACCGCCCGCTACCGGGCCTTGAATTAGGGAAAATCCATGCCCAATAGGCAAAATAGCCTATTTTTGCGTTTATAGGGTATAGCAACGACACCACCTATGCAGGCCACCGCAAAACGCATCGCGCTCTTCGCATCCGGTACCGGCAGCAATGCGCGGAACATCATGGCGTACTTTTCCTCGCGGGAAGATGTGCGCGTGGCCCTGCTCGTCTGTAATAAACCCGACGCCCCCGTACTGCGCATAGCCGATGATTTCTCGGTACCCACCCTGATCATACAGCGCACGGATATCCAGGAGGGAAATACCCCCTTGCTCCGTGCGCTGACCCAGACCTACGCCATAGACTTTATCGTATTAGCCGGTTTCCTCTGGAAAATCCCCGCTACCCTCGTGGCGCAGTTCCCCGGGCGGATCGTCAACATACACCCTTCTTTGCTCCCGCTGCACGGGGGCAAGGGGATGTACGGCATGCGGGTACACGAAGCCGTCTGCGCCGCCGCAGAGCGCGAGTCCGGAATCACTATCCACTACGTCAATGAGCACTACGACGAGGGGGCGGTCATTTTCCAGGCCCAGTGCCCGGTTTCCCCGGGCGACAGCCCCGGGGATGTCGCCCGCAAAGTCCAGGCACTGGAACACCGCTTTTTTCCCGGCGTCGTAGATGCCGTGCTGCACGGGCAGCCCATCTCCCCGGAACGCTTGTCGGCCCATCCCGACAGGCCCACATAAACCAAAAAACGTTTACCCAAAAAAATACCTCTTATGACAACCCGATTCGGAATTCTTCTGGTAGTATCAGTATTGGGCTTTTATGCCCCCGCCAAGGCGCAGAGCTGGAAAAAAATGGAAAAAACCGCCGACGGTTTTTTCCAAAAAGGCGACTATGCCCAGGCAGCCGCCATGTATGAAAACGCCCTGAAAAAAAAGAACAACAAAGAATTGTCCTTCAAGGCAGGCGAGGCGTATTATCTCCTGCGCGATTTCCGCAAAGCCGCCCAGGCCTACGAGCCCATCAAAGGCGATAACGCCACCTTCCCCCTCATCGGGCTCAAATACGCGCGCAGCCTGAAACAGGACGGACGATACGATGAAGCCGCCAAAGCGTTCCAGAGTTTTCGCGACACCTATACCGGGGAAGGCAAAACGGTACTCGAAGAAATTGTGCAGACCGAACTCCGGGGCTGCGACTTGGCCAAAAACCTGGCGCCCCAGGAAGGCGTGGAGGAAATCCGCCCGGGAAATACCATCAATACCGCTGATAATGAGTTTGCCCCTGTCTCTGTTGCCCCCGACGTGCTGTTTTTCTCCTCCTCCATGGGTGGGCAAGCCCGCATCTACCGCTCGGAATACACGGGTCTGTCCTGGAACAAAAGCATGAACCCTCCCAACTTCCCCCTGATACAGAACGGCCAGTACTGCCACGGCAGCCTCTCGCCCGATGGTTCCCGCTTTTATTTCACTATTTGTGAAAACAAAGGCAAGTTCGACAACCTCACTACCCGTTGCGAAATTTTTGCGATCCGAAAAATAGCCTCTGAGGGCTGGTCTGCCCCGGAACGCCTACCCGATTACATCAACACCAATGGCGTCACCGCTACCCAACCCTGGGTCACTTACCGCGGCGATGTGGAAATCCTCTACTTCTCCTCCAACCGATCCGGTGGCAAAGGGGGTATGGACCTCTGGTACGTCACCCGCAACCTCAACAGCGATGCCGGGTTCTCCCAGCCGGTCAACCTCGGCCCCAGCGTCAACACCCAGGGCCATGAAATGACACCTTATTACAGCACCGATGAAGGTGTGCTCTACTTCGCCTCCAACGGCCTGCCCTCCCTGGGAGGCTTCGACCTGTTCAAAACCCGGGGCGACCTGGCCAACTGGAGCGCTCCCGAAAACATCGGCAAACCATTCAACTCCCCGGCAGACGACCTCTACCTGGTCAAAGCCAATGAGGGGAATACCATTTTCCTCAGCTCCAACCGCTCTTTCGGCAGCGAAAAAACGACCAACCGGGACGATGATATCTTCGAGTTCCGCATCAAGCCGAAGGCAATCCTCCTCGAAGGGGCCGTCTTCGACCAGGAATTAGGCGAGCCGATGCGCAGCTACAACCTGTCGCTCTTCGAGCTCCAAACCAATGGAGCAGAGTCCCTGGTGCTTTCCCGCACCATCACCATCGGAAACTACAGCCTCGAAATCCTGCCCCAGCGTCAATACCGCGTCGAAGTCAATTCCGAAGGCTATGAAAGCGGCTCCTACACGTTTTTTACCGACAACCCTTCCAACCTATCGTACGGACAACCGCTCTTCTTGAAAAAAATGGGGGCTCCAAAACCTAACCCCCTGCCCCTCAATCCTACGCCAGCACCCGAAAAGCCCAGCCTGCCTACCGAGCCGGCGGTTCCCTTCCCCGTTGGCGAAACCTATACCCTCCGCGCTACCTCCAACTCCGACAACCTCGAGTACCAGTCAAATGCGCCCCGCTACAACGGGATCTACTACAAGATACAACTCATCGCCGCCTCGAAATACAACCCGGCAGACCCCACTTTCTCCAAGTTGAGCGCACTGGGCACCATCCAGACGGAATACATCCCCTCCCGCAGCCTGACCCGTGTCCTTTTAGCCGACTTCATGTCGGTCGCAGAAGCGAAGAACGCCCTGGCAGAAGCTAAAAAGAAAGGGTTTTCCGCTGCCTATATCGTTAAATATGAGAATGGGGTGCGATACGGGAAGACCAATCTTTAACCTAAGGGGATTGTGTAAAAAGTATTTCACCGCCCCGGCCTGAAGAATAAAATAATGAACGAGCGCTTGTTTTTTTGATTTTGCCGTGCAAAATCAAAAAAACAAGCGCTCGTTCAAAATATTTTTT
>JBEGMH010000064.1:0-5025 GCA_041183125.1 Bacteroidota bacterium | reverse complement strand
ATTTTATGTTCCTACATGCAACGAAATTAAGTTTTACAGGCCATATTTCAAACCATTTTATACTTGCTTTATTAGACTTGTTGCGAGGGGGATCATCAAGGGGGCAAAAAGGCCCTTTTTTGCCCACACTGTGCCTTTTTTCGGTCATCTAAGGCAGTTAGACTCCCTCAAAAAGCCTTTGTATGGATAAAAAATGACTCTTTTTTCCCACCTCGCTGACCCCTCGCAACAAGTCTATTATATCCAAGGGTGTTTGGTCTGATAATGGAGTGCTTGCCATGGGTAGGGCGGATAAGAACCAGGCACTCCCCAGGATTGTTCCATCTAAAAATGAATCTATGGCGACATTAGCGGAAAAGACTGCCCTGATCACGGGGGGTAGCAAAGGGATTGGATACGGGATTGCCGAGGTCTTGGTACGGGAAGGCATGTATGTAGCGATAAGTAGCCGCAACGAGGCGGAAGCCCTCGCGGCGGCGGGGCGTTTGAATGCGATAGGGCCTGGGCGGGCGATGGGCCTGGGGGCGGATGTGCGCGATTTTGCTGCACAGCAGGCATGTGTAGAAAAAGTGCTGGCAGCGTGGCACAGGATAGACGTACTAGTGGCTAATGCCGGTATCGGGTATTTTTCGCCCATAGATACCCTGACCCCGGAACAATGGCAGGAAACGATAGATACCAACCTGACGGGGGTTTTCCACACCGTAAAAGCCGGGCTTGATGCGCTAAAGGCTTCGAAGGGCTACCTCATCACGATTGCCAGTTTAGCCGGTGCCAATTTCTTTGCAGGAGGGGCTGCGTACAACGCGAGTAAATTCGGGTTGGTGGGCTTTACGCAGGCGGTTATGCTCGACGTGCGCAACGCGGGGGTGAAAGTCACCACGATTATGCCGGGTTCAGTAGCTACCTATTTCAATGACCACGTTCCCAACCCAAAGGACAGTTGGAAAATACAGCCAGAGGACATAGGGCAGATCGTGCGCGATTTGTTGTATATGCATCCCCGTACCCTGCCCAGCAAGATTGAAGTGCGGCCCAGTCGCCCGGTGTAGGCTACACCGCTTAGCCTCCGCTCACGGGGGGGATTAGCGCCACCTCGTCTCCGGGATGAATAAACTGCTCGTCGGGGGCATAGGTGTTGTTGACCGCGATGGCCAAGCTGCGAAGTTCGGCTAAGGGCGGGTAGCTTTGCTGTAGATATTTCCGCAATGCCGCTACGCTGATTCCTTCCCGGACGTCCAAATCGAACAGAGAGGTGCCCATGATATCGCGTGCAATACCGAAAGCAAGAACTTGTATAGTAGTCTTATGCATATCCGACCGGTTCGAGATAGATTTTAGTTAAAAAAATGTTAAAATAAGATAAGATTAAAATATAGGGCTACGTTTTGTCTGGTCAAAAATAAAATGAAAAATACGCAAGATTCGCGCAATAAATACAAAAATAAATAGGTTTATAGGTGGAATTTCAAAATAATCATTGCCTATATGAATGCTTGTGTACGTTGCATAAATCTTAAAATTAAAACTGCACATTGCGCCGCATGTAAAAAGGGCATAGTTTTGTATTCATAACTGCGTCTAATGTTTTGCAGTTTAACGTGTTAGAACATATCCAAACGAAATCTGAACGAACCCTGGAAAATAGTGCAGCCGATTCGGTTCGCTGGTCGAGCTGTAGTTTGCTTAACAAAATCATAAAGAATGTTTATCCCATGGACACGTGTTGCCGCTTTTGTGGCCCTTGCTGCATTTGTGGTCATACCCAAAAAAAACCTTCAGTGCAAAGCAGATCCGATTACCGAATCTGCTGAGAACTGGGACTTCCAATTGGTAAAAAGCCGCCTGGAAGCATTGCAACTACCCATACCTGTACAAGCCAACGAACAGGTTATATCCAAAATCCGGCAGTATGTAACGACCGGAAAAACCGAAACAGAGGCCGTCCTTGGCCGCTCCGAACTGTATTTCCCGATTTTTGAACACCAGCTCAAGGCGTATGGCCTGCCCGAGGAGTTGAAGTATCTCCCGCTAATCGAATCCGGTCTTATGCTCACGATCAAGTCGCCGGTCGGAGCGCGCGGCCTGTGGCAGTTCATGCCGATCTCCGCGACGCACTTCGGACTGAACATGAGCGGAGGGGTAGATGAGCGCATGGACATTTACCGCTCTACGGACGCTGCGATGCGCATGTTGAAGTACCTGTATGGGGAATTTGGCGACTGGGCATTAGTGTTAGCAGCTTACAATACCGGTACGGGCAGAGTGAGTGAAGCCGTGAGAAGAGCGGGCACAAAGGACTATTGGAAGGTAAAAAACTATCTGCCGGAGGAGACCCAGCGCTATGTACCTGCGTTTATTGCGGCGGCATACATCAGCAAGTACCACCTCCACCATAATTTACGGCCGTCTAACTACGGTAGTTTTTCCACAGATTTGCGCTCTATCCGGATACACCAGCGGATATCCTTTGGGGAAATTGCGCGCATTACAGGTTTGCCGTTGAGCAAGTTGGCCGAGTTGAACCCCGGTTTTGTACAGGGTGTGGTACCTGCTAGTGAGAAAGGGTATTACCTGATGCTTCCCAATGAAAAAGCGTCGCTTCTGTTGCGCGATTACCTGGGCGGTACGGAGAACCAGAAGCTCTTGAAATCCGGGGATTTGGTTAGGATGACGTATGTTGTCTCAAAGGAGCACACCCTGGAGGAGATTGCGAAGCTTTTCAATACCGATGCAGCGAGCATCAAGAAGTGGAACCAACTGCAGGGTGACGAAATCGCCATCCGCCAAGAGTTGCTCCTGTATCTTCCCAAAGCGTTTTTGCTGAACCGCGCATAGTAGACTTGTTGCGAGGGGATCATCAAGGGGTCAAAAAGGCCCTTTTTTCCCACCTCGCTGACCCCTCGCAACAAGTCTAATGGATTAAGCTGAATGATAAGGCTTTAAAACAGAGAGGGCCTTCGCGGTATATCGCGAAGGCCCTCTCTGTTTTAAAGCAGCTCGGCGAGTTATTGGCTAACTCAACTTCTGTTTGGTTTCCACTACTTCGTATACCTCGATAACGTCACCGACCTTGATATCGTTGAAGTTTTTGACACTGATACCACATTCCATACCCGACCGGACCTCTTTGACATCCTCTTTGAAGCGCTTTAGGGAGGCTACTTCCCCGTGGGCGCCCTCTCGGGTAGGGAAGATTACGATACCATCGCGTACGATGCGGATATGGCTATTGCGGGATATTTTGCCTTCTTGCACCATACAACCGGCGATAGTGCCCACTTTACTAATTTTGTAGACTTCCCGAATATCCACCTGTCCGGTGATATGCTCTTCGCGGGTAGGTTCGAGCATCCCTTCGATAGCCGCTTTGATTTCCTCGATGGCTTCATAGATAATCGAATAGGACTTGATTTGCACCCCTTCCTGTTCGGCCAATTTGCGGGCACCGCTGGAGGGGCGGACCTGGAAGCCGATGATGATGGCATCCGAAGCAGAAGCCAGGAGTACGTCGGATTCGACGATTTGGCCGACGGCTTTGTGGATGACATTGACCTGTACGGTTTCGATAGACAGTTTGATCAGCGAATCGGAGAGTGCCTCTACGGAGCCGTCCACATCCCCTTTCACGATAAGGTTGAGTTCTTTGAAGTTACCGAGGGCGAGGCGGCGTCCGATTTCGTCGAGGGAGATACGGCGCGTTGCACGGTTGACCTGTTCGCGTACGATTTGAGCCCGTTTAGAAGCGATTTGGCGTGCTTCCTGGTCATTCTCCACTACTTTGAAGCGGTCGCCGGCTTGCGGTGCCCCACCCAGGCCGAGTACAAGGACGGGGGTTGAGGGGCCTGCTTCTGTGAGGCGTTTGCCCCGTTCGTTGAGCATGGCGCGCACTTTTCCGGAATATTCGCCGGCCACGATAGAGTCTCCGATATGGAGGGATCCATTTTGGACGAGCATTTTGGACACATAGCCACGCCCTTTATCGAGAGAAGCTTCGAGTACGGTGCCAATAGCCATTCGATTAGGATTGGCGGTAAGGCCGAGCATTTCCGCTTCGAGCAGGATACGTTCCAGCAGTTCGGGGACACCGATCCCCTTTTTTGCGGAGATATCTTGGGAGCCGTATTTTCCACCCCAGTCTTCGACGAGGAGGTTCATTTGGGCCAGTTCCTCTTTTATTTTTTCCGGCTGGGCGTTGGATTTATCTATTTTATTGATTGCGAATACGATGGGTACCCCAGCTGCCTGGGCGTGGCTGATGGCTTCCCGCGTTTGGGGCATGATACTGTCGTCGGCAGCGATAATGATGACGGCGATGTCGGTTACTTTAGCCCCTCGTGCACGCATGGCGGTGAACGCTTCGTGACCGGGGGTATCGAGGAAAGTGACCTTTCGCCCGTCGTCGGTAACGAATTCATAGGCACCGATGTGCTGGGTGATGCCCCCTGCTTCCCCGGAGACCACGTTAGCGCTGCGGATATAGTCGAGCAAAGACGTTTTGCCGTGGTCTACGTGGCCCATGACCGTAACGATAGGGGCGCGGGGCCGCAGGTCTTCGGGTTCATCCTGGATGGCAACATCCTCTTCGGCTTGTTCTTCTACGGAGACGAATTCCACTTCATGGCCGAACTCTTCGGCGACCAGTTCGATGATTTCGGCATCGAGTCGTTGGTTAATCGAGACCATGACGCCGAGGTTGAGACAGGCGGTGATGACGTCGGAGGCGGATACATCCATGACGTTGGCCAATTCCTGTACGGAGATAAACTCGGTCACTTCCAGTTTAGCGTTAGACGCCTCCTGTTCGAGCATTTCCTGTCTTTCGCGGAATCGGTCCCGTTTATCGCGCTGGAGTTTCTGGCGTTTTTTCTTGCCACCGGAGGCACCGGTCAGGCGGGCCATAGTAGCTTTGATTTTATCTTCTATTTCCCGTTTGGTGACCTCTTTAGCCTCTTCTTTTACGGGGGGTGCGCTGCGGTTTGTAGTTTGTGGACGGGGGCGATCTTGGGGGCGGGGATTTTCCCC
>JBEGMH010000063.1:0-13327 GCA_041183125.1 Bacteroidota bacterium | reverse complement strand
GTATTCCCACCCTTTAAATTACTTAACCGATGATAAAACTACTCCTCAAGATTCTACTACCCGCCTTTTTACTCTTTGGCGTGCCAATGGTCCTGCTTTCCCAGGATCCCTACTTCTCGCAGTTTTTTGCCAACCGCATCTACCTCAACCCGGCGTATGCAGGCTTCGACCCGGGCGGGGCGCTTACGCTGAACTACAGGGAGCAATGGGTGGGGGTACCGGGCGGGGAATCCGGGCGTTTGGGCGCCGGGTTCCGCACCTTCAGTACCACTGCCGATCTTCAATCGCCCTGTTTCCTGCAGTTGGACGGGGCGAACATGGGTTTTTCCTTTGGTGCTTTCCGGGACGAAGCGGGCGGGGCGCCCCTGGTATCCCAAGGCTTTTCGCTAGCGGTCAGCCATGAGCGCAACCTGATCAAAGCGGGCGCAGCGGGGAAGATCCAGCGACTGGACTTGCGGGTGGGGTACCAATTGCAGTACAACCAACAGCAATTTAACTCCGACTACCTAATCTATTCCGATCAGCTCGACCCGGTGGTCGGCCTTATGGGCGACCCCTTCGCGTACCGGCTGCGCAGCAGGCTCTATCCGAACATGAACCTCGGCCTGTTGCTTCGCGGGAACATCCAGCACAACAGGGACAAAGCAACCTTGTTTACGTTGGGGCTCCAGTTGGCCAATATCAACCAGCCGGAGGTTTCGCTTTTTGAGCCGTCCACTTTGTCGCGCATCCCGCAGCGCATTACCGTTCATGGTGGGTTTACCGCCCGCGTGCCGCGTTATTTCGGCGTGACGGCACCTTTGTACGTGTCGCCTCAATTTCGGTGGGACAGCCAGTTGGGGGCGAAGCTAAACTTGCAGACTACCGGCGTCTATATCTTCTCCAAAGGGTTTTATAGCGGTTTTTTTGTCCAATACAATTTCCCCAACAATCCACCGCCGCCGGGTTTGCTGACGCCGGGCGGTTTCCTCACGCGCAACACCACCACGCTCATCCTCAACGCCGGGATAGACCTCCGCTCCCTGTTTGACGACGGCAAGCCCTGGCGGAAACGGGAAACGGGCACGGTGATGGGGCTGACCTACGATATCAACCTAACCGGCCTGAACCAGCAGAACACGCTGGGAGTGGTCGAAGTAAGCCTGCAAACGCGCTTCGGCAAGCAGAAAAAAAAGGCCTGCGGCGATATCGGCAAGTTTGAATTGTACAAAGGCGATTGCCCGGTCCGGTTCTAAAATGCCACAACGGCACATCCCCCAATATTCTGAGAATATTCTTTTAGTTAAAACAAAATACCCCCACTCCCGATATGAAAAATACGCTGTCCATCCTCTTCGGCCTCCTGTTGGTATTCCCTGCCAGCACCTACGCCCAAACGTGCAATGCCAACTTTACCTATACCGTTACCGGATGTAATTCCGTGTCCTTTTCGCCGGAAAACAATAATACCGGCATTAGCTATCAATGGAATTTTGGGGATGGCTTGACTTCAAACGAAAAAACACCTTCCCATACTTTTTTAGTTAAAAAAAAGGGAAGCCATACCTTCCGAGTAACCCTGATAACCCGAGGGAACTGTATTCCAGACACGTTGGCCAAGGATGTAACCATCAATGTTACCACCCTCCCTGAACCTGGTATTACAAGCGAAGGGCTGTTACCGGCATTTGTCAAATGCGGTTCTACCAGCCAAAACCCCGATTATCTCCTCTCCATCCTGGATACTTCTAAGACGATGGCCATAAATCAATTCTTTATGATTGACTGGGGCGACGGATCTCCTGTTTTTGAAGGAAACAGTATCCCCAAAGGGACAAACCATCTGTACCGGAAGATTGGCCTTTTCAACATCATTGTACGGGTTCGGGATATCAACGGATGTATTCAACAGGATACTTTTGATTTTTTCAACGGAGATAACCCAGGAGGTAACTTGGGGAATATCCCGAATACGAGCAACTGTATTCCGGCAAGTGTCACCTGGCCCATACAGAACACGGAATTTAACGCACCGGGAACCAAATACAGGGTTTGGGTCAATGATGGAACCAAGGACACTACAGTTTATAATCACCCTCCTCCTCCTTCGTTTAGCCATATATTTCAAAAGAGCTCCTGTGACCCTGAATTTCCTTCTAATAACGGAAAGTTCGATATCACCTTTGAGGCTAGTAATCCCTGTCAAACAAGGCCTGTACCGGTACAGGTGACCATGCACCTGCCCCCGGATGCAAATTTTTCCGTTGCACCGGATAAGGTAAATTGTGCCGGTACAACCATATCATTCAAAAACACATCCAAAAAGGCACGATATTTTGCGGTGAATATGTGCCGCGATTCCATGAGGACTTCATGGGAAATTATCCCTAAGTCGGGATATTCCATTGTTGCTGGCACATTGAACAGTAACGAAGGCTTTTCTGCCAAATTCGATCTTCCAGGAACGTATCAGATCATCATGATCTATGATGTCGCGTTCAACAGTATTGCGTGTTTACGGGACACCATGATCCAAACCATCTGCGTCCTCCCGGTCCCGCTGAGCAGTTTTTCCAAGTCTTCTTCTGTAGGGTGTGCGCCCCTCGTCAATAGGTTTACCAATACCTCTAATACGCTGAATGCGTGTGAAAATGCGACGTATGAGTGGACGGTAGGCTTCACCGCCTCCGATTGTGGCGCGAAGGAGAGCTATGCGTTTATCAACAACACCAATAAAAACTCCATTCATCCGGAGATCCGTTTCGATACGCCCGGGGAGTATAGCATCAGCCTGAAGGTCACCAACAAGTGCGGTACGCATACCTTCACAGACAAGCTCATCGTATCGGGTACGGTCGTTTCCACCATAAACCCCATCGCCGATTCCTGCGGCCAGGTGCGGGTGCAGCCTGCCCTAAAAAGCCAGAGCTTGTGCCCGGGTTCCCCGCCCACCTATATTTGGACCTTTCCCGCCCCAAATGCTTCTACCTACACGGGCGCACAGCCACCGGTACTCACCTATTCCGTTCCCGGTACCTATACGATCAAATTGCAGACCCAGGGATGCAACAATACCGAGACGACCGAGACCTTCACGGTTTTTCCCGTACCAGCCCCCCCGACCCCCACGGCAAACACCCCTTGCCCGGGTTCCAGCCTGGTATTCAGAAACCCGGATACCCTTGGTTTGACCTGCTCCTGGACAGGGCCCAACGGGTTTAGCTCCTCCTCCTGTGCCCCCGTCATCCCCAACGTCAGCGCCGTACATGCCGGGGAATACTGCCTCACGGTAAAAAATGCCAATAACTGCACCGCAAAGACCTGTATCACGGTAAGTCTTTACACCAAACCGGCAATCAAAGTCGCGCAGGATACCACCCATATCTGTATCGGGCAATCGGCTACCCTCAGCGCCACGGGTGGTATTACGTACGCATGGACACCCACTACCGCTATGCTTCCTGCAACCGGACAGGGAGCCAGTGTGTCCGTGACCCCCCCGATCGGAACCTGGCCTTATGTTGTCGAGGGGTCCAACGGCACCAATTGCGCCGCGAAAGATACCGCCCTGGTGGTCGTGCACGGGTTTCCCACTGCAAGCATCACTAAGCCGGGCCTGTTGTGCGTTGGGAAAACCATAACCCTAACCGGACAAGGAAGTATAAAGGGCAGTGGTACCTGGAGCACCGTCCTTCCGGCCACTGTCAGCGCGGCAGGGGTTTTTTCTTCAGGCCAAAAAGGGAAATTTCCGGTTTCCTTCTCCTTTACCGACCAGTACGGCTGCCCCGCGCCTGTAGTGAGGGATACCGTATGCGTGATACAACCGCCGACCGCCGCGATGTCTGCCAGCTCCCTCAAAGGCTGTGTCCCTTTTGAGGTACAGTTCAGCAATACTTCGAGCACCGTGGGCGAATGCCAGGCAGCTACCTATAAGTGGACCGTCCAGTTTAATGCCGCAGAGTGCTCTGCCCCCTCCGGGAAATGGAGCTTTGTCGAAGGAAATGAAAACTCCTTCCAACCCAAATTTCGCTTTGAATCCAGCGGACAGTATGTGGTTACCCTTTCCGTAACCAACGACTGCGGGAATCAAAGCGTTTCCCAAACGGTAGAGGTGGGCTCTGTGCCCAACTTGAGTATCCAACCGATCCCGGATGCCTGTGGGGCCACCGCACTGAGTGCCAAGGCTGATATCAAAAGCTGTAATGCGGCCATTACGCAATACAACTGGCTTTTCGAGGGGGGCACGCCCGCTTCCGCTTCCGCTCAAACCCCACCGCCGGTAACCTTTTCATCGCCAGGGAACCATATTGTATCCCTGGCGGTGACCAACACCTGTGGAACCAGCACGGTCAAAGATACCTTCACCGTTTTCCAGGGCCCTACCGTCGCGTTCAATCTGACAAAAGATAAAGTTTGTATAAAAGAGTCCCTCACGCCCACCAATACCTCCACCGGTACTAACCTCAGCTATACCTGGCGCGCATCCGGCCCCGGGCGTGTCCAGTTCTCCAGCGTGACCGCCGCCCAACCTACCCTCACCTTTCCCGATTCAGGAGTGTATATTATTACCCTCGCTGTCGCGAATGCCGCCTGTGACACCATACGGGTTACCGATACCATCCTGGTAAGCCAGCCACCTACGGTTAAATTGGCTGCCATCCCCGACGCGTGCGGCCAGGCGACTATTATCCCCATAGCTACGTTCAGTTCACAAAGCCGTATTGATAAGGTGAACTGGACCTTTCCCCCCCAGGCCACGGTACAAAGCTCTGATAAGTTCGTTCCCAGCTCCTTTACCATTAACCAGAAAGGGGAACATAAGGTAAGGGTACAAGTGGAAAACAGTTGCGGGACAGCCGCTGATTCGCTGGTGTTCCGCATCCTCCAAGGCCCCGTGGCCGCCTTCCAGTTGGATACCAGCTTTGCCTGCAAAACGGCTTCCGTGAAAACAAAAAACAGCTCCACCGGGGACGACTTGGCCTACACCTGGAGCGCCGCAGGGCCAAAGACCACCGTCGGATTCGGGGGCGGAGAGAAAAGCAAAGAACCCACCCTCTCTTTTCCCGATACCGGCGTGTACATCGTGACCTTGAAGCTGAGCAACCCCGTTTGCCCCAACGTGAGCGCGTCGGACACCATCCTCATCAGCACCCTCCCCACGGTGGACCTGGCCGCCATCCCCGACGCGTGCGGGCAGCTCACCCTGACGCCCTCCGCCACCTTCAGCGACACAAACCGCATTGACCGGGTGCGATGGGCCTTTCCCGCACAAGCATCCGCACAAAGCTCGGGCCAGTACGCCCCGGGCCCGCTGACCATAAACCAAACCGGGAGCTTCCAGGTAAAGGTGCAGGTAGAAAACCGCTGCGGCACCGCTTCCGACAGCTCGAGCTTCCGCATCCTCCAAGGCCCCGTGGCCGCGTTCCAGTTGGATACCAGCTTTGCCTGCAAAACAGCTTCCGTCAAAACAAAAAACAGCTCCACCGGGGACGACTTGGCCTACACCTGGAGCGCCGCAGGGCCAAAGACAACCTTCAGCTTCGGGGGCGGAGAGAAAAGCAAAGAACCCACCCTCTCTTTTCCCGATACCGGCGAGTATATCGTGACCTTGAAGCTGAGCAACCGCGTGTGCTCCGACGTAAGTGCGTCGGACACCATCCTCATCAGCACCGCCCCCACGGTGGACCTGGCCGCCATCCCCGACGCGTGCGGGCAGCTCACCCTGACGCCCTCCGCCACCTTCAGCGACAAAAACCGCATTGACAAGGTGAGCTGGGCCTTCCCCGCACAGGCGTCCATCCAAAGCTCGGACCAGTACGCCCCCGGCCCGTTGACCCTAAACCAAACCGGGAGCTTCCAGATAAAGGTACAGGTAGAAAACCGCTGCGGCACCGCTTCCGACAGCTCGAGCTTCCGCATCCTCCAAAGCCCCGTGGCCGCGTTCCAATTGGATACCAGCTTTGCCTGCAAAACAGCTTCCGTCAAAACAAAAAACAGCTCCACCGGGGACGACTTGGCCTACGCCTGGAGCGCCGCAGGGCCAAAGACCACCGTCGGATTCGGGGGCGGAGAGAAAAGCAAAGAACCCACCCTCTCTTTTCCCGATACCGGCGAGTATATCGTGACCTTGAAGCTGAGCAACCCCGTTTGCAACGAAGTAAGCGCCAAAGACACCATTTTGATAAGCCAAAAACCAAGCGTACAATTGGCGGAAATAAAAGATGCCTGTGGCCAAATTGCCTTCACCCCCAATCCGGCCTTCAGCGACACAAACCGCATTGACAAAGTGACCTGGGTATTCCCTAAGGAGAGCGGAATCACGACATTTGACAATTTTTTTCCATCCCAACTATCCATAAACACTTCTGGCGATTTTCAAATCAGTGTTAAAGTGGAGAATGGTTGTGGGAGTGCCGAGGCATCGGAAGCGTTTTCCGTTTTAACGCCTATTAAAGTGGATGCAGAGCTGAGTGCGGATACGATATGTGGCCTTCCGGCCAAGGTACAGGTGACCAATAAATCTACTGGCGACCGGCTCAACTATACCTGGCGGGTGGAAGGGGAATTTAGCTCCAACACCAGTTTTGTCCCTACTGAAAAAAATCCGCAATTTACCTTTAAGGATACGGGGGTATATGTGATTATTCAAGAAGTGAACAACGAAGTATGCGGTACTTTCTCTTGGAGCGATACCCTAACCCTGATGACCAAGCCACAGCCTATCTTGACCGGCCAGGACCGCTTTTGTGAACAGGTTTCCTTGACTCCGATCATCAACTATTTGAAATACCGGGTTGACAGTGTGCAGTGGGCTTTTCCCGGAGGGAACCCAGCCGTTTCTTCGGTGCTTTTTCCCAAATCAGTGGCGTATGGCAAAGGCGGGGAGTACTTGTACACCCTTCAGGCATTTAACTTTTGTGGAAGCACGATCGTATCGGATACAATTTTTATTGATACCATCCCAACATTCGATTTAGGCCCAACCGATACTATATGCATGAATGAGGGCATATATCAAATGCCACCCGTTACCCCAATAGGTGGGATCTGGTTGGATTCCTTGCAAAGAATAGGGGTGGTTACCCAGACCGGGCAGTTTAACCCGGATATTGCCCGTGGGGGCATTACGTCGCTGGGGTACAAATTCACTACCGGGGCCTGCACCGTATCGGAATACAAGGATATATTGGTGGTAGATTTGAGTTACGTAGATGCCGGGCCTGACCTAAATACCTGTATTTCAGATTCAATAGTCGTTTTGAAAGGGGGTACTCCAGGCGGTGGCTGGTACCTGGGCGAGGGGGTAGCAGATACTTTACTCGGATATTTTACCCCGAACAAGTTGGCAGCGGGCATGTACAAGCTAACCTACAACTACCAATTAGCGGGCACCCAGTGTATCCAACGCGATCCGTTTACGGTACATGTGCGCGCCCTGCCCGTGCCCGGTTTTCAAGTGACAGACAGTGTTTGCGTGCAGGTACCTGTGGCACTGAACAATCAAAGCCAGGGCGCAAACCGCTATCAATGGCGGGTGGATCCCAAGAAATTCTACGAGGAAAAAAATCCGAAGCACATTTTTGTGGACACTGGCTTTCATTCCGTTCACCTGACCGCAATCAACGAATACGGATGTACCGATTCTATCGCCCAGGAATTATATGTATCTGCCCCTCCCATCGTATCTTTTGAAAAAGACACGACGATGGGCTGTGCCGTACTTCCGGTTCAGTTCACCAATAAAACCATTGGGTTCAAGTCCGTGCGCTACGCCTGGAATTTTGGCAACGGGCTGCCGATCAACAAGCTGGAGCAACCCGAAACCGTGTATTACCAACAAGGGCTGGAAGATACCACCTACTATATTGTCCTAAGCGCTACCAATGTTTGCGGGACAAGGAGCTATCGGGATTCGGTGATTGTTTTTCCCAAACCCATTTCCGACCTCCGGATCAACCAAAAATTTAATTGTACCCCCTCCAAAGTGGTATTCAACAACCTCACCAAAGGCCGGCCGGATCGGTTTGAATGGTATTTGGATGGCACCTTGTTTTCAAAAGACTCCATAGCCCCGGATCAGATCCTACGGGCTGCCGGGCCAGGTAATTCCGTGTATACGCTCGAGTTGCTCGCCTTTAACGAATGTGGCAGCGATACTTCCGTTCAAGAGGTAATTGTAAAACCCGACAGTATCCGCGCTTTTTTTGAAGTAGATTTGACCGAAGGGTGCGAGCCGCTCCGCGTTTCCTTTAAAAACAGCTCCTCGCCGGATTCGCTGGTGGTCTATAACTGGTTTTTTGACCAGAATGACCATACCAGCAATGTAAAGGATACCAGTTTTGTGTTTTTGGCCGCCCGTGACACCGTGACAGAATACCGCGTGACCTTATTGGCGAACAACGGATGCTCCGAAAATATGTTCTCAACCAACCTACGGGTGTATCCCTCGCCGGAAGTAACCATAAGCGCCCCGGACTACGCCTGTGCACGGGCAGAGGTGCCGTTTTCGAGTCCTGCCAAAGAGATCAACGGATACCTATGGGCGTTCGGAGACCAGGCCACCTCCAGCGAAACCTATCCTGTTCACGCCTTCCGCGAGCCGGGCACCTATCCGGTACACCTTACCGCGTATTCCGCACGGAATGGATGCCCGGGAAAAGCGACCAAAGATATCACCATCCGGCCTTTGCCCGCGCCCCAATTAGACGTGAGCCCGCTATTTGGATGTCCACCCCACCCCGTTACGCTGAAAAACACCACCGATCGCCCCGACCGCTACTATTACTTGTGGGATTTTGGCGACGGCGGGAGCAAGGTAGGTGCGAATCCAGGTACCTATGTGTACCAGACCAGTGGCGAATATCCCATTACCCTGCGAGCGACGGATCAATTTGGGTGCGCAAAGGATACGACCTATGTTAAAGTCAATGTATTCCCCAAACCGAAAGCCGGTTTTATCGCGGAACCGACCGAGCCTTGTGGCCTTCCACAGACGATATGCTTTCAAAATACCTCCTTACGTTCCGATGCCTATACCTGGAGCTTTGGAAATGGGGCGCCTGTTTCCAATCTTCGAAATCCTTGTGCGAACTATGCCAAAGCAGGGGTACATCCCGTACAACTCATTGCACAGAACAGTTTTCTTTGTACGGATACCGTATCCACAACCATCGAGGCATTCGATATCCCCATAGCCGATTTTGAAGTCTTGGATCCGGTTTTGTGTGAAGATGCTACCTTCCCGCTCCAGAACCTTTCCAGAAATGCGACGTATTATCGTTGGTCTATCCCTGGTTTGCCGTTAGATACCACGCGACAGCCCACCGTTTTGATACGTCAGCCCGGTATGTATTCCGTAGCACTGATAGTAGGAAATGGGAGTGGCTGCATGGATACCCTAAACCTACCCGAATACCTGGAGGTGCTTCCCCGTCCGGTGGCAGGCCTTCAAATCGAAAAAGACCCGACCTTACCGCCCAGCACCTTTCAATTTTTGGACAAATCCAGTCCGGATGCCATATCTTTTGGCTGGGACTTGAGCGGTGGAATCATTTCCCGGGATAAAAATACCACCCATCGCTTCATATCCCGGTTTGACCGAAACATCGCGCACTGGGCGACCAATAAATATGCGTGTTCCGATACCGTATTTCAGCGCCTCGATTTAGATACGCTGAGCGGGTTGTTTATTCCCAATATCCTGGAGCCTTCGAATACAAATGCTGCAAAGCAGGTTTTCACCCCCAAAGGAATTGGGTTAGAGGCCTGGCACCTGGCCATATACACCCGAGGGGGACAGTTGGTCTGGGAGACCACGGCCCTGGATGAAGAAGGCAGCCCATCCGAATCCTGGGATGGGGTTTTTCTGGACGGGGAGATCCCCGCAGGTGCTTTTGTTTGGAAGGTACACTACGCCCGGTTTATAGACGGGAGCTACTGGGCAGGCATGCCGGACGAAAAGGGGCGGCCGCGCCGGCATGGCGTATTGTATTTGGTGCGATAGAAGCTGAAAAGACCCTATTCGATTTGTTGCGAGGGGGTCGTACAAGGGCAAAAAAAGTGCCTTTTTGCCCTTGTACGACCCCCTCGCAAGCTATCAGTTGCCCTGTCTCTTAAAGCTACAAAACAGAAAATTCTGTGTCGTGTTGAAGGGCGTGGTATGGTCTTCTGTTATACAGCGAATTTTGTCAAACCCATTTTTCAGTTCGTCGGTCAGGGTCTGCTCTGTGTATTGTTTGATGTCGAGCCCGCTACATTTTGTCGGCCCGGTTTCGGAAAACGTTCCAATCGTCATGAAGCCGTTCACCGATTTTCTTGCAATCTCCATATATTTTGATACTTGTTCCGTCGTGATCAAAAAATGGAAGGTGGCGCGATCATGCCAAATATCAAAGGTCGTGTTGGGTACAAATTCGGTTATATCGCTGACAATCCAGTCCACTTTTTTGGCTTTGTCGCCCAAACGGCTTTTTGCTTTTTCCAGTGCTTTTTCAGAAATATCCAAAACGGAGATATTTTCAAAGCCTTGTTCAAGTAGATGGTCCACCAGTTTGCTGTCTCCCCCACCAACATCAATAATACGGGCGGTTTTCGCTACGCCAAACGAAGAGATGAACGCCAGGGAAGTTTGGGGGACTTCTTGCGTCCAGCTTACCTGCTCCGGGCTTTTGGTCTGGTAAACGGTTTCCCAGTGGTTTTTTCTATTCATAATTGCCCATTTTTATCCTTGCACATAGGTTAGTGGGAAGATACCAGGCCAAACACGCCCAGGATTACTTGTGTAAAAATAAACCTTTTACCCAAACAAACAAGAGGCCAAAGGGATACCCATCCAAAGATTTGACTACTTTCGCCCTAAACGCACACCATGATGGGCACCCTATTGCTTTTACTCCTTCCTTTTCTGTTGAACCTTGGGCTCCTCTTTATCAGAGACCGCAAAAGCAAGCGGGGTGTGGTCTTGAACATACTGGTGGTTCTGAATGCGTTCTTGTTCCTGTCGCCGGTCTTTATGGCGTTGGCCAATACCCCCTCCGGCGAGAGTATGTGGAACGAATCGAGCGGTGGGGGCGCTGCGTTTTGGCTGTACTACTTCGTCTGGCCGGCGTGCACGGTCTTTTTTCTCCTCCTGCTGGTGCTGAAGCTGATTTTTAACCGTTAGCCAAAAAAACATTAGGTATGGCCATGAACCGTCGTCAACATCTTCAGACCCTGTTATCGGGATCTGTTGTATTTCTCCTCCCGGAAGCTGTCCGCGCCACCGCTACCCGGCTCGATACTCCTGTCACCCTGGGCTTGATCACCGACCTGCACCAGGATCTCATACACGACGGGCCGGAACGCCTGCAGGCGTTTTTAAAGGCTATGAAAAAAGAGAAGCCCGATGCCACGGTACAATTAGGCGATTTTGCCCTACCCAAAGCAGCCAACCAGTCGGTCATAGCACAGTTTAACGAAAGCAGTGCCTTGCCCCTCCATGTCCTCGGCAACCACGACACCGATAGTGGCCACACGAAGGCGCAGTGCTTGTCTGCCTGGGGCATGCCCGCCCCTTACTACGCAAGGGATATACAGGGCATCCGGCTCCTCGTCCTGGACGGCAATGAGCCTGGTTCCCCGCGCTACAAAGGAGGATACCCCAGTTTTATAGGGCCCGAACAGCGCAACTGGCTTCGGGAAGAATTGGCGACCGCCAACTCCCCGGTAATCGTGCTCTCCCACCAACCCCTGGCGGGCCCCTTGGCCGTGGACGACGCCTCCGAGGTGCAGGCTATCCTCGCTGCTTTTCCCAAAAACGTACTGCTGGCCATCAACGGCCACTCCCACGTGGACTACCTGCTGCGCGTACAAGGCATCCCTTACCTGCACCTCAACTCCGCGTCCTACTACTGGGTGGGCGAGCGCTTCAAACACGCCAACTATTCCGCTGACATCATGGAAAAGTACCCCTTCGCCGCGCTTACCTGCCCCTACCGCGATAGCCTTTTTGCCACGCTGACCCTCGACCCGGCCAACAAGACCCTGCGTATCAGAGGAATACAGAGTTCCTGGGTCGGCCCCTCCCCTGCCCAACTAGGCCTCGATCCCTATCCAGAGCTCCTTCCGGGCGAACATATCGCGCCCCATATCCGGCAGAGGGATTTGGAGCGATGAGCTTTTTTATCAGAAGCTGGGAAAAGCTGGGAAAAGCTCGGACGGCAGGAAACCGCTAGCGTCCCTTCGCCCATTTTCCTACCTGCACACGGCCATCGGCAAATACTGTGCGGAGAAGGTACATCCCCGGCGCAAACCTCGTTACGTCCAGACGGGTATTAGGGGCGTTCACCGGATATACCCCGCGCAGGGCACCGGATAGGTCGCTGATGATGAGAGTCTGAATAGGGCCGTCTTTACTTTCCACATGCAATAGGTCTGTCACCGGGTTCGGATAAATATGTACGGCGTCCGCGGCCTGTACGGTTCTGGCTGCCGAGACCGGGGAGAATGCCTCCCAGTTTTCTGCCAGGGCGTTGTCGCTGCCCAGGTCGCGCAAGCGCAGGAAAGCGCCTTTGCCATCGGCTTCGGTCGGCCAAGGGGCGGTATCCTTGTATTCCACATAGTCTACCAGGTCGCCAAAAGGGTTGGCAAGGCTGAGTTTCTGGGATTTATTGGACAGGTTCCGCAAAAACTGCCCGAATGCGGGCAGGCCCGTAGCTTTCTCAAAAGCCGCCGGGTTGCTGCAAATATACACCCGCTGCCCGGGCCCTACACGGGAACTGGCGGGGAACTGGTAGGAAATGCCCAGGTCGCGGAAGTAGAACCCACTTACGTCGGCTTCCCCGGCACCGGTATTTGTGATTTCGATGTGTTCGAGCTGGTCTGAGCTAAAACCGGCCGTAGCCAGTGGGTTGTAGTGAATCCGGGAAATGACCAAACTTGGTAGGGGCGTTGGGGAGCAAGGGGCTACTTTGCCCAGGGTCGCCGTCATCCAGTCGGTCCGGGCTTGCAGCCAGTACTTCAGCGTGCCCACCTGGTTGGCGTGGGTACCGGGCACCTGCCAGCGCTCTTTCTCCCGAACGATTGCCTCGGCGATAAGTGCCGACAAACGGTCTATGCGCTGTGCTATGGCCTCGTAGCCCAATCCCTGCCCAGGTGCGCTGAGCGCCTTCCAACGCTGTGCAAAACGGCACTGAAAAGGAGTGCTCAGGAACAGGTTCTTCCAAAAGAAAGGCCCTGTGTTGTCCCCATTGTCAAACTGCCACACATTGGCCCAGCCCCGGTTAAAGCCCCAGGTGAACAAATCGTTACCGAACGTCAGGTTGCAGTCCCAGACGGGCCCGGCGCGCAGCTTGCCCCCCCGGTCTTTGTG
>JBEGMH010000062.1:0-11445 GCA_041183125.1 Bacteroidota bacterium | reverse complement strand
TCGGTATCGTCGTCGGCGCCCCAGGCGGTATCGGGGGCCATGAGCACAAAGTCTATGGTCGGCGAAATCGCGCTGGGGATGCCCTGGCCCCAGATGCTGGGCTGGTCGGGCTTGCCCCAATCGTTCCGGGTGTAAAAAGGCCCGGTCTGTATTTCGCCGATATTGCCGATTTTATCCATTTCAGTGACCAGGCCGGTCCAGTTGGCGATACAGGTGCCCAGCCAGAACCCCTGGAGTTTGTCGAAGTAGGCTTTCCGGGAGATGCGGGTATCGCCGGGTGTCGGGGTGTAGGCGGTGTAGGCCAGGGAGGGGTGTTTGTCTATGCCGAGGTGGGAGGTACAGCCCAGGGCGGCAGCAAGTGCGAAGCCCCATAGCAGGGGCATCGGAAGCAGGTTGGGTCTCATGGCGTTTTATGGGTTGCTTGGTTAAAAAAGGTATTTTAGTAGCTCAGTTCCTGGATTTTCCAGACCGCTTTGGCGTGTTTCGCCAACTCCCTTTGGCGGGCCGCCAATTTGTCTTCATCCCACGAATGGAAATGGACAGGGATGGCTTTGGTCAATTCGCTGTTGGATTGTTGAAACCACTTGGTTTTTTCGGTATAGGGCAACTGGCCTGCTTCGCGGTTGAGGTTTTTTTCCAGTAACGTAAGGTTGCCCAAGCGATAGACGGAGCGGTGTATAGCTTCGAAAGAAAACTCCCCCCAGGTATCCTTGGCGTTTTCCGGCAGGATATGTTCGATGGTAAACAGGTCGCTGTCGGGGTCTATTTCGTTGGCATATCGGTAGACTTCGATCCGGGACAGGATATACTTGACGATTTTGTGGTTTCGGGAGGTGTTTTTGAATTCCTTGGTGGAAAAATCATTTTCAAAATTAGAATCCTGTACATAGACCGCTTGGAAGTCTCCGGGGGAGAAGCTTTTGGAGGCGGTTATTTTCAGGGCTACGGCGTTGTACACGTCTTCCTGTGCGTTGGGGTTCAGGCCACCGATGATATTGTATCGGAAGGAGATCACCGCACAGATTTTCGCCAATTTTGTAAAATCGTCCGGTTTTAGGTGTTTGACGGCGGATAAAAAGAGGGAGTGGGTTTGCCGGATTTGGAACAGCTTCAATTCCCTCAAGGCTTTCCGGGTACCGGGCTGGTCTTTCCAGTATTCGTCTTCGGGGTTTTGGATGGCCAGGTAGATATCCGCCGTGTCGCTCAGGCTCCTGATCAGGTCAAACACCTGGGTTTTGGACGTGACACTGCTCTTGATGGTTTTGAACAGGTTCTTTTTGCCCGTGGGTTTGTGGGTGCTGTTCCAGTAACAGCGCAGGTACTCTTCGAATTTTTGTTCGCCTAATTTTCCCACGATTTTGCTCCAGATATTTTCCAGTTCCTCTGTTTCAGAGCGGTGGGGCTTGGTGTCGTCCACGACCGAAAAGAGGTAGTTTTTCAACAAATCGGATGCGGATAGCTGGACGCCTCTTGCGTTCAGGGTCTCAAACACCTTGAACGCGTTCAACTGGTCGGTCACCTCGATTGCGGTGAAGAATAGTTTGTCCACGATACGGTCCAGGAAGGTGGCGAGGCTTTCCCCGGTGGTAAATTCTTTTTTCACCCTTTCGTAATACCAGAGAAAGCATTCCCGCATGTGTTTTTCAGAAGCGTTGGTATTTCTGAGCGGCAGGTCTTTCAGCAATACCAGGTGTTGTTTGTAGTAGTCGTCGCTGTTTCGGTTCAGTTTGAGCTTATTGTTGGAGATCAGGGTGACGGGGTCTATGTATCCGATATAGCTGTTCAAAAGGCTGTCTTTTCTTTTTAAGTTGTTTTCGGCATCCACACCGGCTTCGGCGAGGTCTTTCAGGGATTTCAAGACGGCGAGCACGAGCAGGCTCATGGTCGTGAGCCGTTGTTGGCCATCAATGATCTGGAACGCTCTGTTGTCGGTGGTCTGAAGGACTAAATACCCCATGTAGTGTTCATGGTCTTCATCGGACAACAAGTCTTTGATGTCCTGCCAAAGGTCATCCCATTGTTCGGACTCCCAGGTGTAATCCCGTTGGAATTTCGGGATTTCATACCGCAATCCGTTCCCCATCAGTTGGCGATAGGTTTTGTTCGATGTTCCCTGGATACCTTTCATCTGTGTTGCGTATTGAGGCGATATTGGCCGAAAATAGGGCTTTTTTAGTTTTTTCTATCCTATAGGATTGTGGTGCCTTTTGGGCAGCGGTTGTCTCAAACCCCCTTTTTTATCCGGTTTTACCAAAAAATATTTTGAAATAATATGTTTTGTAGTGTTTTTTAAAATAAAATTAAATAAAATCTGTGTATTCATTATTTTATTTTGAAAAATGAAATGGCAAAATACTTCTGGCACAGCGGCCATGTATTTTTGTTTTTAACAAATTGTGTTATTTTTGCAAAAAACAAGCACCATGCACACCCGTTTCTTCTTGAGTATTTTTGCCATATTCCTGTTCAACTGCCAGGTAGAGGAAGGCGTACCGGAGGAATCCGGGAGCCTGCGCGCGTTCAACCTGGCCATGGGCAACCCGACCAACGCCACTGCCGACGTCAAGGACGAGAACAACTACTTGATGGAATCCACGCAGTACAGCCTCTCCTACAACCGCTCCCGCGCCACCCCCAACTGGGTGAGCTGGTACCTGGGGGCCGCCTGGCTGGGCGCAGTGGACCGGCAGGACGATTTCCGCGCCGATACCCGCCTTCCCGCCGGCTGGTACCGGGTACTGGCCACCAACTACAGCGCGTCGGGCTTTGACCGGGGCCACAACTGCCCCTCCGGCGACCGCACCAAAACCGCAGCCGACAACAGCGCCACCTTCCTCATGACCAACATGATCCCCCAAGCCCCAGGCAACAACCAGGGCCCCTGGAGCCAGTTGGAGCAGTACTCCCGCAAACTGGTCGAACAGGGCAACGAGCTGTACATCATCATGGGCAGCTACGGCACCGGGGGCACGGGGAGCGCCGGGTTCAAGGAAAAGATCTCCAACGGCAGGATCACCGTGCCGCGCAGTGTCTGGAAAGTAATCCTCGTACTGCCCAAAGGCAGCGATGACCTCAACCGCGTCAACAAAGATACCCGCGTCATCGCCGTGGATATCCCCAACCGGCACGACGTGTCGGGCCTGCACTGGGCCGACTTCCGCGTCCCCGTGGACGACATCGAAGCCGCCGCTAAGGTGGACGTGCTCTCCGCCCTGCCGGCAACCGTCCAAAACAGTATAGAAGCCAAAACCGACAAAGGCCCCATCAATTGAGCAGGCAGCAGGCTAGACTTGTTGCGAGGGGTCAGCGAGGAGGGAAAAAAGAGCCATTTTGACCCCTCGATGATTCCCCTCGCAACAAGTCTACTATACTTTTATGAAAATATTTTTCCGGTAAAGCCCCCAACAACACAAAAACAGCACGCCTACGTTGAAGAGCGCAAAAGCGAGCGAGGCGTTGACCGGGGAAAGAAAGGGGGTGAAAAACCCTTCGTAGAGCCAGCCCTTGAGGGTCTGGGCTTCCCCCGCCGCATCCTGCCATTTGATAGCCGACAAGAGCTTGGCAAAAATACCGGACAACGCGAAGGCAAAGAGCGCATTGACCCCATAGATCCGGAAGGGCGTGCCCCAGCTCTGGATGCCTTTGAGGTCCACTACCCAGTAGATGAGCGCGAGGGCAAGCTGCGCCAACCCGCCCGCATAGAGCACATAGGAACTGGTCCAGAGGGCTTTGTTGATGGGGAAGGCGAGGTTCCAGACCTGCCCTAATACCACGAGCAGCGCACCGCTGATGAGCAGCCATTTGCATTTTTCCACGGGGCGCAAAGCCGAGCGCAGGAGCTCCCCGCTGAGCACGCCGACCAGGCCGGTGCCTACAGCGGGGAGGGTACCGAGCAGGCCTTCGGGGTCCCAGGTCTTCGATTGGCTCCACAGGTGGGAGGTGCCGAGGATAGCGCGGTCGAGCCAGGCACCCAAGTTGGTTTCGGGCTCCAGGTTGGGCGCGATGCCGCCGGGAACGGGCACCAGGGCCATGAGGCCCCAATAGAGGAGCAGCAGGCCGGCGCCGAGCAGCGCTTGTCCGCGCAGCGAAACGTGCAGGAAGATAAGCGACGTAATGCCATAGACGAGCGCAATGCGCTGCAAGACACCGGGAATGCGCAAAGTGCTCAGGTGGTAGTGCCCGCTCAGCCCGATGAGCAGCATACCGGCAGCAGCACCCCAGATGAGGGTGCGCAAGAGCCGACTGCTACCATGCGCCTCCGCAGCAAAGACAGAGAGCATGAAGACGCCCATGAGGAGGTAGTGCACGGTTTGCAGCAGAGGTGCCCCCTCGTATTTGAAGTGGGGAAAAGCCGTCAGGAAGAGGCCGAGGCCGAAAATAGAAAGGGTGCGGCCCCCTATTTTGCGGTACATGGCCCTGGGGTCGTCCCCGCGGTCTTTGCGTTTGCCCAGGGCAATGGCTATGGATACGCCCACCATGAAGAGAAAAAACGGGAAGACGAGGTCGGTCGGGGTACAGCCATGCCATTTGGCGTGCAGTAGGGGCGCATATACGTTGCCCCAGTCGCCCGGGTTGTTGACGAGGATCATACCGGCAATGGTGATGCCGCGGAGGATGTCCAGAGAGAGCAGTCGTTGTTGTGGTTCCAAGGTGTGAGCTGTTTTAATAATTCACTTTGATGTCCGATATTTTTCTGGGGATCCATACCTGCATGGGGTTCTGGCCGCGGTTGGCCCAGGCGAAGTAGGGGATGGCGGTAATGGTTTTTTCCTTCATGGCCACCGACAGGCCGTCGGGGGCGACGGCGACGGTGGGGACGGAGAAGTTCAGCACCGTCAGGCCGCCTAAGAGTTCGGGTTGGTAGGCGGTGGACACAGGGGCCTGGTCGGGCAGGATGAGGTTCCAGGCTTGCCCGTCGTTGTCGGCGCCTTCCACGCAATAGACCAGGGGCCCGCGCTGCAGGGCTACGCGCCCCTGTGCGGCTTTGACCTCCTCGCGGGCCACGACGCGGCGGACGTCCATGGGCAGGTCCACGCTTACGACATCGCCTTTCTTCCACTGCCGGTCGAGGACGGCATAGCCTTTCTCACTGCGGTAGGGCACTACTTCCCCATTGACGCGGATAGATACGGAAGCGGCCTGCGAGGCTTGCATGAACTGGTACAGACCCCCCGGTACAGCTTCCGCACCTGCCCAGCCGGGGATGCGCACGTAGAGGGAGAAGCGGGTTTTTTGTGCCGGGTCCACGGCGATTTGCACATTCCCTTCCCAGGGGTAGGCTGTTTTCATGCGGATGGCGACGGGTTGTCCGCCCAGCGTCTGCGTAGTAGTGCTGCCGATGAAGAGGTTTACCCAGAGGCCGTCCTGCGACTTGCCGTAGATATAATCGCCTACGGAAGAGACGAGCCGTGCGATGTTAGCGGGGCAGCATGCGGTGCCGAACCATTCGCGGCGGAAGTGCTGTCCGTTGGAGGCGAGGGGGTTGCCGTAGAAAAAGCGGTCGCCCGTGGCAGAGAGCCCGTCTAAGGCACCGTTGTAGAGGCTTCGTTCGAGCACGTCCACGTAGCGGGCTTCGCCGGTGAGGCGGTTCATGCGCTGGTTCCAGAACACCATGCCGACGGAAGCGCAGGTCTCGCAGTAGGCCCGCTCGTTCGGCAGGTCGTAGTCGGTGCTGAAGCCCTCGTTGCTTCCGGAGGAGCCTATGCCCCCGGTGATGTACATATTGCGGTGGACGACATCTTCCCAGACGGCCTGCATGGCGCGCATATAGCCTTCATCGCCGGTGATGGCGGCGACGTCGGCGGCGCCGGTGTACAGGTACATGGCGCGCACGGCATGGCCGGTGATCTGGGTCTGTTGTTTGACCGGCAGCACGTCCTGGGCGTAGGCGGTATCGCGCCAGTCGGTCCAGGTGTAGCCGACGGCATGGCCGTGGCCGCGCTCTTCGAGCAGCCAGTCGGCTAATTTGAGGTAGCGGGGTTCGCGGGTCACGTTGTAGAGTTTGACCAGGGCCAGTTCGAGTTCCTGGTGGCCGGTGACCCAGTGCCGTTTGCCGGGGCCGAAGAGCGCGTCGAAGTGGTCGGCAAAGCGGATGGCCACTTCGAGCAGCTTGCGTTTACCGGTAGCGTTGAAGTAGGCTACGGCTGCCTCGATGAGGTGGCCACCGTTGTAGTCTTCGTGCATGCTCATGTCGGTCCAGCGCTTGTCCATGCCGGTGAGGGTGTAGTAGGTGTTGATATAGCCATCCGGGCGCTGGGCGGCGGCGATTTTTTCGATCCACTCGTCGGCTTTCTTTTCCAGTTCGGCACTGGGGTGGTTGTTGAGGGCGTAGGCGATGGCTTCCAAGGCTTTAAAGACGTCGGAGTCGTCGTAAAAGATACCCTGGAACTGGCCTTCCCGCATGCCGGAAGCGACTTCGAAGTTTCGGATGCGCGGCGTCTTGACTTCGGTTTGTTCGATGCACACCGGGACGGTGACGGTGGCTACTTTTTCAAGCCGTGGCTTCCAAAAAGCGTCTTCGACACGCACCTGGGAAAAGCCAACGGCTTCGAAGCGCTGCGATACAGACTGTGCAAAGGTGCCGAGGCCGGACAAGAGGAGAAGAGCAAGGGTAAAAAGGCGCATAACGATACGTTTTTAAGGGTATGGTAGTGTACAAAAGAGCTATTCGATACCCCTTTCGCAGAAAGTTTAAAGATGCAAAAAAATCCGGTTTTTCAGATGGGGGTTCAAAAAATATGCTTTCGCGTTAACCTTTTCCGCTATTTTGAATTACAATGGGAAGTAAAAAAGTAGCAAGGGAAGCGTTTAGCGGCAGACAGAGCCAAAAAGCACTCCCTTCAAAGGGCTAATCGTTCAAAAAATTCCGGTACACCATGATAGCCAGGCTGGAAGGAGTAAGTAAAGTATATCAGGTAGGGGAAGAGGAGATCATCGCCTTACAGCCCACCACCCTGGACATCCGGGAGGGGGAGCTCCTGTTGATCATCGGGCCTTCCGGTTCGGGAAAGACGACCCTGCTCTCCCTGTTGGGCTGTGTGCTTTACCCCACGAGCGGGCGTTTGTGGGTGGACGGGCAGGAGGTGAACCGGCTCAAAGAGCGGCAACTGGCCCGTCTGCGGCTCAACAGCATAGGGTTTGTGTTCCAGAGCTTCAACTTGCTGGCACCGTTGTCGGCAGAAGACAACGTGCGCATGCCGCTTCGCCTGATGGGCGTTTCCGAGCGGGAGTCGCGGCGGCGCACCGAAGAAGCCCTGGAGATGGTAGGGATGACGAGCCACCGCAGGCAGTTGCCCAAGCAGCTCTCCGGGGGCCAGCAGCAGCGCATCGCCATCGCGCGGGCCCTGGTCACCAACCCCTCGCTGGTGTTGTGCGATGAGCCCACGGCCGCCCTCGACAAAAACTCCATCGAGGTAGTCATGGAAGAATTGCGCGTATTAGCCGACCAGGGCAAAGCGGTGTGCGTGGTCACCCACGACCCGAGGTTGGAAAAATACGCGCACCGCATCGTTACCGTGGACAATGGGTTTGTAAAAGAAACGAGTTCTTTTGATCATTAGAAGCTGGAAAAGGGCTTTTTGGCCGCTCCCAACTCCGCTATAAACACAACGAATATGTACAGGACACGCCTATTGGGCATACTTGCCCTCGCTGCGGCAGCATACGCCTGCGGGGGAAAAAAAGAAGGGCCGGAAGACGCCGCCCTGCAGACCGCCAACGGAGCGCGCATGGACACCAGTTTTGCCGTTCGCGAAGTAGTCGGCATCGCGCGCATAGAGCCGCCGGGCAAGATCATCGCGCTGCAGGCCGAGAGCGCGGGCTTTGTGCAGGAGGTCCTTTTTTCAGAAAACCAATCTGTGCAAAAAGGCGATGTACTGCTGCGCCTGGACGCAGTGCTGGAACAAGCGCAGGTACAACAGGCACAGAGCCGCATCCAAACCCAACAAGCTGCCATCGAAGCGGCACAAGCCAATACCGGCCCCTTGCAAACCAAGTTATCTGCCGCCCGGAATACCTATCAGCGGGAGCTCAAGCTGCTGCAGGGCAATGCAGGTACCCAGCAAGCCGTGGACGACAGCCGTTACCAGGTCGAGGAGCTGGAAAAGCAAGTGGCAGCCCAGCAGGCCCTCGTCGCCCAACAGCGGGCGCTGCTGGAAGAATTGCGCAGTGCGTTGGCCTACAACCAGGCACAGGTAGGGAAGAAAACCCTGCGCGCACCGTTAGCAGGCACCTTTCTGTCCTGCGAGGTCAAACCGGGCAACTACCTGAACGCGGCTTCCCCGCTCGGCGAATTTGCCGTGGAAGGGCCGTACATCGCCGTCACGGAGGTGGATGAGCTCTATGCGCTGCGCGTGAAAGAAGGCATGTCGGCCTTTATCCGGCCCCAGGGCGGCCGGGAAGTATTGAGCAAGGGCAAGGTGGTATTCACCGGGCCTTACCTCAAGAAAAAATCCTTGTTCTCCGACCGGGCCGACAACCTCGAAGACCGGCGCGTGCGCGAGATCCGCGTGCAGCTCGACAACAGCGCTTCCGTGCTCATCGGCAGCCGTGTGGAGTGCGTCATCACGTTGGACCAATAGGACGCCTGGCTCTGTTCTTTCACCCCTTGATACGCATTTGCTATGTTTCAGACGGCGCTACGTTTTCTTTTGTACGACAAGGCAAAATCCATTGGGGCCATGTCGGGCATCATCCTGTCGGTCTTTTTGATCGGGCAGCAGAGCGGCATTTTTATTTTCCTGACCAATGCCATGTGTTCGTTGTCGCGCAACAATGAGCAATACATCTGGGTCGTGGACGATAAGAGCACCAACGTCAACTCCTTGTCGGCGCTCGACATGCGCAAGGCGCGGGAGTTGGCCAGTATCCCCGGCGTCACTGCGGTCAACCCGCTGATCCTGGCAGGCGGCACGGCGCGTTTTGCCAATGGGAAAACAGCGGGTATCCTCATGGTGGGCTCCCAGTACCCGCGCTGGGCGGGAGGCCCCTGGAACGTATCCGAAGGCAAGCGCGACGATCTCTTGAAAGACGGGGCAGTCATGACCGAGTACTTCGACCGGGATGCCTTGGGCGATGCCCGGATCGGGGATTATTTCGAGATCAACGGCAAGCAGGTGTTCATCGCCGGCAATACCCGTGGGGTGAGCTCCTTCGGCGGGGTCTATGTGTTCACGACCATCGAGCGGGCCCGCTACCTGGGCGGCATCCCCAACGACAAAGCGAATGCTTTTTTGTTGGAGTGGGACCCCGGCGTACCCCGGGAACAGATCATTTTCCATGTCAACCGGCAGCTCGAGGGCTTGCGCGCCTGGACGGGCGAAGAGCTGAGCCGCAGCACCGTAGGCGAAGTGCTCAAGTCCAGCGGCATCGGATTTTCGGTGGGGACGCTGATCGTCTTTGCCCTGATCACGGGGTTTGTCATCATCGGCCTCACGCTGTACTCGGCGGCGATAGACCGCATACGCGATTATGGGGCCCTAAAGGCCATCGGGGCTACCAACGGCTACATCCGCCGCCTGATCCTGACGCAGGCCTTGTTGGTGTCCATCGTCGGGTTTTTTATTGGGTTTGCCCTGGTCATCGGCTTCCGAAACGGCATTGCACAGGCGGGAACGATTTTCGATTACCCATTGTGGATGAAACTGGGCTTTTTCGGGATCACCCTTTTCATCGCGTTCACCGGAAGCTCCTTTGCTATCCGGCGGATTGCAGGGCTGGAACCGTCTGCGATATTCAGAACATAAAGCATAAAAAATAGACACTTTTTTAAAAATATTATTTGTTTTCATCCAACAAAAGAAGTCTTTTCATACGCTTCTCACGGTTAAATACTATCCGGCATGAAAATGATGTTTTGCGCCCTTTGCGCTTGTATCGTCTTAACCCCCTCTTTTTCCCAAGATACCCTGGCCCTGACGCTGGAAGAGGCGCTGAGCCGTGGGGTATCCCACAGCTACGACCTGCGCAACCAGGAGCTCAACCTGCGGGGTGCCGCGTTGGAGGCAGCCCGCCTGGATGCGCGGCGTGCGCCGGTGTTAGGTGCGGGGGGCGATTTGCGCAGCAACCTCATCCTCCCGACGACCATCATCCCGGGTTCTGTGTTCAGCAACCCGGGGCAGGGGGAAGGCGACCGCAAGGTGCGCTTCGGGACGGTGTTCAACATCAGTGCCACCCTGGACGCCACCTACCCCCTGATTGACCCGACCTTACCCACTGACCGGCAGTTGGCGGAAGCGCGGCGCGCCCTGCAGGGCAGCGTATTGGAGATACAGAAAAAACAAGTGCGCCTCCAGGTCTCGGAAGCCTGGTACGAGGTGTTCCTCTCCGAAGAGCAACTGCGCCTGGCGGCAGACAAACTACAGCGCGCCCGCGACTTGTTGGCGGTCACCTATGCCCGGCGCGATGCGGGCACGGCTCTGCCCTCCGAGCTGTTGCGCAGCCAGTTAGAGGTAGAAAACGCATTGGCCGCGCACGAGCAGGCGAACTATCAATTGACTTCGACCCGGCAGGCACTGGCCTACCGAACGGGGATTCCCCTCACTACCCCGCTGCGCACCGCAGGGATGCCTGCCCCGGAAGCGCCCCGCCCACTGCCCGCCGCCCAGCCGGAAAAACGCGCGGAGATCGCCGAATACCAGCAGCGCCTGGCGATTTCCGAGCTGGAGGCCGGCCGTATCGAAAAACAATACCAACCCAGCCTCAACCTCTACGGCAGTGCGGCGGTACAGCACCTGAGCAATACCTTTAGCGTGTGGCAAAACTGGTTCCCGCTGGCCTTCATCGGCCTACAGGCCAAGGTCGTGCTGTTTGACGGGCAGCTCAAGCGCAGGGACCAGGAGATTGCAGCCGTCAAGCGCATGGTTGCCCAACAGGACCTGGAAAAGAAACAAGAAGAAATCGCTTTCGAGGTTTCGACCGCAGGGACCGCTGTGCAGCAGTCGGTCGTACAGTGGAACAAGGCCCAGGCCAATCTAGCCGCGGGCCGTCAGTTGTTCGCCCTCGAGCGGGAGCGCTTCGCACAGGGCAAATTGGCGTACAGCGAACTGCTGAATACGGATTATGCCCTGCGCGAAGCGGAGCGCAACGCGCTCAGCGCTTGGTACAACTACCTGTTGGCCCGCGCCCGCTGGGAGCGGGCTGCCGGCATGTAAGGCTAGTACGCATATACTTTGCCCCCTCCGTAGCGGAGGCTGAGGGCTATTTTGGGGCCGCCCTGGCCCGCTTTTCCCCGGATGGTGCGCTCATTGTTCTTTTGCAGCTCGTACTCGACGTCCAACTGGTCGGGGTATTGCAGCCCGGCGTACGCTGCGTAGCCGTCTATCTGGTACGAAGCCGACGCCGGGACGCCGATTTTGAAACCGGAGTAGCTGCCGTTGCAAGTAGCGGAGCGGAACCCAGGCCCCAATTTGACATCGGCATCGGTATATTTGACCGTGAGGTTGAGCG
>JBEGMH010000061.1:0-6532 GCA_041183125.1 Bacteroidota bacterium | reverse complement strand
ATTCGTAATCCCCCTGTATCCAATCGTCGGGCATGACGGGGGCGCAGGGGATATCGGCAGTGAGGTGGTCGGCGTGGGTCGTGCCGAACAGCGGGATGTCCCGCTGGGCTTGTGCCCAGGCCGTGGCGTAGGTGGAATGGGTATGGACAATGCCGCCAATGCCTTCCCAGTGCCGGTAGAGCACGGCGTGGGTTTTCGTATCGGAGGACGGCCGTTTTGTACCTTCTACGATGCGGTTGTCGAAGTCCACGATAACCATATCGTCGGGGCGCAGGGCTTTGTAGGGCACGCCGCTGGGCTTGATGGCAAAAACGCCCTTGTCGCGGTCGACAGCACTGGCGTTGCCAAAGGTGAACAGCACCAGGCCCAGTTCGGGCAGTTGCATATTGGCGGCGTAGGCCGTCTCTTTCAGGGTCTGGAAAGCGCTCATTCGGCTGGGTTTTGCGCGGCGAAGGATGCTGCGAAAGTGCCCAGGGTTAAGTATTGCCGGTACAGGCGCTCGTACACTGCCTCCCGGGCCGGGTCGGGATGGTAGGTCTGGTCGAAGCCGGAACCCATCGCCCGTGCGGCTGCCTGCACATCGGGATAAAGCCCGGCAGCGGTAGCGGCAAACATGGCAGCGCCCAGGGCGCAGGTCTGCTCGGAGCGGGCTACCCGGATCGGCAGCCCCAATACATCGGCCATGGTTTGCAGGACAAAGGGCGATTTGCGGGCTATGCCCCCCAGGGCAATCACGCCTTTGATGGGTACGCCTTCCTCCCGGAAGCGCTCCACGATGGCGCGGGAGCCGAAGCAGGTGGCTTCCACCAGCGCCCGGAAGATACGGGGCGCATCGCTGCCCAGGCGGAGGCCAAACAGCGCTCCTTGCAGCGCCTGGTTCGCGTCGGGGCTACGCCGCCCGTTGAGCCAGTCGAGGGCCAGGATTCCGGATTCCCCCGGCGGGATTTGCTCCGCTGCAGCGCTCAGAGCGGGTAGGATACGGCCGTAGGCTTCCTCGATGAGATTTTCTTTTTGTCCGGCCTCCAGCCAGGGGATCTTCCCGACGACTTCGTCCAGTGTCCAGCTCAGCAGGTTGCGAAACCACGCATAGACGTCGCCAAAAGCCGACTGGCCGGCTTCCAGGCCCAACATACCCGGCACTACAGAGCCATCTACCTGCCCGCAGATGCCCCGGACCAGCTTTTCCGGCCCCTCACCGGGAGGGGCGATGAGAATGTCGCAGGTCGAAGTGCCGATGACCTTACTCAGGTAGTAGGGCTCGATCTGCCCTCCTACAGCCCCTATGTGCGCGTCGAACGCACCTACGGCTACGACGACCTCGGTACTCAGTCCCAGTTTTTCAGCCCATTCGGCAGACAGCCTCCCTGCGGGCGCTTCGGAAGTGTGTGTTTCGCGGTACAGGCGCTCCGTCAGTCCGTCGAGCAGGGGATCGAGGGCTTTGAAGAAATCATTGGGAGGAAGGCCGCCGAACCGTTCGTGCCACAGCGCCTTATGGCCTGCTGCACAGCGGCTGCGCTTCATCTGGCGCACGTCGCTGCCGCCCGTAAGCAGAAAAGGAATCCAGTCGCAATGTTCTACCCAGGAGAAAGCGGCTTCCCGCACGGCGCGGTTGCAGCGCAGGATGTGCCATAGCTTCGCCCAGAACCATTCGGAGGAGTAGATTCCCCCTTCGTACTGTGTGTAGTCCGTTTCCCAGCGGGCGGCCAGGGCGTTGATCTCCGCGGCCTCCCGGATAGCAGTATGGTCTTTCCAGAGGACGAACATCGCGTCGGGGTCTTCGCGGAAGGCCGGGAGCAGGGCCAGCGGCTGGCCGTAGCGGTCCACCGCGACGGGCGTTGAACCGGTGGTATCTATGGCGATGCCCACCACGTGTGCGGCTGCCCCGGTAGGGGCCTCAGCCAGCGCTCCCCGGATGGAGTGCTCCAGGCCCTCCACATAGTCCAGAGGGTGCTGCCGGAAGCGGTTGGCGGAGGGGTCGCAGTACAAGCCTTTGGCCCAGCGGGGGTAATGGCATACGGATTGCCCCAACTCTTCCCCGTTGTCGGCGCGGACGAGGAGGGCGCGGACCGAGTCGGTGCCAAAATCTACCCCAATGACGTATCGTTCCATGTGCTGAGGGTGCTGACGTTATCTCAAAATTTTTTCCATTTTCTTACCCTTTGCCAATTCGTCCACCAATTTATCCAAATATCTGACTTTTTTGGTCAATGGGTTTTCGATTTCCTCAATTTTATAGCCACAAATTACGCCCGTTATCCGGGCTGCGTTGGGGTGTAGGGCCGCTTTTTCGAAGAAGGTTTCGAAGGTGGCGTTTTCGTGTATGCGTTCTTGGAGTTGTGTGGGGCTGAAGCCGGTCAGCCATTCAATCACTTGGTGCAGCTCTTCTTTGCTTCGTCCTTTGCGTTCCACTTTTGTCACGTAGTGGGGATAAACGGAAGCGAAGGTCATGCTGGCGATCCGTTGGTTGTGTTGTTCGGTTTCTTTCATGGTGCTTGTTTTAGGCTGTTCCTGGTGGTAAGTTTAATAGATTTATCCATTGCCCTATACAATAGACTGGTTGCGAGGGGAATCCTCGAGGGGTCAAAAGGCCCTTTTTTTCCCACACTGTGCCTTTTTTCAGTCATATAGCGGTATCCGTCCGGCCAAGTACATCTAAGGAATGATATTGCGTTGGAGCGACGGGGCCATGATGAATTTTCATCCGTTATTGGTCAAATTCAACAGGTGCCATAAACTGTTTACCCACTGTGAATGGAATAAGACGTTTGTGTTGTAACCTGCCAATGATGATCGCCGGATGTGTATTGAACTGCCGGGCAAATGCTCTTATATCTGCTTCACTCAGTGGGACAGTTGCCAAAATCTCTGCCTCTTCGGCTTCTGTCAAGGTCCATTTGATGGCAAATTCATCGGCCTCCTTTTCCTTCTGCATGTCTTTATCGGAATAGTCGAGGTTCTCCAGGAAAATCTCCTTCTTACCATGTAAGAGAATATGCCCTGCTTCGTGGAAGAAGGTGAACCAGAAACTATCGTTGCGGTTGTAGCGGCCTGTAAGCTGAATGAATGGGGTATCGTTTAGCCAACGGGTAGAACCGTTGATGGGGGCTTTGTTGATGCAAGGGGTATGTACCACTTTCACACCTGCTTCGAGGCAAATACTTTGCAGCTGGTTAAAAAAACCATCGGGGTGGGTTGCCATAATGGACTTTATCCGGGGCAGGGCTTCCTTGAACTTCTTCTCCGAATAGTCCTTTGCCTCCAGTTCGGCTGCCTGTAATTCACCTTTGCGAAGCCAGGCAGAAATGGCATAAGGCTCTTTGGTTTGAGCCAGCGATATGCGGAAAGCCACTTTCAATTGCTGCTTGAAATAATAGTCTTCCCAAGCTGTGTGGTTGGAGAACCCAAAGAAAGCCAGCATCTCCATTGTTTTTTCCTGAATGGTGCTTACCGGGGGCAACCAGCCTTTTTTGATCATATCGGCTAAGGGAAACTGCTTTGCCCATGAAACTGCCGCATCAATGGCCGCTTTGCGTTTCTGTCTTGCCATGTATTCATCATAGCCCCGTTGGTGGTTCATCCAGAAGTTGGCCGGGATCTTGGTCACATTTTCAAACTGCACCGCCATATCGGGGGTAATGGAGCTTTCGCCTTTCAGGACTGCAATAATGGTTTTTTCCGGCTTGCCGGTGCGGAGGGCAAACTCTTTTGGACCCATACCCATTTCTTCCAGTTTCTCGGCTAAGGTTTCTCCGGGGTGGAAAACTACTGAGGGGAAATATTGATTTTGCTTGGCCATTATGTTGTTTTTAAACAGACTTGTTACGGGGGGTCAGTGAGGTGGGAAAAAGGAGTCATTTTTTATCCACACGAAGGCTTTTTGAGGGAGTATAACCGCGTTATATAACCGAAAAAAGGCCTAATATGGGGAAAAAAGGACCTTTTGACCCCCTCGATGATTCCCCTCGCAACAAGTCTAATGATAATCTACAATTTCTATAACTTCTACGCCTGTAATCTCTAACCAGACATACTGCCCGTGTTCATTGGTGGGGATTGGACTTTCATGGGGAGTGAAAACCAATCTATAGGGGTGATCTAAGTCGCAGCCCCATTGCCCTTTTCTGTCGCCTGTTAATTCATGAAACCTGCCGGGTAGGTTACGGATATCCTCCAGGGTGGTAGCATCCCGCAAGGCGTTGAGCCTTGTTACAAACAGCTTTGCCCTTTTGTCTCCCATCTTCTGACGGCATTTGTTGTAGTCGGCTGACCACTTCTCCAGTTTTTTATCTGCAAAAGTAATTTTCACTGCAAAGGTAATTATTTTTTGATTAACAGAAAGTGTAAGTCAAAATATTTTTTTCCTTTGCTTGCCGACTGGTTGTTTTATACGCTCCCCATATCCCATAACCACTATAAAGAAAAAAACGTTACATTCAGACTGAAAAAAGAGTGGTTAGGAAAAAGAGTGTCACTCATCACCAAAAGTGATGAAGAACCACTTTTGGTGATGAGTGACAGTGCTATAAAACGCAGAAAAAGATACCAAAAAACTGGGTGAAACCCGCATGAATGTTGTATCTTGGGGACATGAACGAAACGGTTTCCATAACGGCATTCAAAGAGCTGCAAGCGCTCTACCAACAGCAGACAAAGGAGTTGTTGGCCGTCAAGCACGAGCTGGAACAGCTCAAGCGGCTGCTGTTTGGCATGCGCCGCGAGCGTTTCGTGCCCGTTGAGGAAAACAAGGCCCCGGAGCAGTTGTCCCTTGGGTTCGACGGCGCGGAGCCCTCCCCGGCCAAGGAGCCAGAGCTGCCGGCCAAGGAAATCACCTACACGCGCAAGGCCAACGCCACACACAAAGGCCGTCAGCCGCTGCCGGAGCACCTCCCGGTAGAGGAGGTTGTCCTCGAACCGGAGGAGGACACCACGGGGATGAAGTATATCGGCGACGAGGTCACCGAGACGGTGGACTATATCCCTGGGATCCTGTTGAAGCGCCGCTACATCCGCCGCAAATACGCGCGGATGGATGCCCCGGAAGGCCAGTCCGGGGTGGTGGTGGCCGACCTGCCGGAGCGGCCCATCCACAAAGGCATTGCCGAGTCGGGCCTGCTGGCCTACCTGCTGGTGTCGAAATATGTGGACCACCTGCCTTTTTACCGCCAAATAGAGAAGTTTAGGCGGGAACACGACTGGAACATCCAAAAATCGACGCTGAACGACTGGTTTTCGGCCTGTTGCACGCTGCTGGACCCACTGTACAAGGCCCTCAAAAAGCAGGTGCTCCAAACCGATTACCTGCAGGCCGACGAATCGCCGCTCAAAGTACTGGACAATACCAAGCCCAAGGCGACGCACCAGGGCTACATGTGGGTGTACCGCAACCCGGTGAACCGCCTGGTGCTGTTCGATTACCGGAAAGGACGGGGCACGGAGGGCCCCTTGGAGCTGTTGGGCGAGTTTAATGGGCTGTTGCAGTGCGACGGGTACAAAGCGTATTCGTCGCTCATCAAAAAATGCCCGCACATACGGCTCGGCTCGTGTTTGGCGCACATCCGCCGGAAGTTTTTTGAGGCGCAGTCGAACCACCCGAAGCTGGCGGCCCATGCCCTGGGGCAAATACAGGCGTTGTATGCCCTGGAGAGGACTTACCGGGAGGAGGGCCTGTCGGCCGAGGCCCGGGCTGCCCGTCGCACGGCCGAGGCCCGGCCCCTGTTCGAGGCGTTGCGCCACTGGGTCACGGAGGAGTTCCAGCGCAACCTGAGCACGGAGGCCATCGGCAAGGCGTTGCACTACGCACACAACGAACTACCACAGTTGGAGGTGTACCTGTCCGACGGCCGCGTAGAGATAGACAACAACCTGATAGAAAACGCAATCCGCCCCCTGGCGCTGGGCCGCAAAAACTATTTGTTCAGTGGCTCGCACGATGCCGCCCAACGGGCCGCGATGCTGTACTCCTTCTTTGCAAGCTGCAAAACGATGGAACTAAACCCCTGGGAATGGCTCCGAGATGTGCTTCAACAGGTGGGCAACCACCCCACAAACCGCATCGAGGAGCTCCTACCCGGGAACTTCAAAACAGGGCAATAGATTTGGGCGGGGTGTACTTGGCCGGACGGATACGTTTGTCGAGCTTTTTGAGGAGGAGATCGGGGAGGTGTGAGGGCGATAGGGGGATTGGGCCACAACGCCCGTCATTTGTTAAAAAATGTATCCCCTTTCCATTTGGCAGGATTGTTCAAAATGTATGCAGAAATGGTTTCGTATGCTTTTTCATTTCGAATGATACGTTCGTAATAATTGCGTTGCCATAATTTCCCGTTAAACGGTTTCCAACCCGAATTTTTTACGCCACGGATGTATTCCACCGTTGTGATGGATTTAAATGCATCCATCATATCCCCAACCGTTTTGTTGTTGGGGCAATCCCTTGTGGTTGCCCCAATGGGGATATCCAAAAGGGTATCCACAAGGGTATCCAAAGTAGGGGCAATCCCTTGTGGTTGCCCCTGTTGGGTATCCACAAGGG
>JBEGMH010000060.1:0-2604 GCA_041183125.1 Bacteroidota bacterium | reverse complement strand
ACACGTTGCAGCCCTTGCTGTTGCAGATGAAGCACGACACGTCCATCTCTGCGCTCGGTTCGGTGAAGGGGAAGAAAGAAGGCCGCAGCCGGATGCGGGTATCGGGGCCGTACATCTCGCGCGCGAAGTAGTACAGCGTCTGCTTCATATCCGCGAACGAAACGCCCTTGTCAATATACAAGCCCTCGACTTGGTGGAACTGGCAGTGGGAACGCGCGGAAATCGTTTCGTTGCGATAGACGCGGCCCGGCGCGATGATGCGTATGGGTGGTTTCTGGGAGGTCATGACGCGCGCCTGGACCGAAGACGTATGCGTGCGCAGCAGCATCTCCGTGCTGTTCCGCATGTAGTAGGTATCCTGCATATCGCGCGCTGGGTGGTCCTCCGGCGTGTTCATGGCCGTAAAGTTGTGCCAGTCGTCTTCGATTTCGCGCTCTTCAGCAACCACAAAGCCGATGCGTTCAAAGATGGACACGATGCGGTTGAGCGTGATGGCCACGGGATGCCGGGAGCCCGCGTCGAGTGGCTCACCGGGGGCCGTCAGGTCAATATGGGCAGCCTGGGCGTTCTCAGCGGCGGCTTCCTGGTCCCTGCGCAGCACTTCGTACTTCAGCTCAGCCCGTTCTTTGGCGGTGTTGATCAACTGCCCAAATTCCCGTTTTTGCTCGTTGGGCACGTTGCGGATCTCGCCCATCAAGGGCTTCAGGATATTTTTTGCCCCTAAAAAGCGCAGGCGGAACTGTTCCACCTCCTCGGCCCCTTGCGGCTGGGCCTGTTCAATTTCCTCTAAGAGGTGCTGGATTTGCTGGAAAGCGTCGAGAGACATACACAGAATTTTATTGGCCAAAGCAGCGAAACGCCTTTTTTAAGCCATTTTGCAAAGGTATAGCAGATTTCATACAATTTCACAAAATGCAGGGACGGATATCGCAAAGTTTAGGGCTGGCCTGGGCCGGGCAAGTGGTCTATCCGGATTTTCCACAAACCGATAACGGTTTTGTGCACACACAGATTCCGTAAAAAAACTATTTTTGAAACGCACTAACAGAAAACGCATGCTTACCTACCCTTTTTTACGGCTCCGCAACCTTTTCCATCCCGAAAATTTCCAGGGCTGGGGCGTACAGCGCCGCTATTTTGAAGGCTGGTACTTCAAAATGGTGCCCTCCGACGGGAAGGAAGCGATAGCTCTCATCCCGGGGGTAGCCATGGATGCGGTCGGCAAACGACAGTCCTTTATCCAAATACTCGATGGCAAACGAAAAAAGGCCTATTACCACGCTTTTCCCTTTGAATCCTTTTCCGCCCAGAAATACGATTTTGAGGTGCGCATCGGCGACAGCCTTTTTTCAAAAAACGGCCTGATCCTCCGCATGGAGAATAATGTCGGACAGCTCTACTTCCGGAACCTGGTGCCCTGGCCGAAGCGGGCGTACAGCCCCGGCATCATGGGGCCCTTCACCTTTGTACCGTTTATGGAGTGCTACCACGGCATTGTGAGCATGGACCACCACATCGAGGGCACCCTATCCTTAGACGGCATCCCGCCCATTGATTTCTCCGGTGGCAGGGGCTATATCGAAAAAGACTGGGGCCATTCCTTCCCCTCTTCGTATATCTGGCTGCAAACCAATCACTTTTCCCAGCCGGGCCACTCTTTGAAATGTTCGGTAGCAAAAATCCCCTGGTTGGGGAGCTCCTTTGTGGGCTTTATCGCAGGGCTCTGGTGGAACGGCCGCCTGATCCGTTTTACCACCTACAACCGCTCCTCCCTGATCAAATCCTTCGCCGATATGGAAAAAGTGGACATCGTCCTGGAAAACCCCAAGTACCGACTGGAAATACACGCCGAACGCGATGCCCCCACCGCCCTCGCCTCCCCCATCCTCGGCCTCATGGACGGCAGGATAGAGGAAACGATGAACGCCACCACACACATCCGGCTGACGGAACGCCGCTCAAAAGCCCTCCTCTTCGAAGATACCGGCAAACACACCGGACTGGAAGTAGCAGGGCAGGTGTCTGAAATTTTTATCGGATGAAAGCAGGAAACTTAGTGAGCATCCTTTCTGTGTACCTTGCCCCGCGGGCATACCAGGCGTGGGCCTGCTGCGCTCTGGTGTTGTTGGGTATGATCTATTCGCCCTTCCTGCAATCCGCAGGGCTCATCTTGTTGGTGGCCTTGGCCATTTTCGACTGGCGGCCCGAGCGGGACTTCCCCATCGCATGGAACCCCGGGATAAAGCCAGCCGTCCGGGATTTCCGCTCCCGGCCGGATTATTGGGCTCCTGTACTGTATTTTCTGCTCGTCTTCATGGGAGTATACGCCCTGGAGGCGCCCGAGTACTGGCTGGCGCGGCTGCGCATAAAGGCGCCTTTTCTGTTTTTGCCCTTTGTATTTTTTCTGCTGCCGCCTTTTTCAAAGCGCTTGTACGGGATGCTGTGGTATTTCCTCCTCGTATTGCTCTCCCTAACCAGCCTGGGCGTACTCTTGAACTACCTGCTCCACGCCGAGGCGATCCAGAAGCTCATGGAGCAGGGGCAACCCATTCCGATGCCCTGCAACCACATCCGCTACAGCCTGCTGCAAGCCCTGGGGGTCGC
>JBEGMH010000059.1:0-13467 GCA_041183125.1 Bacteroidota bacterium | reverse complement strand
TACAATTCATTGCCTGTGGTGGACTCCGCGGCGGTAATCACCAGCCAGCGCTGGTCTTCGGTGACATAGCCGGAGATATAGCGGCGGGGTGTTTTTTCGCCCCCGAATACGAGCTGGTCCTGGCTTTGCGGGGTGCCGAGGCGGTGGTAGTAGAGTTTGTGGTATTGGGTGAGGCCCGACAAGGCGCTGCCCTCTTTGGGCTTATCGTAGGAGCTGTAGAAAAAGCCCTCGTTGCCTTTCCAGGAGATACCGGAAAACTTGACGTCGCGCAGGGTATCGCCGATCAACTGCCGGGTCCGGACGTCCATGACCATGACTTTGCGCCAATCGGAGCCGCCTTCCGAGATCTGGTAGGCCGCGAGGTTTCCGTCTTTGGAAAAATCTATACCGGCCAGCGACGTCGTGCCATCGGCAGAGAAGGCATTGGGGTCCAGGAAGACCTCTGCTTCTCCATTTTCTTTTTGGCGGTACAGGACGGAGTGGTTTTGGAGGCCGTTATTTTTGAAAAAATACGTCGTGCCGCCTTCGCGGAAGGGGGCGGAGTATTTTTCGTAGTCCCAGAGTTCTTCCAGCCGTTTGCGGATGGCTTCGCGATAGGGTATTTTTTCCAGGTAGGAAAACGTGACGTCATTTTGGGCCTTGACCCATCCTTTGACATCTTCGGCGGTATCGGCTTCCAGCCAGCGGTAGGGGTCGCCTACGGCTTCGCCGTGGAAGCTGTCCTGGTGGGCGATGGTTTTGGTATCGGGGTAGGTTACGGTGAGGTCCATAGCGTTGGGTTGTTTTGGAGGCTGCGAGCAGGCAAAGCTCAGTCCTGCGAGCAGGGCGAGGGCGAAAAAGGATAGATGGTGCATAAGCATAGGTTTTACAGGTTCGTGCCGTCTTCAGAACCTCCCGGTGAGCCCCAATGCCGGTAGGATGGGCAGTTGGTTGACTTTTCGGTTGGTGCTGCGGTCTATGTAAAAGACATTTTCCCGGTTATAAACGTTGCTTGCGCTGGCATTCGCTTCGAGTTCGGCGGTTTTGCCCAATCGGAAGCGGCGCTTGAGGGATAGGTCGAGGCGGTGGTAGTAGGGGAGCCGGCCGCCGTTGCGCTGGTCGCTCAAAATGACCCCGATCGGATAGTTTCCGCCGGGGATATTGGTTTGCAGTGCGCCAGGGCCAATAGGCACATTCTGGAAAAATCCCTGGGTCTGGGTGAAGGGGAAACCGGATCCCAGGTTCCAGCGCAGGGCAGCTTCCCACTTTTTAGATCGGTCGAGGGTATAGACGCCGAGCAGGTTGAGGTTGTGGCGGCGGTCGTATGAGGTCGGGTACACCTGCTGCCCATCGTCGCGGTTGACGACCGCCAGGGAGTATGCGGCCCAGAGATAAGACCGCAAGCCGCGGTATTTAAGCGTAAAGTCCAGGCCTTTGGCATCGCCGGTTTCGGTCACGAAATCGGGTTCCGCCCCGGATTGCTTGTTGCGGTTGACCTGTATGAGTTGGGTGAAATCCTTCCAGTATGGCTCTAAGGTCAGGCTGAGGGCGCTGCCCAGATCGGCTTCCAGCCCGACCACGGCGTGCCGGGCGCTTTGTAGGCGGCTTTTCAGCGGGGTTTTGGTGCCCGGCTGGTAGAGCGTCTGCTCCGGCCCGGCTAAATAGCCCACGAAGAAGTTGACGACATCGAGGTCGTTGACGGTGCCGAGGAGGTTCTGCGAGTACCAGCCCCCGGCGGCTTTGAGGCGCAGGCGGGGGCGCAACAGGTACTTGGCCGCGAAGCGGGGCTCCGGCGAGAGGCGCGACTGCGATGCGTAGTAGTGCACGCGCAGGCCCGGCTCCAATACAAGGCGTTCGCCGCGATAGGCGTAGGTGAAGTAAGCGGCTAATTCGGTGGTGAAATCCTGCTGGGAGAAGAGGATGCCGATCGGGTTTTTGAAGGAAAAATCAGTGTTGAAGCCCGTCAGTTCGAAGCCATAGCGCAGCTCCTGCCGCTCGAGCAGCGAGCGGAAGTTGAGCTGTGCCGTATAGGTGTCCACACCGCTGCGGCGGGGGGCTTCCCCTTTTTCGGAGAGCTGGAGGGCGTAGTTCGTATAGGAAAAAGCGCCGTCCATGAGGATGTTGGAGTAGGAAGGCACCAACTGGAAGCGGGCGCCGCCACCCCCGGCGCTCCAACTGAGCCGGGCGATGCCGGGCACCTCAAAAGCATCCTGGAAGTTGAACCCAAAGGCATCGAACCGGCTACCCAAGCTACCGATCCAGGAGAGCTTGCCATAGACGTCCGAGTAGCGGTAAGGGAGGCCCAGGTTTTGGAGGGCCGATAAGCTGGTATCGCCCGCAGCGAAGGAATAAAAGGTGGTGTCGGTAGTGTAGGGATAGAGCTGGGGCGAGGTACGGTCAATGATACCCTGTTTGGCGGTGAGCAAGAAAGACAGGGCGTTGCCCTGCCGGTCTATCTTGCGCAGCGGCCCCTCCACGAGCGCTTTCACCTGGAAGGGGCTGACCGAGACGAGCCCCGCGGTACGCCGCGCATTCCCTTCGCGGGTGCGGATGTCCATAACAGCGGATACCCGGCCGCCATATTGGGCCGGAAAGGCGGCGGTATGCAGGTCCACGCTGCGCAGGGCCTCTGTTTCAAAAACGGAAAACAAACCGATGGAGTGGAAGGGGTTGAACAAGGTCATCCCGTCGAGCAGGAAACGGGTCTGCACCGGGGCACCCCCGCGGATGAAGAGCTGTCCGCCCTGGTCGCCGTTGCTGACGACGCCGGGCAGTACCGATAGGTATTGCGCCAGGTCGGGCTCGCCCCCGATGGCAGGGGCGGCGAGGACTTCCTCGCGCCGCACCTGCACCTGGGCCACCAGGGCGTTGCTGCGCTGCTGCTCCCGCTCGGCAGAGACGTCCACCTGTTGGAGTTCTACCGGGGCTGCGTCGAGGAGGATGCGGGTATAGGTAGCCGCACCCGCTTTGACCTCCACCTCCACGGTAGCATCGGCATAGCCCAGATAGGAAGTTACGAGGCGGTACCTGCCCGGGGCGAGCCCTCCGATGCTGAAATAGCCCTGCATATCGGTGACAGCGCCCAGGTCGCGGCCTTCGAGGCGCACCGAGCAGTAGGGTATCGGTGCGCCATCGCTGTTGTCGAACACGTTGCCCCGCAGGGTGCCGTTTTGGGCCAGGGTAGGCAGTGCAAAGCCCAGCGCGCAGGCGAGCCAGAGGAAAAAGCGCATATTAGTTCAGGTCTTCTTCGTCGAAATCGTCTTCTTCGTCCATCATGTTCGCCAACAGGTCGCGGAAACTGAACTGGGACTCCAGGAAATCTTTGCTGAGCACACTGCAGGCGGCGAGCCCGTGCAGGACGAGCTCCATGTAGAGATAACACTCGTCTCCTTCTGTCTGCGTATGTTCTTCTACCAGTTTGCGCAGGCCGGCGACTTTGTCGAGGGCTTCCCGATAGGCTTTGTCGGAGGCGTCGTTGAGCAGGTCTACGCGGTTAGCGCCGGCGAACCATGCGCGGATGACGCCGTAGGGGTCGCGTTCGCGGCCTTTGCGCAGTTTGTCGGGATCGGGGAAATGCGCCAGGAACAAGTTTTTGACCGCCGCGTCAATCAGGCTGATGGCCACGCCGTAGGGCCCTTCCTGTTCGCCTTCATACACCAGCTCCACTTTTCCCGTGATGGCGGGCACTACGCCCCAGAAATCGGTGACCCGGGCCTGGGTGTGCGCTTCCTGGTTGAGCAGGGCGCGGCGTTCGGCGGTGCTGACCAGGTTTTCGTAGCCGGAGATGCTCAGGCGGGCGGAGATACCGCTTTTTTCGTCCACCAGGGCGCTTTGGCGGGCTTCGAAGGAGATCTGTTCGAGCAGCACTTCCAATAGGTCGGGCACGCTGACGCGCTCCCGTTGCTCGGGGGCCAGATGTGCCTCCTGTTTGGTGATACGCCGGGCAATCTCCACTGTTTTGGGGTAGTGGGTGAGGATTTGGCTCTCGATGCGGTCTTTCAGCGGGGTGATGATGCTGCCGCGGTTGGTGTAGTCCTCCGGGTTGGCGGTGAACACGAACTGGATGTCCAGCGGCAGGCGCAACTTGAAGCCCCGGATCTGTATGTCGCCCTCCTGCAGGATATTGAACAGGGAGACCTGTATCCGCGCCTGTAGGTCGGGCAGTTCATTGATGACGAAGATGCCGCGGTGTGCGCGGGGCACGAGCCCGAAGTGGATGACCCGCTCGTCGGAGTAGTGGAGCTTGAGGTTGGCCGCTTTGATGGGGTCCACATCGCCGATGAGGTCGGCGACGCTGACGTCGGGGGTAGCCAGTTTTTCGACGTAGCGCTCGCTGCGGTGCAGCCAGGCCACGGGGGTATCGTCGCCCATCTCCTCGACGAGGTTGCGGGCGAAGCGCGAGATGGGGCGCAGGGGGTCGTCGTTGAGCTCGCTGCCCTCCACCACGGGGATGTACTCGTCGAGGAAGTGGACCAGCAGGCGGGCCATGCGGGTCTTGGCTTGTCCGCGCAGGCCCAGGAGCAGGAGGTTGTGGCGCGACAGCACCGCCCGCTCCACGTCGGGGAGGACGGTGTCCTCGAAGCCGATAATCCCTTCGAAAAGCCTTTCTTTTCGCTGCAAGCGGGCAATAAGGTTGGCGCGCAGCTCGTCTTTAACAGAACGCGGCCGGTAGCCGCTTTTTTTCAATGCACCCAGCGTTCGGATTTCTGACATTAATCGTATTTTTAGCGTCAAAAGTAAAAAAACAGAACATGAAAAAATGGACCTTTTTCCTGGCCCTTGGCACAAGCCTGCTTCTCAGCGGTTGTTTTAACATTTTTGAGGAAATCAAGTTCAATGCCGACGGCTCCGGCACCTACTCCGTGAAGATGGATATGAGCAGCCTGCTCTCCGACGAATTCATGAAAGGTATGTTCGAGGAAGCCATGAAGGAAAACGAACAAGCCAAAGGACTCTCGGAGGATATGGAAATGGACTCGGTCATCTACCTGAAAAACGTCCCGGCGGAGCGCAAAGCGCAATTCGGCCGCCCCGACCTCTGGGACAGCGCCGAGATGCAGATCAAAATGAGCGAAACCTCCAAAGAGTTTTTTACGGATATCCGCTTCAAGTTCAAAAATACAGAGGATATCGCGTTCTTTTTCGAACATTTCGACGAACTCATGGCCGAAGGAGAAGTCGAAACGCTCGCTATGAACCCCAACGAGTTCCTCCCCGGCGGTGGGTTGTTCAAGTTTGAAAAGAAAACGCTGACCCGCCTGCCCACCCCGCCCACTGAGAAGACAAAAGAGGAAGAAGAAAGCATGGAGATGATGCGCATGTTCTTCTCCGATTCCTATTTTACCACCACCTACTACCTCCCCGGCGAGGTGCAGAAAGCGACCATGGCCGGCGCGGAGATCAGCAAAAACAAGGTAGTGGTCAAAACCCCCATGATGGACATCATGGACGGCAAAGGCAAAGCAGACGGGCAGATCCGGTTCAAATAGGGTAGGGCAGGCACATGAAAACAGAACTGTGGTGCATCGGCAAGACCCAGGAAAGCTGGCTGGAAACGGGCATCGCCGTGTATGAAAAGCGCTTGACGCGCTACATGCCCTTCGCCCTGACGGTCATCCCCGACGTAAAACAGGGCGGGAGCCTGCCCCCGGAACTGCTCATGGCCAAAGAGGGCGAAGCCGTCCTACAGCGCCTAAAACCCGAAGACCGCCTGGTTCTGTTGGACGAACGCGGCACCCAATTCCGCTCCCGCAGCTTCGCCGATTGGGTAGAACAGCAGCGGCTGGCTTCCCCCCGGCGCCTGGTGTTCCTGATCGGCGGCGCATTCGGGTTTTCGGAGGCCTTGTACCGGCGGGCCGACCAGCGCATCTCCCTTTCTGAGATGACCTTCTCCCACCAGATGGTCCGCCTGTTTTTTGTAGAGCAACTCTACCGCGCAATGACTATCTTGCGCAACGAAGCCTATCACAACGATTGAACATGGAAGGAACAAACGCAAGCATCACCCTCGTACTGGTCGTCCTGACCGGGTTTATCTCCTGGCAAGGGTTCCGGAACCCCGATTTCCTGCACAAGATGATGTTTTCGCCCTGGCAGGTCAAGCGCCGCGGCGAATACCAGCGCTTCCTGACCGCGGGCTTCGTACACGGCAACTGGATGCACCTCGCCGTGAACCTGTACGTCCTGTACCAGTTTGGTGAGATCGCCGAGCTGTTCTTCCAGTACCTGATGGGCCCGGTGGCCGGCCCCATCAGCTTTATCGTATTCTACCTCAGTGCCTTAGCGGTATCGTCGCTGCCTTCCTTCCTACGGCACCAGGACAACCACTGGTACGCCGAGTTGGGCGCCTCGGGGGCTACCTCCGCCCTGGTGTTCGTCTATATCCTGATGGACCCCTGGCAGTGGTTCCTGTTCCCGCCTATGCCGGCGGTGTTGTTGGGCGCGGTCTATCTGTGGTATTCCCAGTACATGGGCCGCCACAACCCGGAAGACCACATCGCGCACAACGCGCACTTCATCGGGGCCTTGTACGGGGTCGCCTATGTGGTCATCGCCTCCCTCGCCTTCCGGCCGGCCTTCCTGCAGCAGTTTGTGGCCAACCTGATGCAAGGGCCGAGCTGGCCTTTTTAGGCAGGCGGCTAATTTTTTGAGGTACTTTGCCTAAAATTTTAAAAAATGTCAGATGTTTTGATTCTCCAGGAAAGGATAAAGAACTCCATTCTCGTTGGGGAAAGTGATTTCAGGGAGTTTAAGTCGGCATTAGAGGGCAAGCCCGGGAATAAAAAACCAAGGCTTGTCAAAAAGATCTGTGAGGACATTGCGGAGGCCCTGGTCGCTTTTGCAAACACGGACGGTGGCGAATTGGTAATCGGAGTAGAAGACGATACCACCATTACAGGCGTGCCCCATAGCGCCGAGGAGATAGAAATGATGTTGCATGCTGTTCGATCCCACGTCCTGAGTGGACAAGAACTGCCCGTCGTGTACAAACTTAAACTTAGTATCGAGGATAAGGTCATCTTGTTTTTTCAGGTTGAAAAAGGCACATCGGAAATTTTTCAACTGCCCGATGGGAGGGTTGTGGTAAGAAAAGACAAAAGAACAGTACCTATCCGGATTAGAACCCTTCAATTCGAGCAACAAGAAGTCCGATCGAGGGCATACGACCGACAATTCGTGGATGGGGCTACGGTAGGGGATTTAGACCTGGCCCTGATACAATCGTTGGCCGACGGCTACATAAAGGGGTTGACCGTCGAAAGATACCTACAACAACTCGGATTAGGAGAGTACTCTATCAATGGGTTAAGACTTCGTCGGGCGGCTGTACTCCTTTTTTCAAAAGATATTCAGCGCTGGCACCCTAGATCGCAGGTACGGTTCATCAGAATTAATGGAACAGAGTTATTGTCAGGTGAAAAATACAATGTACTGAGCGATGAGTTTATTCAGGGCAATATATACGAATTGATTTTTAAAGCCTGGGAAATGCTGAGGCCATACTTGGCACAAAGAACAGAATTTGGTGAAGATGCCAGGTTTGAGCAAAAATATATTTATCCGGAAGACGCGTGCCGGGAGGCTTTGCTAAACGCTATTGCACACAGGGATTATTCAAACAGCAATGGTATTGAAGTGCATATTTTTAATGACCGTATGGAAATAAAGAGTCCCGGAGCATTGCTTTCAACATTAACGGTCGCAGATTTAGAAGCGCTGGATAACCGGCATGAATCCAGGAATGCCAAAATTGCCTATGTTTTAAAGGTAAGTAAACTGATGCGGGAAATGGGGGAGGGCATGAAAAGGATATTTACCCTCATGCAGGAGAATGAACTACAAAAACCTAAACTTTACTCCAATACGGTCTGGTTTACAGTAACCCTTTTTAATAAATCGGATTTTACACCGATCCAACAAGAGTACTTAAAGATTTTCGATGCCTTCCCTTTAACGCCCCCTCAAAAACGAATCATAGCGGCCGGAATGGACAATGAAGAACTTTCGCCCTTTGATATTTACAAGGCCTTGAATACCAAGGATAGGGATACCTATGACAGAGAGGTCACTTTTTTGCGGAAAGCCAACCTCCTCACCCAAATCAGAACGAACGCAGAGGCGAAAGCATTAGCGCTGAAGCTTCGCAAGGATAAACAAAAAATTCCGAGGTTTAAGGTCGTATTGCCTAAACAGGGGAAATGAAATAACTTTAACGCTCCCATTTGGGAGGGAGTGCGCCTCCTTCCTGAGCAACCATCTTTGGAATGTCAATGTCAACTTTGATCAAGCCATCTTCAATGGAAACCTTGGGCTTATGGGGCCCATACGTATAATACGCCTGAATGGCCTGTTTGAGGGATTGTTCATCCCCTCTTTTTAACGTGGGAAAAATCTCGTACAGAAATTCATCTATTTTATGTATGATCTGCATTCGTTTCGATATTTTACCCCTGGATGATTACCCTCGGCTTGTTGTTTAAAAGTTATACCCAAACCTCAACGAACCCAACGGGAACGGGGCTTCGCCCACTTCTTTGGTCAGGGTATTGTCTTCGTAGATTGGCCAGGGATTGGATTTATAGAGCACCCCGGCGATACCGAATTGGGGTAAGACATACAGCTTTTTGCGGGGTAATTCAAATTTGTACCCCATATACCCCGTAACCAGCCAATCAAAGCTGTTGTAAGTCTTTCCAGTGGTGACGTGGTTTTGCAAAACGCCCAGTCCGGTAGTCTGCGAAAATTCTACATGAAGTCCTTTCCAGAAGTATTGCCTGTACCCACTGGCAATGCTATAGTCCGCAAAACGGCCTTCTGTTTCGCGATTTTGGGGAAAATCCACATTGATGCCGGCGTATACATCCCCCCGTAACGATCCTTTCTGCCAAAGGTTGACGATGAAATGGGTCCTGGTAGCGCCCGGAAAAAACGGCCAAAGAATATCGGTTTCCAGGCTGAATTTGCTTTCCTTTTGCTCGGTTTGAGCGAAAACGGATGCCGTTATCAAACCCACTATTCCAAAAACCAGCACTAATTTTTTCATGTTTGTTGCGTTTTGAATCCTGCAACAAAGTTTTCATATCAAATGGAGAATACTCTGAACAAAGGTTAAGAAATCACTAGACTTGTTGCGAGGGGTCAGCAAGGTGGAAAAAAAGGGCCTTTTTGACCCCTTGATGATCCCTCTCGCAACAAGTCTACTTCCTAAGCTCTTTCCTGAGCCGGCTCAGGTGCTGAGGGGTCATACCTAAAAACGAAGCGGTGTACTGAAGTGGCACGCTCAGGATAAGCTCGGGGCTTTCTTTGAGCATCTTTTCATACCGTTCGTGGGCCGATTGGGATTGCAGCATCATAATCCTTTTTTCCATGGTGATGAAAAGGTTTTCGGCCATCACCCGTCTGAATATCTGCATTTTGGGAATGGTGGACGAAAGGGATTCGAGCTTGTCTTTTGAAATAACCTTTAAGGTGGTTTTTTCTATTGCCGAAATATTCTCTGCGGTTGGGGTATGGGTGAGAAAACTCGTGAAAGAGGAAACAAAATGACCCGCCGTGACGAAAAAGCACGTTACCTCATTCCCGGAATCGTTCCGGTAAAATACGCGCAGCGTACCTTCTACCACATACGCGACGTGCTCGCATACCTTTCCTTGCTGTATCCAATATTCGCCTTTTGAAAGGGGTAGCTCCGCAAAGGCATTTTCAATAGCTTCTTTTTCCGCTGGGGTCAAAGGTACTATTTCGTGTATGTAGTCGGATGGGGATGCCATATTTTTATCATTTTCATACTCCCTGATAACGTTTTAGTCCTGGCGATGTTCGGCTGTATAAAAAACCACCTCTTTTTTCCCCCCCATCGACCTTTTGCAGCGCGCAGGGTGTTACTTTTGCGTCTCGACAACTAAAATGCTATGGCCAAGAGGCTTCTCACCCTGCTCCTTTTTTCCGCCGCGGCGCGGCTGCTGCCGGCACAACTTCCCTTTTACCCGGGCGATAGCCTCACCATCAGCTTGCTGACTTGTGCGCCGGGGGATATGTTGTACTCCAAATTCGGGCACAGCGCCATCCGGGTGTATGCGCCCCTGAGCGGCACGGACTTGGTGTTCAACTACGGCTTGTTCGATTTCCGGACGCCCAATTTCTACGGGAAGTTCATCCGCGGCAAACTGCCCTACCAGTTGGGGGTGCAGCGCTTCGACCGCTTCGTGCAGGAGTATCAATACGACGGACGAAAAGTAGTGGAAACGCCCCTGGCCCTGGATGCCGTATCCCGGGCGCGCGTGCTCGGCTTTTTAGAGGATAACTACCGCCCGGAAAACCGGGAGTACCTCTACGACTTTTTCTACGACAACTGCGCTTCCCGCATCCGCGATGTGCTGGAAAAAGCAGCGGGCATGGACTACCGACCCGCCCAACGGGAAGGGCGGAAAAAGACCTACCGCCAGCTCCTCCATACCTACCTCCAGGACAGCCCCTGGATCAAATTCGGCATTGACCTGATCCTGGGTATGCCGACCGACCAGCGGGCGGACTTCCGGGCAGAGATGTTCCTGCCGGATTATTTGTTGGAAAACCTGCGCGCGGGGCAGGTCGGGGCACAGCGCATCACAGGGCCCGAGGTGGTGCTGGTGCCGGCCCGGCCCCAACAGGGGGCTTCCTTTGGGTTCCTGACGCCCACGGCGTGTGCCCTGCTGCTGCTGTTCCTCTCAATGTTCGTCACGCTGAGGGGCACCCGGCGCGTAAAAGCTGTGTTGGACACGGTCTTGTTCAGCGCCGCCGGCCTCGCCGGCGCGCTCTTCGTGTTTATGTGGGCAGGTACCGACCACGAAGCAACACACCGCAACCTCAACCTGCTATGGGCCAACCCACTGGCATTGGCCGCGCCCTTCCTGCTGGAAAAGCCCGCCCGGAAACCCTGGTTTGCCCTCTTGCTGTTCGGCGCGCTGGCCGCCCTCCTAGCTTTCCTTGGGGTGCTGCCCCAGACCATCCCCTTCGAAGTATTGCCCATCGTACTGGCCCTGGCCGTCCGCTATGCCAACCGCATGGGCTACCGATTCAAAAAAATCCTCTGATACACGCTAATCCACACCCACATGCAGCCTATAGAAACCATCGTATTCGACCTCGGCGGGGTCCTCATTGACTGGAACCCCGCCTACCTGTACCGCAAAATTTTCGACGACGAAGCCGCGATATACGACTTTCTCGCGCGCATCTGCACGGGAACGTGGAACGAGCAGCAAGACGCAGGCCGGCCGCTCGAAGAAGCTACCCGCATCCTCGTGGAACAGTTCCCGGAGCACAGCACCCAAATCCAGGCCTACTACGGACGGTGGACGGAAATGTTGGGCGGCCCAATCCCCGGTACGGTACAACTCCTGGAATCCCTGCACGCGCAGCAATCCCACCGCTTGTACGCGCTGACCAACTGGAGCGCCGAGACCTTCCCCCACGCACTGGAACGCTACGATTTCCTGCAGCGCTTCGCCGGGATCCTCGTATCCGGGGAGGAAAAACTCATCAAGCCCGACCCGCGCATCTATGCGCTCTTGCTGCAGCGCTTCGCCATCCAGCCCGAAACGGCCCTGTTCATAGACGACAACCCCGCCAATGTGGCCGGGGCACAGGCCGCGGGCATGCAGGCCATCCGCTTCCACTCGCCGGAGCAACTGCACAGCGAAATGGTGGCTCTGGGCATTTTTGGTCTATAATAAAATAAATATCCGTTTTTTTATTTTTTTCAAAATAAAATTTGTAAAAAAGCACCTTTACTCTTATGAAAAAAATCTTAACTATCCTGCTGCTCGCTGCGTTCACCGTCGGCGGCTTTGCGCAAAACGCGCCCATCACCAAGGCAAATTACGACCTGGCGGCCCGCTTTTCGCCCGATAACCTCAAGCGCATGGTGTTTTCTACGGCCGTAGATGCCCATTGGCTCAAACAAAGCGAGCGCTTCTGGTATGTCTATGAAACGAGCTCCGGAAAAACCTGGTACCTCGTGGACCCCGTCAAACGGCTGAAAAAGCCGCTCTTCGACCCAGCCAAAATGGCCGCCGATATGTCGCGCCTCTCCAAAGACCCTTTCGACGCACAACACCTCGATATCGAAAACCTGCGCTTCATCAAAAACGAAACGGCGATCCAGTTTGAAGTGAAAAGCAAGTTGGCCGAGGAAGAGCCCAAAAAAGACGGCGAGGAAAACGACATGCAGGAGAAAAAACCCGCCGCGCCCGCCAAAAAGGAAAAGCGCAGCTTCCACTTTGAATACGACCTCAACACCGCCACCCTGCGCTTGCTCGACGACTACGAAAAGCCCAAAAGCAAACCTTCCTGGGCTAATATCGCACCGGATTCTTCCTATGTCCTCTTCTCCAAAGACCACAACCTCTTCTGGATGGACAAGGAGAACTTCCTCAAAGCCCTGAAAAACGAAAAAGACTCCACCATCGTGGAACACCAGTGGACGACCGATGGGGTAGAGCACTACGCCTACGGCGGTGGCTTCGGCAACCAGACCAATGTCGAAATGGAAAAAAATAAAGGCAAACGCCAGTCGGTCGGCGTCCTCTTCTCCCCGGACTCCAAAAAATTTGCGCTCACCCGCACCGATAACCGCCAGGTCAAAGACCTCTGGGTCATCAACTCTGTAGCCGAACCGCGCCCCACCCTCGAAACCTACAAATACCACATGCCCGGCGAAAAAGAAGCCCCCCAACCGGAAATGCTGGTCTTCGACTTCCCCGCCAAGTCCATGGTCAAAATTGCCGCCGATACGTTCAAAGACCCAAGCTACGGCATCCTGCGCGCCCAGCGCCCGGCCAAAAACCGCGATGACCTCCACCAACCCGCCCTCTGGCTGGCCAACAACGCCAAAGAACTCTACTTCACCCGCACGAGCCGCGACCTCAAGCGCATTGATGTCTGCGTAGCCGATACCGAAACGGGAAAGGTCAAAACCCTCGTCGAAGAACGCCTCAATACCTACGTCGAAACGCGCGACCTCGGCCTGGTCAACAACGGCGAAGAACTCATCCACTGGTCGGAACGCGACGGCTGGGCCCATTTTTACCTCTATGACAAAAACGGGACGCTCAAAAACCAAATCACCTCCGGCCCCTGGCACTGCGAAAACATCGAAGCCATAGATAGCAAAAACCGCGTACTCTACTTCACCGCCAACGGACGCGAAGCGGGCGAAGATCCCTATTTTACCCACCTCTACCGCGTCAACTTCGACGGTACCGGGCTCAAACTGCTCAACAAAGGCGACTTTAGCCACGCTACCACCAATAACGATGCCGCTACGTTTTTCATCAACAACTTCTCCCGCGTCAATACCACGCCCAAATCCGAACTGCTCGACAACCTCGGCAACAAAATCATGGACCTGGAAAGCGCCGACCTGCAGAACCTCTTCGCAGCAGGCTACCAGTTCCCGGAAACGTTTGTCGTCAAAGCCGGCGATGGCATCACCGACCTCTACGGCGT
>JBEGMH010000058.1:0-5011 GCA_041183125.1 Bacteroidota bacterium | reverse complement strand
CCTTATCGCGGACGCGGGCGGCGTAGTCGAGGCGGTAGGCCTGCATGGGCTGTCCGGGTCGTTGGGGGTTGTCGCCGATGTCCACGATGAGTTCCTGGGGCAGGGGCTGGAGCGAGCGGATATCGAGGCCGGTCAGGGCCGAGAGGAAGAGCTTAGCGATCTTCTTGTCCTCCATGAGGTGTTTGAAGACGGCGTCGTACATAGGGTTAGCGATTTTCATGATGGGGTGGTTTTTTCCAAAAATACGCCGGATTTTTGGAACGGTGGGCGGAAATCGGCGGGCAGGGGTTGGTGAAAGGGTGCGAAAAAGTAGGCTAAGTGAAAATATAAAAAACAGGTAATCAGTTATATATTTTTTTAGTACCGCTTTTTATGCGTGAAAATGCGGGGAACAAAAACGCGGTATTTTGTCCTGGGAGAGAGGGGGGATTGCCTACTTGTCTGAACACGATTTTAGGGATTTAAAGGATTTACAGGATGGTGGTCGCATCCTGTAAATCGTTTCATCCTTTAAATCGTGTTCAAGATGAGGGCCGTGCGGGGTGATTTTACGAGCGAAAAAAAGGTCGCGCAAAGGCGCGAAGCCGCGAAGAAGAAAAGGGTGTTCTTCTTGCGGCTCCGCGGGAGAAAGGGATATTGGGTGAAGGGCTTGTTCGGCCGCCCTTTAATTTGTGCGGCTAAAATCCTTGTAGAACACTTGCTCCGGGGTGCTCACGACCACCGTGTAGGTACCGCTGTCCAGTTTTTCCAGGCGGTAGCGGCGGCGTACGGCGATTGTGTTGGGGACGATGTCCTCAAAAACGAGGTCGCCAGCTTGGTTCAGGATGGCTACGCGCACCGTGGCTACCTGGCGGTTCAAGAGGTTGACCTCAAGCGCTTCCCCGGAAACCTTTACCTGTGGCAGGAAGAGCTCGTAGCGGCTGTTCGCGTCCAGGGAAAGCTGGTTTTCCAGCAGGGAAAAAGGCTGGCGAACCTCGCGGTTGCCGTTGCGCACGATCAGCACGTAGTCGCCGCTCTGCAGGGCTTCCAGGTTGAGGGACTTGGCATAGGTCGGCTTACCGGTGGGCACTACCTCGGCATAAACCGTCTCTTTGTTGCCGTTGACCAGCCTCAGCTCCGCGTTTTCCAGGACTTGGCGGATTTCCACGACCAGCTTTTGGTTCTGGCCTACTTTGATAAACACCGGGGACTCCGGGCTACCGGCAGACCCCGTCAGGGGCAGGAGGGCAAAAAGGCCCAGCAACATAGCGTTGCGCAGGGTGAATAATACGTTCTTCATCATTACAGTTTGGTGTTGGTGATTAAACAAAACTTAGTGTATTTTTTACACCAACAAAAGTACGGGCAACGGCAAGCACTTACCACTACCCTGTTGACCAAAAATGATGCTGTATTGACTTGAAAAGGGATTTCGATAAAAAAAAGGGCATTAGGATACCCAATAGAAGCCAAAGGCCAATTTTCGCAGCGCGAAAATTGGCCTTTGATATCCAAAAAAACAGACTTGTTGCGACAGGTCAGCCTTCCGAAGCCGGGGCTTCGCTCAAAGTGGGGTTTTCGTCAAAAGACACCTCGTTTTCCCATTTGCCGATGATAGCGGTGGCTAGGCAGTTGCCCAGGGTATTGGTAGCGGTACGGCCCATATCCATAAGCGCATCAATGCCGAGGATAGCGGCGATAGGCCACTCGGGCAGCCCGAAAGAGGCCGCAGTGCCCAGCAGGATGACCAGGGAAGCGCGGGATACCCCGGCAATGCCCTTAGTCGTGAGCATGAGGGTGACGAGTATGGCGATTTGTTCGCCAATGCTCAGTTGGATATTGGCGGCTTGTGCGACGAAGATAGCGGCCAACGAAAGATAGAGCGTGGACCCGTCGAGGTTGAAGCTCAGTCCGGTGGGCAAGACGAAGGAGACGACCTTTCGGGAGACGCCGTATTTTTCCATGTTTTCCAGTGCTTTAGGCAGGGCAGCTTCCGAGCTGGTCGTCGCAAAAGCGATGGTGACCGGTTCGGAAGCGTATTTCCAAAACCTTCGGAGGGGCACTTTGAAAATGAGCGCCACGGGCACCAGTACGAAAAGGATAAAAACAAAGAGGGCGACATATAGGGTCACGAGTAGCATGAGCAGGTTTTGGAACACACCGAGGCCCATTTTGGCCACGGTGTAGGCAATAGCGCCCCCTACTCCGAAGGGTGCCAGGTACATGACGATGCCCGTGAACTTGAACATGATTTCCGATAGGCTTTCCGCAAACACCAGGAAAGGCCGCCGTTTGTCGTACGGTACCATCGTCATGGCAAACGCGAACAAGAGGCAGAATACGACGATCTGCAGGATTTCCCCTTCCGCAATGGAGCGGATGAAGTTTTCGGGGAAGGTGTGGAGCACGATTTCCGGCCCGGTCATGGGCTTGCGCACCTCGGGCAGCTCCCCGCTGAGGTCCATCTGCGGGATACCCACCCCTGCCTTTGAGATGTTGATGGCCGCCAGTCCGATGACCAGGGCAATGGTCGTCACGATTTCGAAATAGATGAGCGCTTTAAGCCCCATGCGGCCGACTTGCTTCATGTCGGCGTGCCCGGCGATGCCCACGATCAGGGTACCAAAGAGCAGGGGGGCAATGATGGTTTTGATCAGCTTGATGAACATCTTGCTGAGCACGTTGTACCAGTCGGCAAACTGCGGGAAGTCAAAGCCTACTTCCGCCCCCAACACGAGGGAAAACAAGATCCAGACCGTGAGGCTCTTGCGTTTCCAGGTGAGGTAGCCTAATGCGAACAGGGCAGCCCAGCGCGAGGCCGTAGCGGCACCGGCGGGCAGGGCCTCGAGGGAAAAAGCCGCCCAGTTCACGATGGCGGCGATGGTGACCAGAATCCAGGCCCACGCGTTTTTTTTCAGGCCCGACAGCAGGGAGGGGCGCATCTCTTGTGTATCCATGGCGAAAATGAATTTTTTATTGAGCGGCGTAATTTAAGCAAGATTTTTAGGATTTCCGTCTTAAAATTCTGCAGTTTGGGCGTAAGGACTTGATGCTGCTTCCAGGATCGCCCTATCTTGCGGGTTGAACAATAGACTTGTTGAGAGGGGAATCAGCGAGGGGTCAAAAAGGCCCTTTTTTTCCCACACTGTGCCTTTTTTCGGTCATATAGCGCGGCTATACTCCCTCAAAAAGCCTTCGTGTGGATAAAAAATGACTCTTTTTTCCCACCTCGCTGACCCCTCTCAACAAGTCCAATAGACTTGTTGAGAGGGGAATCAGCGAGGGGTCAAAAAGGCCCTTTTTTATCCACGCGAAGGCTTTTATCCCGCCTCTCGCGACCCATATCGTACCTAAAACAAAAGTAAATGGACGCCAAAGCATGGCTGCGCGAGCAAGCGGCGCAATTTTTATACGTGTTTTACAGCGCGGGCGACGCGCTGCATTTTGCCCGTAAAAACCGGATATGGGAGGGGTTTATGGCCTATGGCTGGGCCTCTCGCTTGCTTGCCCTCGTCGGGGTAGTGGCGGGGATAAAATTTTTGCACATCCTGTGGCAGTACCTGATGAAGGTGGACGAGTCCCGTCCTTTTGCGGCTGCGGGGATGTTGGGCGGATTTTTTCAGGAATTGTTCGTTGCGGAATACGAGTTGTTGTTTGCGGGCGGTATGAAGTACGGTACTATGGTATTGCTGGAGATCCTGATTTTCCACATTACTTTCCGCACCTTATGCATTCTGTTGGTCAAATCGGGTCAGCCGACGCTGAAAGACTTTATCCGGGCCCAGGTGCGCATGTTCAAGGTGTCGTTGGCTTGTTTGGTGTTGGAGTCGGTCTTCAGTATGGTTGCCCGGGGCCTACCTTTTTCATCGGTATCGGTATTCCTGATCCAGTGTGCGTTCATGGGCATTCCTATTCTGGACAACTTCCTCGAGCAATTTGGTTTTAGTATCCGGCAGAGTATTCGCTATTCGAGGCAGTTTACAGGGGTGGCACTTGGCCTGGGGTTGATGCTGCAGATCTGCTTCCTGGTGCCGGTATTGGGCAATATAATGGGGCCTGTCGCTGCTTCCATCACCTCTGCGCTGGTCATGTATGAGCTATCCCACCTGACGCGGAGCAAGGAGGCTGCCCTGACCTTAGAGGAGGAGCTGGTTTGATTCACGGTGTCTGGATAGCCCAGACCAGCATGCAGTGCTCTATTTTGGTGTAAAAAAGGGTGAATTTTTGGGCAATCCCCTCTTTTTGCACCACCCCCGACAAGGTTCCGCCTTCTTCTACATAGTCGAAAGGGGAAAGCAGGATATGTTGCCGGAAATCCAGCCCGCGCTGCCCATAGGCCTTGTAGAGCGCTTCTTTGGCGCACCAGCAGACGTGCAGGTGGGCAAGGCGGTGCTGGCCGACCTGCTTTTTCTCTTCTTCGTTGAGGAACTTGGGGGTGATGCGCTCTATTTTTTCCACCATACACTGGATGTCCACCCCGACGGGAACCTTTCCGAGGAACGCAGCAGCGTAATGGGTCGTATGGCTGATGGAAAGTTGGAGGGCGGTACCGGGCAGGAAGGGTTTTCCGTTGGCATCTTTTTCGAGGGGCAAACGGGGTGAAACGCCGCTGATGCAGTGTACTGTTTGTCGTGCCGCCAGGAACTCAAGCCGTCTGGGGCCTTTTATAGCAGCTAATTGTGCAGATTCGCAGGGGGATAGCGTCAAATCCCCTGAGAAGAAGGCTTCCTCTTCTTCGATTTTCCAGACGGCTAATCGGGTGGCTGGCAGTATTTCTTCATAGAGGACTAAAGGCATAGAAAATGGATTCAGGTGCTCGAGGTACGACCTATCTGACAAGAACAATACCTGGGCGCGCTGTGTTTTGCAAAGGACATATTTACAAGAAAACAGTTGTATGGACCAGCAGGGATTTTTGGTACCGGTATCCCGCTACGCGCAGTTGAAGGGGCATGAGGCTGCGGTGTACGCCTTATCGGCATCCGGGAATGCGCGGTGTATCCTGTCGGGTGGGGGGGAAGGATGGATTGCA
>JBEGMH010000057.1:0-6150 GCA_041183125.1 Bacteroidota bacterium | reverse complement strand
TATGCACGGTGGTTTCCCGCAAGCCGCACGGCTTGGCGTACATAGATTACCCGCCGGTTTCCGCCCAGAAAGGCACCGACCAGAAGGTGTCCAGCGGGGACCGGAACCCTAAGAACCTGGTGTTTCAGAACGGGTGCATCTGGTTTTCGCAGGCGGTACTCTGCGAAGGCCGCTCGGCGGTCCAGTGGCATCAGGTCAGGGCGAAAGACGGCAAAATCATACAGACGGGCCTGCTCCGCAGCAGCGAGTCCAACTTTATCCAGACGACTATTGCCGTGAACGCCAAAGAAGATGTGCTGGTCGGTTTCCAGGAGGTCAATGAGCGCTCGTTTATCAGCCCGCGCTTTGCTTTCCGAAAAGGGGGCGATAAAAAGGGCACCCTGCGGCCTATGGTGTCCCTGGGCGAAGGCAAGGGCGCGACCGACGGCACCTCCTGGGGCGATTACAGCGGAAGTATCGTGGACGGCGACAACCTCAGAGACCTTTGGACCATCCAAAGCATCGCCAACGAGAAGGGTAGGGGGGAAACGGTGATTGTCCGGGTGCCTTTTTGAAGGGAATCGCGAAAGGTCCCGGTTCCCTGTGCCGGCCTCACTTTTCCAGGTCGTTCAGTATCCTGGACAGGTTGGTAGGGGAGTAGCCCACCAGGCGGGCGAGTTCTTCCCTGCTCATGCCGGGGCTCTGGTCCATCAGTTCCTGGATGCGTTTTACTTTTACCTCCCGGATCAAATCGCCTGGCGTGATCGCATAGGTCTCTCTGAGCAGGCGGTACAGGGTCCGTTCCGACATACCGGCGAACGCGCTCAGGGATTCTACGGTTACGGTGGTGATATTTTGGAGGATATGTTGTTCCAATTTGGCCGTTAAGGTGTTCGCAACCGGGGGGAGGGCTTCTGGGAGCGCGGGGGCATCGGTGGCTTTGAGTATCTGCTCCGCTTTTTTCCATTTGCGGTAGAAGAAAAAGGCCGTGCCGAACAAGATGGCTAATAGGCCTGCGGCAAGGGGGCGGCTCGGCGGTTTTTGAGAAGGGGCGGATACCGCTGGCATGGGAGCGAAGGCCAGGGGGTCAAACGAGACCAACCCGTTGGTGCCGCCGAAGTAAAAAGTATCCTGTATAGCTGCAAAAGAACGTTTGTTAAACTCTAATTTGCGCAAGTAGTGCTCGTAGTAGCCCAGCTCGGGGCGAAAACGGTATAATCCGCCCACAGAGCTCGCCCAAAAGTAGCCCGCTTTGTCCCGCAGGATGGCATAGGTTTCGGTCTGGGCGAACGGTTCCCCAGGAAAAAGCGGCTCTGCAGGCGTATGGCCGCCTTTCCAATACCAAATCCCCCGCTCGGAAGCCGCCCACCAGGTATCGCCTATTTTCTCTATGAAATTGAATACTTGCTCGGGGAACTGGGACAGCCGTTGGCAGCCGTCAGTGCCGTATCGGAAGATTCCTTTTTCCGTGGCGATATACAGCGCGTCCCCGTCGGCGGATAGGTATTCCACCGGCTGGTGCAGCGCATCTTTGACCAGCGAGCCCCCCTGGAGCCGGAAAAGGCCTACGGAAGAACCTACCCAGGTTTGCCCCCTGGCACGGAGTAGGCAATCGGCATGGGCGTGCTCGGAGTCCGATCCTCTGGGGAAGGGGATGCGTTCAGACTGCTGGGTCAGGGGATTGTACCGGAACAATACGAAGCTGGGTACCAGGATTTCCTGGGGGGAAATACCGAGCAGGTTCCCGTTGGTATAGACAGAGTCGCCCGTGGCGAGGATCCCGTTTCGAAAAAGGCCGGAATAAGAGCCTACCACCAGGTCCTTCCCGTGCCGGAGTATGCCGCGCAGGCTGTGGCCTTGCAGCTCCCGACGGAAATTGCGTTCGGTCTTAAACCCGAACAAATGCTGGCCGGCAGTGACCCAGATAATCCCTTTTTTGTCCGGTGCAGCGTAGATATTCCGCCCGGGTTTGGGCAGGTAGCTGGCCCAGGTTTGGTTGTCCTGTCCATCCTGTGGGCGAAGATCGGGCTTTTCATTTGTCCAGGTTTTTTCCAGAAAGCCGAGCGCTCGGTTCTTGAATACCAGGGTCTGGCGCTCCTCTAACTGTTTTACGGAGGTAATGCGTTCCCCGTCGAACGCACAGAGCGTAAACCGGGTATTGAACCAAATGTGGCCCTTCCCGTCGTGCGCCATGGAGAGGATGGGTTGTGGGAACTGCAGGAAGCGCACTAGGGTGGTGTCTTGTCCAAAAAGAGTACCGCCGCAGGGGCTGCATACGAGCAATGCCACAGGCGTGTAGCGTAAGAGGAACAAGCGGAAGGCGGCGGAAGGGGGGACCATCTATTCTCTTGATATTCGGGTGATTTGGAATACGGAAAGGCCGGTTACTTCTGCGATTTCTTCTTTGCTCAAGGAAGCGCCTGCTTCCATGAGCTTTTTCGCGTGGCGTACGCGCACCGTTCGGATGAGGTCTCCCGGGGTAACGCAGTGGTGGTCCTGCAAAAAGCGGTAGAGGCTGCGCTGCGGCAGCCCGCTGAAGGAAGATAGCGAGCCTACGGTCACTTCTGTGAGGTGGTCGGCAATATAGTGCTCCAGCCGCTCGAGCAGGTTATTTGATGGGTTCGAGATATTTTTTTGATAGGTTCCATAGAGCTGGCGCTGGGTCTTTTTCCATTGCAGCAGAAAAAAGCCGGCGATCCCGAGCAGGAGCAAGGAAATTGCCCCTACCCCGTACACATAGTTGGGGAGAAATGGGTACGGGGCGAACGCGGCAGCGGCTATGGTAGGGAAGGAGAGGGGCGGGAAGGCGTACAAGCCGTTGACAGATCCGAAATAAAAGGAATCCCGGATGGCAGCAAAGGAACGTTTGTTGAATTCTATGTGCGTCAGATAGGATTCGTAGCGCCCGCCGTCGGGTTCGAAGCGATGGATGCCGGCATGGGTACTCACCCATAGGTAGCCGAATCGGTCCTGGAGGATGCCGTAGCTTTCCAGGTCGTCGAGGGGCTCGTTGGGGAACATCCTGCGGGCCGGCCGGCGGCTGGCTCCTTCCCAGCGCCATATCCCCCTTTTCGAGGTGGCCCACCAGGTATTGCCCATGCGTTGGATGAAGTGGTAGTGATGTGGGGGGAATGCGGTCACCCGTTCAAAGGTATCGCCTACGCCCCGGTAGATGCCGTCCTTGGCGGCGATGTACAAATAGCCCTCGTAGGTGCTCAGGTATTCCACGGCTTTGGTGAAGGAACTTCGCCGCACCGTGTCGCCTACTATCCTGAAAAGGCCGGATTCGCTGGCCGCCCACACGCCTTCAGGGGAGGGGCAAAGGTAATCGAAGGGGTACTGTTTCCCTGGATGGGGATACTGCAGGGGAGGGGCGATGCTGTCCCTACCGGGAAAATAGCGCTGTATAGACCGACAGGGGAGCCATACTTCCTTTGCGGACACCGCGAGTGGGTTACCGTTGGAGCAGAGCGGGCGCTCGCGGAGCACGCCGTCTATAAAAAGGCCAGAATCCGACACTGTCAACAAGCTGTTTCCGTATGCTGTAATCCCTTGGAGACGCTGGCCCGACAGGGTGTGCCGGAAATTCCTTTCGATGTGGAAGCCGTACAAGTGCTGTCCTCCCGTGACCCATATCGTCCCCCTTTTGTCCGGTGCGGCGAAGATTTCCCGGTTGCCTTGGGGAAGGTAAGCTGCCCAGCACTCGTTCCCCTCCCATGGTGGGTTGACCAGCCTCCCATCGCTGCCCCAGGTACCCTCGTAAAACTGGGGCTTTCCGTTTTTATACACCAGGGTCTTCCTCTGTGGGAGCCGTTTTGACCATTTTATGGCGTCCCCGTCGAAAGTATACAAATCGGATGCCGTGTTGAACCAAATATTCCCTTGCCCATCGTGGCACATGGATACGATAGGCGTCTGAAAGGGCTTGATCCCGACCAATGCGGTGTCCTGCGCCAGGCCCTTCGAACAAGGCCAGGCGCAAACGGCCAGGAGGATGAGGAGTAGGTGTCGAGTAATCATACGTACATCGTGTTCATCGAACAAGGAAGAAGAAAAAAAACCATGCGCCGTACGGGGAGCACAGGCCAAACTGTTTGCGTCCTGTCCACACTGTGGTAACCGGGCATAAAATTACACCGCCCCAAGTGAAGGATTCTGCAAAAAGTGGCAAGGATTCCGCAAAAATACCTTCTACAAGGGTCCTTTTGAGGAGCTAACGGAGCTGCAGGACTAAAAAGCGCGCTGAGATTTAACCCCCGCTTTTGGATACCGTCCTACAATGCCCTCCCATCCATGCACCAAAAAACTCGCTGCGGTCTTCTTGCGCAAAGATAGCTATTCATACGCGGCCTGGCCAGTACACAAAGGCCAAACCCGCAATTGTACATATAATTGTACAAGTCCCTTCGCGTGTGGGACTACATTTGGTACCGTATTTGGCGGTGTAAAACGGTAGGGTGTACCCGGGCAACCCCGACTATATTCGGTGTGAGCATCCCGCAATGGCCCGGTGCGCGAGGTGATCTTGTGGGTACAGGGCGCAAAAGGTATGGGCGACCCTTTTCAAAGGCAAGGGGAAATCGTATCAAAAAAACATTATAATTAAAAATTTTATAATACATATAATGCTGTTTTTTATAAAAAAAGATATGCAAAAAGGCGTTGGCAAGCCAGTGGCAGAAAAAGTATCTTTTGGGGCGACTCATACATAGTATTGGCAATGGTCTGGCAGAAAGCGGTTGGACGATGGCGGAAAACGGGGGGTGATTTTTTATGTGCCCCGTCTTCCTGTGAATAAGTTTGCATCGGGTAGGAGTCAGGAGCCTTTTCCTGCCTCCCGCCGGGAATAATTGCCCGTGCCGCCGACTATTGCTAATAGCTATCTAACTTTATGAACATGAGCCCGAATCTTTCTGGTGCCAAGGCCCGCCCTTCCTGGGCACGGGCCACCCGAACCAAAAGTGTCTTCTTCTTCCTTTTCACGTACGGTGCCCTCGTACTGGCGTCCTCGGTTTTCCGGCAGGCCAGCCTCGCCGATTTGAGCAAGCTGGAGTCCAGTGCCCCGCTGCCGTCCGCTGTGAAAAGCACACCCGCGCAAAGTGCCCCGCTGCCTGTCGCGCCCGCGTCGGCGCCCGCCCGCTTGTCCCCCAAGTCCGTGATGGACAGCTACCAGCAGGGGCAAGGGTTTGAGGAAAACAAAGGCCAGTTCTACGACCAGAACGGAAACCCCAACCCGGCCGTGAAATACCTCATCCGCCAACCCGGCCTGAACGTGCAGTTGCGGGCCACGGGCTTCAGCTACGATACCTACGTCGTGGAAAAACCGGAGGCCGACCCTGCCGATGAGCGCAAAGGGCCGGGAAGCCGGAAGAAAGGGCCCGCCCGGGAAACCCGCGCCTCGCAAAATAAAACCGTCAAATACCACCGGGTGGATATAGACCTGCTGGGTGCAAACCCCGACGCACGCGTCGAAGCCGACGAACCAGTCGAGGCTACAACCAGCTACTTCAAGGGGAACGGCGTCGAACTCAAACAGGTGCGGCAGTTCCGCCGGGTCGTGTACAAGGATATCTACCCCGGGATAGACCTGGAGTTCCTCTCCCGCCCGTCTGAAGACAAGCCCATAGAGTACAACTTTATCGTCCACCCCGGTGCAGACGCCTCCCGCATTCAAATGCGCTACAACGGCGCTAACCAAGTGGACCTGGTGGACGGGAACATCGTCCTCCAATTGGCCGGGGGGGAACTACACGAAAGCATCCCGGCGTCCTGGGTCGGCAAGGAATCCAACCAGGTCAAGGTCTCCTATGCCCGCAAACCGGGCAACGTGTTCGGCTTCCAGACGCCGGACTACGACCGCAGCCAGACCCTGACCATAGACCCCACGCCCCGCTTAGCCATGGGCACCTTCCTCTTTTCCAATACGGGCGATGTATCGGTGTATGGCACCGACCACATGGCCGTGGACGCATCCGGCAATGTATACGTCGTCTTCGAGACGGATACGGACGGGCTCGCCACCTCCGGGGCCTTTCAGACCACCCGGATGGCACCCACGTACGATGCCCTCATCGCCAAGGTCAGCCCCCAGGGCAAGCTGCTGGCAGCTACCTATTTCGGCGGCAATGACTACGAAGGGTATACGAACGTAGCGGTAAACGCCGACGGCGT
>JBEGMH010000056.1:0-31716 GCA_041183125.1 Bacteroidota bacterium | reverse complement strand
AAAAGAAAGAAGGAAACGAACAGGAGCAAGGGCTTGAACAAATGGGAAAGGTTCATGGAGAGCGGCATACCCGCCGTCTTCCCACCCGGGAAAGGCACCAGGAGGTACAACATCCCGATTAGGATCGCCCCCGCCCCTACTGCGCCCAGGATCGCAAAAGGGGCAAACCAGCGCTCGAGCAGCGCCAACAACATGGGCATACCGAGGCCCCCCACGCCGAAGAACACCCCTAACAAACTCAGGTTGGCGCCTTTGTTGCCGGTGCTGATGTCGTTGACGACCGCGCTCGTCGCCCCGTTCAGGATGCCGCCCCCGAACCCGAAGAGGAAGATGCTCCCGTACAAGAGCGGCATACTGTGGGTGAGCGCGATGCCTTCAAACCCCAGGCCCATCGCCACAGCGGCCCCGGAGAGCAAATACCGGAAGCCGTAGCGGTCGCTGATAGGCCCAAAGAAAATAGAGCCGGCCAATATTCCGATGGGGAGGATGGAAAAAAGGGTCCCCGCCCCTACCCCATCCAGTCCAAACCGCTCTTGAAGGGGCTGGGCCATAGCGCCCAGGGTAATCGCAGACATCCCGAAGAGGAGCATCCCTGCGCAGCAAGCCCAAAACACCAACACGCGTGCCGACATAGCATTTTTGTTTTCGTCGGTAAAAATGGGCTTTTTTTGGGTAGGGATGATACGAATGGGCGCAAAAAAATCCCGCGACCACAAAACGCCCGGCGTTTGGACGTACCTCCTGCCGCAGACAGGCAGAAGGGTGCGGCGCGAATTGGGAAAAAGCACAGCACCAGCCAATGCCGGAAAGTGGGCGCTACGGTGATTAGACTTGTTGCGAGGGGTCAGCGAGGTGGGAAAAAAGAGTCATTTTTTATCCACACGAAGGCTTTTTGAGGGAGTATAACCGCGTTATATGACCGAAAAAAGGCACCCTGTGGGAAAAAAAGAGCCTTTTTGACCCCTCGATGATTCCCCTCGCAACAAGTCTATTATATCACAGCCTCCACGACCTGTAGCACGGTATCCACTTCTTCCCGCGTGGTATATGCCGAAATCCCCAAGCGGGTGACACCGCCCTGCTCGAGCAGACCGAGTACCTCCGTGGCGCGGATGGCGTAAAAATGGCCGTCCCAGGCGAAGACGTTTTCCCGCGCCAGGCGCGTACACAGCTCTTCGGCCCGCAGCCCGGCGACGCTGAGGGAAAGCGTAGGCGCGCGCAGGACGGTCGTGAACGGCACTCCGTGTACGACTACCCCGGGCAGTTGCGCCAATCCGTTGTACAGATGCGCACCCAACTCCCATTCATGCCGCTGCAGGAGGTGCATCGCAGACACCAACTGCTCCCGGGTCGTTTCCCCTTCGCCTAAGGTGGCGATGAAATCCACCGCGGCACCGACCCCGGCAATAGCCGCGTGGTTGAGGGTCCCGGTTTCGATGCTGTACGGCGCGTGTTGGTACGCGGTGCGGAGCCGGTCGGGCTGCAGGCGGTCCAGGAGGCCCGGACGGCTATACAATATGCCCACATGAGGACCGTAGAACTTATACGCCGAGCACAGCAAAAAGTCGCAGCCGATCGCCTGCACGTCCAGGCTGAAATGGGGGGCGGCGTGGACGGCGTCAATCAACAGCCAGGCGCCGGCGGCGTGGGAAAGCTTTCGGACCAGCGCAATATCGTTCACCGTGCCCAGGATATTGGAGGAATACCCCATGGCCACCAAGCGGGTGCGCTCGTTGATTTTTTGGGCGAAATCCTCGTAGTCGAGCACCCCTTCCGGCAGAAGGCGCACTTCCCGCACGACGATGCCCCGCTCGCGCAGGCTGAGCCAGGGGCCGCGGTTCCCTTCGTGGTCGAGCTGGGTGATCAGGATTTCGTCGCCCGGTTGTAAAACGCGCGCGATCGCCCGGCTCAACATGAAGTTCAGGGTGGTCATGTTCTGGCCAAAAGAAACACATTCCGGGCCTTCCGCACCCAAAAATTCAGCCATGCGCAAACGGGCATGGTCCATGGTGGCATCCGTTTCCCGGGAGGTGAGAAAAGCCCCGTGCGTGTTGGCATTAGAGCGGCTGTAATACCCCGACACCGCGTCAATCACGGATTGGGGCACTTGCACCCCTGCCGGGCCATCCATGTAAATCAGGGGCTTGCCGTTCTCTATACGGCTCAGCGCCGGAAATTTTGACCTTAAACCTGCGTTCATTTTGGTATTTTTTCCTTTTTAATCAAAAAAACAGGCTTAAAAATAGAATAAACTGCCCGCAAGTGGTCAACGAAGTGAAAAAAAATCCATCCTAATACCCCATCCCGTCGCCAAATTTGAACAGGGCGTAGTTCCCTGCTTTCAAATAGCCGGGCACATCGGATAGGTTTTGGTCCACGGCGGCTTTTGAGGTGGGGATAGAGATGGGCATGCGGCCAGTGGGGCTGAACCTTCCGGAAACGACGTCCAACAGGGCATCGGGGGTAGTGCCGAAGGTAGCCAGGAAGCTGGGGGCACGGGGCGCGTCCACCTCTTCGACGACCCAGGGGTTGCTGAAGTTCACGGCGATGACCGTGGGTTTCAAGGCGCGCAGGGCGTTCACCCGTTGCACATCTATTTTGTTGTTTGACAAGCGGATATCAATAGGTTGCCCGGTAGAGCCGAACAGTCCCCCGTTGTTGGGGATGAGCCAGAGCAGGATGACGTCGGCTTCTTCGGGGGTTTTGACGAACTCCAGGTTCCAGGGGTTGTTTTCGGGCAGGATAGGGGCGTAGGGTGCTGCCCCGCGGCGGTTGTCGTAGTGGCGCTCGAAGAAGACCTTGGTCTTGGGTTTGAGCGGGAGCAGTTGGGCCTCGTTGCGCAGGAGGACGATAGACTTGCGCAGGGCGAGGTCGCCCTGTTTTTGGAACTCGGCGTTGCCGACGAGGCGGGCGGCAGCCTCCGGTTCGGTGTAGGGGTTTTCGAAGAGCCCCAGGGCGAACTTTTCGCGGAGCAGGCGGGCGACGGATTCGTCTATCCGTTTTTCAGAAATGCGGCCGCTGCGGACGGTTTCAAGCAGCGGGGCGGGGTCGGCACCGCCGGAGAAGATATCCACGCCGGCTTTCAATGCTTTTTCATAGCGTTCCACCAAGGAGAGGCCTTCCACGCCCCAGGGCATCATGGTAATCGGGCCTGTATCGGAGTTGACGATACCGGTAAAGCCCATTTTTTTGCGCAGGAGGTCGTGGATTACGGCTTTGTTGTAGGCGAAGGCCACCTGTTCGAAAGGGGTACCGATCGGTTTGGCGTAGTAGGGCATGATGGCGGAGGTGCCCGCATCAATCGCTGCCTGGAAAGGTTTGAGGTGGTCGTCGAAGCGCTTGCCCGGATAGTGTTGGTCCTGGCCCCATTCGAAGTGGGGGTCCTGGCCGTCCACCTGGGGCCCTCCGCCGGGGAAGTGCTTGATGGTGAGCGCGACCGATTGCGGGTTGAGCCGTTCGCCCTGGAAGCCCAGCGTGATGGCCCGGATCATGTCGGCGGCCAGGTCGGCATCTTCGCCGAAGGTGCCCTCGGTGCGTTCCCAGCGCGGTTCGGTGGCCAGGTCGGCCATGTACATATAGCCTTTGCGGAGGCCTACAGCGGCCCATTCCCGGGCGGCGATGGAGGCGAAGGAGCGGGTGAGTTCCAGGTCGCGCATAGCAGCTAAACCGAGTTCGCCCGGCCATTGGGAAAAGACGGTCTGCCCCTGGCTCAGGCCCATAGACGCATCTACGGTGACGTGGTTGCGGGGGTTGGAGGCCACGATGGCCGGGATGCCCAGACGGGTAGATTCCGCTAAGGCTTGCAGGTTATTTGCCCACTCGGCCGTCAGGCGGGCAGAGGCGTTGCTGCGCAGGATAAAATGCCGCAGGTGCAGGTTCGCGACGCCTTTCGTGGTGGCGGCGATGTTGAGAAAGGTATCGCGCAGCGGTTTGCGGGTGAACATATTGACCGTGCTGTACACGTCGCGCTCTTCTAACGCGCTGCTGAGCTCCCGTTTGGGCAGTTCCGGGGTGAAGGTGTTGTCGCCTTCCATGCGGATGGACGAGATGATCATGAACCCGGTTTTTTCTTCCAGGGTCATGCGCTTGAGCAGGTCCTGCACCCGTTTTTCGAGTGGTAGCCGCCAGTCTTCGTACGCGTCCACTTGCCCGTTTTTGTTCAGGTCTTTGAAGGCGAGGCCATTTTTTTGGAGGAGGGGGGCACTGCGATGGCCCAGTTCCGGTTGTGCGGGGGCTTGTGCGGTCAGCAGGGAAGTACAGAAGAAGAGCAGGGCGGTTCCTGTTTTTGACAAAGCGCTCATGATGCTTGGGATATTTTTGTTTAGACTTGTTGAACGACGTTTCTGCTTTGCGATGCGTTTCATGCCGACACCCCGACCTCCTGGAGGCGTTCGCGCAGGGTTTTGAGGGAGCGGCCCATGTGGGCTTCTACGGTTTTTACGCTGAGGCCGGTGGCGACGGCGATTTCTGCATAGGTCATATTGGCTTCGCGGCTCATTTTGAAGATCTGCCGGCATTTCGGGGTGAGGGAGTTGATGGCTTTCTCGATGATGCGCTGGGTTTCGTTGCCGATGAGGAGTTCGGAGGGGGAGGCGTAGTCGGTCTGGTAGTCGCCGTCCAGCTCGTTGGGCCAGCCGCCGGTTCGGGTTTTCCGGCGCAGGTGGTCAATGCAGAGGTTGCGGGTGGCAAAAACGAGGTATCCGTACGCGGCGGCTTGTACCTTGAGGTTGGCCTGGTTTTTCCAGAAGCGCACGAACACTTCGCTGACGATCTCCTCTGCGAGGTGCGCACATTGGGTAAAGCGGTAGGCGTAGCGGCATAGGCCGCTGTGGTGTTGGCGGTACAGGGCTTCGATCGGGATTGGCGGCTCCTGGTTTTTTTCCCGGATGTCCCCTTTGGGGGCTTCGGTTTTGCAATGCAGTGCTTCCATGGCAAAGTTGGTTTAGATGTTAAAGCAATTCAGGTTGTGCAAACGATTGCGCAAATCGGGTTGAAAAAAGACCGTCATGGCCTCTTGTGCAAACGATTGCGCAAATCGGGTTATTTTTTTTTCGGTTTTCGAAGGGAGGAACCGCGGACGATGAGGTCGGCATTCAGGGTGATGTGCTTTTCGATAAAAGCCCCCGGTTCCGTTTCGATTTGTTCGAGGAAGAGTTTGGCGGCGGTTTGGCCCATCTCCACGGGATGTTGGTCCACGGTGGAGAGTGGGGGTTCCACCAGGGCCGTGAACGGCTCGTTGGCGAAGCCCACCAGCGCTACTTCATCGGGTATGCGGATGCCTCTCGACTTGAGGAAGCGCATAGCGCCCACCGCCGAGAAATCGCTGGCGCAGAAAATAGCATCGGGGGGTTCCGGGAGGTTCCATAGGTACTCGGCGCCTTTTAGTCCCCCTTCGATGGCGAGGTTGTTGTAGTGGATGTATTCGGGGCGGATGGGCAGGCCGTGCTCCAGGAGGGCGTCCTGGTAGCCGCGCAGGCGCTCCCGGTAGATATTCAAGTGAAACTGTTCCAGGGTAAAGGTGGCAATCCGGGTGCAGCCTTGTTCGATAAGGTGGGCGGTGGCCTGGTAAGCCCCCCGGTAATCATCCACGGTGACGGTAGATATGCCGGGTTGGTAAACGACGCGGTCAAACAGGACCACGGGCGCCACTTTTTTCAGGGTTTCCAGGTGCTGGAACTGGGTCGTCTCCCTTGCGTTCGACATGAGGATGCCGTCCACCTGGGCCCGCAGCAACGCGGCGATATCGTCTAATTCGGATTGGTGGCTGTCGTAGGATTGGCAAATCATTACGTGGTAGGAGGTGCTGCTGGCGATATCCTCGATACCGCGCACCACGCCCGAGAAGAAACTCCGGTCGGCAGTGGGCACGATGACCCCGATCGTAAAGGTGCGGCCGCTGCGCAGGGCCGACGCGACCCCGTTGACGCGGTAGCCCGCCTGTTCCGCGGCCGCTTTCACCAAACGGCGCGTATCCTCACTGATGCGGGGATTGTCGTTGAGCGCCCGCGAGACGGTGGAGGGCGTTATGTTCAACAATTTTGCCAGGCCGTGGATGGTTACTTTTTTCAATTTGTGCAATCGTTTGCACAAATATGCAAATGATTTTTGGAATCCAAAAGCTAATTGAATTTTTTTTGTAAAAAATAGACGGGGGGGTGTGTAAAAAGCTTTTTTTCTGGATACCACCAAAAAATATTTTGTACGAGCACTTGTTTTTTTGATTTTGCCGCGCAAAATCAAAAAAACAAGTGCTCGTACATTTTTTAGGTTGGAGCAGCGAAATATTTTTTATACCCCCGTCCGTTGCGTATGAAAAAAAATGCTATCCGAACAGCGCCCGGGCAAGGCCGGCCTCGAGCCCGCGCAGCTCAGCCAGTCCGCGCAGCCGGCCGATAGCGGAGTAGCCCGCGTAGGTTTGCTTGTGCAGGTCGTCGAGCATCTGGTGCCCGTGGTCGGGGCGCATCGGGATAGAGACGCCCTGGTACTGCATGATGCGGAGCACTTCCTGCATCACGGCCACCATATCGGTATCCCCGTCGAGGTGGTCGGCTTCGAAAAAGTTCCCATCGGCATCCCTGCGGGTATTGCGCAGGTGCAGGAAGTGGATGCGGTCGCCGAACCGGCGCAGCATATCGGGGACATCGTTGTCGGGCCGGGCGCCGAGGGATCCGGTGCAGAAGCACAGTCCGTTGGCGTGCAGGGGCACGGCATCCAGCAAATCGGAGAGGTCTTGGGCGGTGCTGACCACGCGCGGCAGGCCGAGTACCGGGTACGGCGGGTCATCGGGGTGGATGGCCAATTTCAGTCCGCACTCCTCTGCTACCGGGGCGACTTCGCGCAGGAAATCGTAGAGGTGTTGCTTCAAGCGATTGGCGTCTATGCCCGCGTACTTTTGCAATTCCTGCAAGACCTGTTCCGGGGTAAACGCGTCATCGCTGCCGGGCAGTCCGAGGAGGAGGTTGTGGAACACCTTGGCGCGGGCAGCTTCATCCATGGTTTCCAGTTTGCGGCGGGCGGTTTCTACTTCCTCCGGGGAGTAATCGCACGCTGCCCCCGGGCGTTGGAGCAGGAAGAGCTCGAATGCGGCGAACGCGGCTTTTTCGAAGCGCAGGGCGCGGCTGCCGTCCGGCATTTCGTAGGAGATGTCGGTGCGCAGCCAGTCGAGCACTGGCATGAAGTTGTAGGTTACGACTTTAAGCCCACAGGCGGCGACATGGCGGAGGCTGGTTTTATAATTTTCGATATACTGGCGCCAGTTGCCCGTTTGCCGTTTGATGTCATCATGGACGGGCAGGCTTTCGATGACGGTCCAGGTCATACCGGCGGCTTCGACCATTTCCCGGCGTTTTTCAATTTCCGCAATAGGCCACACTTCGCCGTAGGGGATGTGGTGCAGGGCGGTGACCACGCCTTCGCAGCCCGCCTGGCGCAGGTCGCTCAGGGCGACGGCGTCGTGGGGCCCATACCAGCGCATCGTCTGGTGCATTTGAAATACAGGAAGATTCATGTTGTTCTTTTTAGTAGCCTTATCCTTACCCTTTCGGCACTTTCCAACCATTTTCATACTTTGCCAGCATGAGCTGGTCGGCTTCCGGATCGTTGACGAAGCGGCCTGCGGCGGCATCCCAGAACACTTTCCGGCCCAAGCGCTGGGCGATGTTGCCGATACAGCAGTTGATCGCTGTGTTGGCTGCTTTCTCGATACCGCAGTTCAGGGCCTCCGGCGTCTTTTGGGCGATACAGTCCAGGAAGTTGCGCACGTGGAGCTGGAGGTAGTCCACGTTGGCCGGTTTGTTCTGGTCGGGCAGTTTTTCGGCCCGGTAGCGCAAGATGCCGTTTTTGTCGGTTTCTGCTTCCGGATAGACGGCCCATCCCTGGCGGTTGACGACCAGGGTAGCGTTGTTGCCGATGAACGCGATGCCTTCGGGGCGCTCGTAGGGGCCACCGCCGATGCCCAGCACGTGTTCCCAGACGACGTTGCAGCGGTCAAATTCATAGACGGCCTGCAGCGTATCCGGGGTTTCGCCGTCGGAGTCCGGGTAGCCGAACTTACCCCCCGACGCCATAACGGAGCGGGGGTTTTTGAGGTCCATCCCCTCGAAAGCGATATCCAGTTCATGTACACCCCAGTCGGTCATCAGTCCGCCGGCATAATCCCAGAACCAGCGGAATTCAAAGTGGAAGCGGTTGGGGTTGAAGGGTTTGCGGGGTGCGGGCCCCAGCCAGAAGTCGTAGTCCACCCCGTCGGGCACGGGGGTATCGGGTTTGCGGGCGAGCGGTTTTTTCCAGCCCACGTAGGACCAGGTTTTCACCATGCGCACGCCCCCTAATTGTCCGCTGCGCACGTAGGCGAGTGCGTTGGCATAGTGGGTGCCGCTGCGTTGCCACTGCCCTACCTGGACGAGGAGCCCTTTGTGCCGTTGGGCGCTGGCGAGCATGGCCTGGCATTCCTCGATGGTGCGCCCCAGCGGCTTTTCGCAGTAGGCATGTTTGCCTGCGTCGAGGCTATCGCAGAGGTGGAGGCAGTGCCAGTGGTCGGGAGAGCCGATGATGACCGCATCTATGTCCTTCCGTTCCAGCATTTTGCGGTAATCATTGAACAGCAGGGGCTTTGAGCCCTGTATTTTTTCGGCATCTGCGGCCCGTCGGTCGCGCACGGAGAGGTCCACGTCGGCGATAGCGGCACATTCCACGCCCGGGATTTTCAGGAAGGCGTTCATATTGCTCCATCCCATCCCATTTGCCCCGATGAGGCCGACGCGGAACTTTTCCGTTGGGGAGAAGGGCAGGTCCTTCGCTAAAAGCGCTGTGCCGGAAGCCAAGGAGGCTCCGGCAGCAGCGGTGATGGTATTTTTCAAAAAATTGCGTCTCTGCATCTTCGTTCTGGGTTTTCGCTACATCTAGAACGGTTTCCAGACCTTTCCACCGGCCAGGATATCCTGTTTTTTCTCGTCGAACGTCACGCGCAGGCCGGTTTGGTAAGCGGCGGTGGCCATGATATTGGCGATAGAATGTTGGTATCCGGCCTCGATAGGTGCGTTGGGCGTTTTGCGGGAGCGCACGCACTCCATCCAGTTGCGCACGTGGTTGAACGTGTGCGTATCGCTGCCCGTGTTGGCGTCATAGACCACGCTGTCGCCTTGGAGTTTCATTTTGGGGAGCAGGTTGGGTTTGAGGCCCATAGCGGCGGCTTCCCGTTCGCGCAAGCCGCCGAGGTCGCTGATCTCGTTGGTATCCAGGTTGATCATGCCCCCGTTGGAATAGTACAGTTCCTTTGTTTCGCCGGCGGAGTTAGAGAAGCGGGAGGTGAACTGCACCTGGAAGCCGGAGCTTGGGTCGTTCAGCGGGCCGTAGTCGAACACGACGGTGAGGGTATCGGCGTTTTTGCGCCCGTCTTTCCACTGGTAGATCCCACCGTTGGCCACGCAACTGCGGGGGTGGGGCAGTTGGGCGAACCAGTGCACCGTATCAATCTGGTGGCTCATCCACTGGCCGGGGATACCGGATGAGTAGGGCCAGAACAAGCGGTATTCCACGAACTTGCGCGGGTCGAACGGCTCGTAGGGGCGGTTGACGAGGTAGCGTTTCCAGTCCACGTCCGATTCTTTCAGTCCTTCGACCAAGGCTGGGCGGCGCCAGCGGCCGGGCTGGTTGACGTTCCACATCAGCTCGACCATGACGATAGGGCCGAACTTGCCGGACTGGATGAAGTCGGCGGCGGCGTGGTAGTTGGTACCGCTGCGCCGTTGGGAGCCGATTTGGACGATGCGTTTGGAGGCGCGCACCGCTTCGAGCACGGCGCGGTTGTCTTCCATCGTTTCGGCCATGGGCTTTTCGGTATAGGTATCACAGCCTGCCTGCACGGCTTGGATGGTGTGCACGGCGTGTTGGAAATCCGCGGTGCTGATGAACACGGCGTCCACGGCGCGGGCGTCGTAGAGGGCCTCGTTGTTGGGAAACACTTTGACGTCGTGCCCTAATTTTTCTTTGAGGAAAGCCTGGCCTTCGTCGCGGCGGCGGTTCCAGATATCCGACAGGGCCGTCATTTCGAAGTTCAGCTCTTTTTGCAAGCTGAGGAAAGGCGGAAAAAGGGAGTATTTGAACCGGTCGGAGAACCCGACGACCCCGACGCGCACGCGGTCGTTAGCGCCGAGGATACGGCCATAGCTTTTTGCGCTGAAGGCCATCGCGCCTGCTGCGAGGGCAGTGGTCCGGAGGAAATATCTACGTGTGGACATGGACGATATTTTAGAGTGAACGGATTATTCGCAAGGGGCTGGCGATTGGCTCAGCGCGCGGATTTTGAGGTTTCGGAAGCTGACCTGGTCGCCGTGGTCCTGGAGGAGGATAGGGCCGGCATCGTTCATGCCGAACCCATCGAAGGCGACGTATTTGCTACGGGCCACCAGGGCTTTGAAGATATTGGACTTGCGCTGGTATTCCAGCACTTTGAAGCCATTGAGCCAGTACTGGATGGTATGGTTGGGGTATGCGACGATGCGGGCCTGGTTCCAGTCGCCGATTTTGCGCTGGAAGCGGGGCTCCAGTTTTTCGGAGGGGATGAGGTCGTAGAGGCTGGCGAGGGTGCGGTTTCCGGCGGCGCCCTGTTTGGCATCGGGGTGGCGTGCATCGTCGAGGATTTGGTATTCCAGGCCGATGCCCGATTTGCCACCCGGGTCAAAGGCCTCATTGACGAAGTATTTGACCCCCGAGTTGGCCCCTTCGCTGAGCTTGAAGTCGAAGAGCAGTTCAAAAGCGGTGAACGACTCGGTGCTGACGATATCGTTGCCGGTTTCAGACCCGTCCGATTCGGCGACCGTGATGGCACCATCCTGGACGGCCCAGCGCTTTTCGGGCATTTTATCGGCGTGTACGCCCCGCCAGCCGTTGAAGTCAGTCCCGTTGAAGAGCAATTTGAAGCCCAGGGCTTTTTCCTGTTCGGACAACGTATTGGGCACGAGGTTGGCGACGGGGATAGCATCCAGGGGGCTCGCCTTCAGGTTTTGCGTCTGGATGCGGATATTCCGCCAGCGGATTTGCATGCCCTCGGTCATTTCGCCGTAGATGCTGTGGACTTGCAGGGCGATGAAGCCCTTGTCGGTCAGGTTGTCGATCAGGTGGGAGACCGGTACGCCGTTGACCCAGGTGCGGAGGGTGGAGCCGATGGCCTCGATGCGGTAGGTGTTCCAGGCATTGTTGCGGAAAGCCTTTTTGCCCGCTGGGTTTTGGTTGGGGATGTATAGCCATTCCCGGCGCCCCTCGTCGTAGATCCCGCCCGACCAGGCGCGCGGGGAGGGGTCTATCTCCATCTGGTAGCCGTGTACGCGGCCATTTTGGTACTCGGGCAGGGAAAGGCTGCGGAACTGTATGCCCGAGTTCATTTTAGGGTCCACTTTCAGTTCCAGTTCCAGGATAAAGTCGCCGTAGAGCTGGTTAGAACACAAAAACGAGTTGGGCGTATTGGCTACCGTTTGGCCGACGATTTCGCCATTTTCGACGAAATACTTGGCTTGTCCCCCTTTTTGGTTCCACCCATTCAGCGTTTTGCCGTCGAACAAAGCGGTCCAGGAGGTTTTTTGGCCGCTCAGGGCCGTGCCGACAAGGCCGTATAAAAGCGCGAGCGCGACAATTTTTTTCATGAAGAAATTTTTTCAAGTTATCGTTTACCGAGTGCGGACAGATGGGTTGCGAGGGTCAGCACCATTTTACCCCCCGGGTTCCCCTGGCAAGCAGTCTGTTGGTTTGGCAATATAAGGTATTCCGTCTGACGGAGGAACACAGGCGTTGGAAAAAGCAGGGTTGGGGGTGTAAAACGGACCATCCTTCGCCCCCAACAGGAAACATTATGGCATGAACGCACACCAAAAACCAATTTTATTTTTTTCAAAATGATTTTTGATGCGCGTTCAAAACAATGTTTTTGTAAAAGGGAGGGGGCGATGGGGCCTTTCCTCCCCCGGACCCTACTTTTTCGTTAGTACCCTGGGTTTTGTGCGAATGCAGATACTCCGCCTTCTACCCGGTCTATTTGGACTTGGGGGATAGGGCGCAACACGTGGTGTGCTTTGATGTTAGCGGCGGCCTGTGGGTTGTATTGTTGCACCCGGCTGAGCAGTACGCCCCAGCGTTTGAGGTCGAACCAGCGTTTTTGTTCGCCTAACAGTTCGCGTTCCCGTTCTTCCATGATGAACTCCATGGTCAGGTCGGCGGGGGCGATTTCCATGTCCTTTTCCTTGCCGGGCCAGGCGGCGCGGCGGCGGACGACGTTGAGGGAATTGACGGCGTCCTGCGTTTTGCCCTGTCTGAACTGGGCTTCGGCGAGGTTGAGGTAGGTTTCGGCCAGGCGGTAGTTGATATAGTCGCGGCCTCCTTCGAACTGGAAGAGGTCAACGCGGCCTCCATCTATGTGTTTGCGCAGGCTGGGGTATAATTTCTCCGTGTACAGGGAGGGGGTCAGCACCTGGTAGGGTTTTGCGGCGCGCTGGGCCGTTGTCCATTCCACCCCTGGCAGGTAGATCGCCGTATCGCCGGCTGCAAAGGTCACGCTGGGCTTGGAGTTGTCGAATGTCGTGGAGAAGGTACCCGGGCGGTTGGTGCGGTACACGTCCACGAAGGTCTTGGAGTAGCGGCTGTCTTTGCTGCGGTTAGCGGGTGCGAACACCGTTTCCAGGCAGTACGTGGTCGGTTTGTAGCGTTTGAAGGGGCGTCCGTTGGCCACATCGCGGCGCATCCCGGGCTGTACGTCGTACTCCATGAGGAAGAATACGTGTGCGTTGTTGCCCGTGCTGTTGGTCAGCGGGTCGCGGGTGTACTGGGTGGCGAAGATCACCTCTTCGTTCATCTCGTTGCCTTCCTGGTGGACCTGGGCGAAGTCGCTCAGGAGTTTGATCCCGTAGTTGTTGATGACGTTTTTCGCCAGGGTTTCGGCCTTGGTGTAGTCGTCGGTTGCTTTGGCATCGGAGGTAGCTTTGGTGAGGTAGACCAGGGAGAGCAGGTGTTCGGCGGCGGCGCGGGTCACGCGGCCGTAGTCGGTGGAGCGCGCTTTGTTCTCCAGGTCTGGGATGGCCTCTTCGAGGTCTTTGACGATAGCGGCGTACATATTCTGGACGCTGGCCCGGGTGGACACTTTGGTAGGTTCCTTTGTTTCGCTGAGGCGCAGGTCCACCCCGCCGAACAACTGGGTCAGGATGAAGTAGTACTGGGCGCGCAGGAACTTGACTTCGCCCACCCGCTGTTTGAGGGTAACGGCGTCGAGGCCGGTGACGGCGGGGGCGCGTTCGATGACCGAGTTACAGACGTTGATGCCGCGGTAGAACTCGTCCCATACTTCCTGGACGATAGCGGTACGCGGGTCGAACTGGGCGGTGTATTGGTTCATGAATTTCCAGGAACCGTCGGACCCGTTGGTGTAGGTGTCGGTACCGAAGATCGTGAGGTTATTGCCCCTTTCGGTGCCGTACCAGCTCCGCAGGGCGGCGTAGGCTGCCCGTACCCCGTCGTTGAAGCCGGCAGCCGTATTGAGATAATCCGTTCCCACATTGGTGATCACTTCCTCTACGAGCGCATCTTTGCTACAGGACGCTGGCAGCAGTACCGCCAGCAACAAGGTGGCCAACGACGGGAAGCGACTGGATTTAAGGATATTATTTTTCATCATATTATATTTTAACCGTAAAGACCATAATTAGAACTTGGCACTAATGCCGAACGTGATGCTCCGGATAGCCGGGGAGACCGCTTCGTTGATTTCGCCACCGCCGACGCCCTGTTCGGAATCTATTTGGGTTTCCGGGTCAATACCGCTGTATTTGGAGCGGTAGGAAGCGAAGATAAACGGTTGCTGGAGGCTGGCGTAAGCGCGCAGGCTTTCCATGCGCAGGCTGGAGGCTACTTTTTTGCTGAAGTTATACCCCAGGTTGATGTTGCGCACTTTCACGAAAGAGCCGTCGAAGTAGGACATAGAGGAGGAGTTGCGGGGGAACTCCTGGTTCTGGTTTGGCCGGGGGAACGCGTTGGTGGGGTTGTTGGGCGTCCAGTAGTCCACTTTGAGGTTGTTGTAGCGGCCAAAGAGGGTATTGAAGCTGTCGTGGAAACGGCTGCGCAGGGTCTGGCCGATGCGGGCGAACACGAAGAAGCTCAGGTCAAAGCCTTTGTACTCGAAGCGGTTGGTGAGGCCCCCTGCCCAATCGGGCACGGCGGTACCTACGATGACGCGGTCGTTGGCGTCTATTTTCCCGTCGTTGTTCTGGTCTTTGATTTTGATTTCCCCTGGTTTGAAGCCGTAGGCGGTAGCTTTATCCAGTTCGTTCGTTTGCCAGATGCCAATTTTTTCGAGGTCGTAGAACACGCTCAGCGGCTGACCGATAAACCTGCCGGCGGCGATGTCGTCCACTTTCCCGTTGGCGAGTTCCAGGATAGCTTCCCGGTTGCGCATGAACGACCAATCGGTAGTCCATTTGAACGCGCCGTCCACGTTGACGGTGGAGAGGGTGAGTTCGAGGCCTTTGTTCTGGGTTTTGCCGATGTTGGTGACAAAGCCATTGAAGCCGGTGGAGGTAGGCAGCGGCTGTGGGGCCAACAAGTCGCTGGTGGTGGTGACGTAGTATTCGAAGCTTCCGTTCACGCGACCGAGGAGGATGCTGAAATCCAGGCCGACGTTGGCGGTGGTGGACGTTTCCCAGCGCAGGTCGGGGTTGCCGATACTGCCCGGGCGGTATCCGAAGGCGGCGGTGGTGTTCCAGGCGTAGGAGCTGCGCGTGAGGAGCGACTGGGTCTGGTAGGGGTCTATGGCCTGGTTGCCGATTGCGCCATAGCTGAGGCGGAGCTTCAACTGGTCGAGCCATTGGGCATCTTTCAGGAACGATTCGCTGGCCAGGTTCCAGCCCAGGGCCAGGGAGGGGAAGTAGCCCCACTTCGTATTGGCACCGAAGCGGGAGGAGCCGTCGGCGCGCAGGGTGGCGGTCAGGAGGAATCGGTCGTCGAAGGCGTAGTTCACCCGGCCCATGTAGGAGAGCAGGGTCCACTGCACGAGGCCGGAGCCCACGTTGGAGACCTGGCTGGCGGCGCCGAGGTTGTAGAACGACTGGGTCTGGGCGGGGATGCCCAGTACGGTCATGCTGGAAAACTCGGTATTGTCTTTTTGGACCGACTGCAGGGCCGTCAGGTTGACGTTGTGGCGGCGTCCCAGGACTTTGTTATAGTTGACGATATTTTCCAGGGTAAAGTTGAAGGATTGCCCATTGGTGATGGAGCCCAGGGCCAGGCCGTTGCGGCGGGCATTGGTGAGGCTGCCCTGGAAGAGGCCCGAGCGGCGGATGCTGAAATCGGGGCCAAAGTTGACGCGGTAGGTCAGGCCTTCGGCGATGTTCCATTCGCCGTACAAGCTGTTGAAAATGCGGTATCGCTTGGTCTCATCTACGTTGGCCCCCTCGACGATTTCCGCGATGGGGTTGGTGCGTAGGCCGTCGGTGGTCGGCAGGAAGATGAGGTTCCCGTTGCTATCGTACGGTTTGCCCAGCGGGTTTTCCTGGAAGGCCCCGCCCAGTGGGTTAAAGCTTTCCCCGTTGCGGACGGAATAGACCGCGAGGGTGGAGGTACCTATTTTCAGTTTGTCGTTGATGCGGTGGTCCAGGTTGATGCGGAAAGAGCCGCGGGTGAAGTCCTGGTTTTTGATGACGCCGACATCGCTGAACAAGTTGCCCGAGACGTAGAACTGGGTGCGATCGTTCCCGCCCGAAACGCCGATTTGATGGGACTGGACAAAGCCCTGGCGCAGCAGGTAGCTCTGGTAGTCGGTGGTGCGGCCCGTTTTGATGCCATCGAGTTCCACGGCTTCGAAGAGCAGGGCGTCGGCGGCGTCTGTGGCGGGTCCTGCCGGGTAGTTGCCGGTGGCGCGGCGCGATTCCCGCTTGTATTCCGCGAATTCTGCGCCGTTGAACAACTGGATTTGGCCCAACGACTGGTTGGGGCCGAGATAGCTGTTGAGGCTGACCGTCGTCTTACCGGCTTTGCCCCGGTTGGTGGTGACCAGTACGACGCCGTTGGCACCGCGGGCACCGTAGATAGCGGTAGAGGAAGCATCTTTCAGGACTTCCATGCTCTGGATATCCTGGGGGTTGATGTCGTCAATCCCACTGGCTAGGGGGATGCCGTCCACTACGTACAGCGGGTCGTTGGTCGCGTTGAAGGAACGGCGCCCGCGGATGCGGATCTGGGGAGCTGCGCCCGGTTTGGAGCCCGATTGCACGACGTCCACCCCGGCTGCCCGGCCTTGAAGGGCCTGGCGGGCGTTTGTGATCGGTAATTCGGCGATCAGCTTGTTGGGGATGGAGGTGATCGCACCCGTTGTTTGGCTCTTTTTCTGGATGCCGTAGCCCACTACGATCACTTCTTCCAGGACAGTGCCTTCGGCCATTTTTACGTCCACGACAGCCTGGTTGTTGACGGGCACCTCGATGGTTTCAAAGCCCGTGTACGAGAACACGAGCACCGCGTTCCCGTCGGCGACTTCGAGGGCGTATTTGCCGTCCAGATCGGTAAAGGCCCCGTTGCTGGTCCCTTTTTCCATAATCGTGGCCCCGATGAGCGGTTCGCCGTTTTTGTCGGTGACCGTCCCGGATACTTTGAACACGGTTTCGCGCACCTCGATAGGGACGGGTGCACCTGCGGTCAGCAACAAGACATTTGCAATGCAAAATGCCGCCAACCATAGAATTTTAAGTGGTGAGGATCGCTTCATGCCATTTAAAATATTGATTTTGAAATGTGGTTTTCCTGAAAGACGATAGCACGCTTCGATACCCTATGTTGGTTTCGAGAAATATTTTTTTGCCGTTTGTAGGGAGGGGCACTTTTTTTTTCGTCTTTTGGGCAAAATATAACCAATCTCAACATGGAATACCGCTCAAGCACTGCGAAGCCCAAGCCCTTTATGGACGATGATTTTCTGCTGGAAAATGCCGTGGCTGCAGCACTCTACCACGACCACGCCGCACAACTGCCCATCATTGACTACCACTGCCACCTCTCCCCTGACGATATTGCTGCCGACCGCCGTTTCCGGAACATGACGGAAGTATGGCTGGAAGGCGACCACTACAAATGGCGCGCCATGCGCAGCAATGGCGTGTCGGAACGCTACATCACCGGCGATGCGAGCGACGAAGAAAAATTTGGGAAATGGGCCGAAACCGTGCCGGCCACCCTGCGAAACCCGCTGTACCACTGGACACACTTAGAGCTGCAGCGCTACTTCGGCATCCGGGAAGTGCTGAACCCGAGCAGCGCAGCCGATATCTACCGGCGCGGCAACGAGGTGTTGCAACAGCCGGAACTGAGCTGTCAGGGCATTTTGAAAAAGATGCGCGTGGAGGTCGTCTGCACCACCGACGACCCCGTGGATACCCTGGCCGCCCACCCACAAATCCACTTGGATACGAAGGTCGTACCCGCGTTCCGGCCCGACAAAGCCATCCTGATTGAAAGGGAAGGGTTTGTGGACTATATCGGGAAGCTGGAAGAGGTGAGCCAGGTATCTATCCGCTCCCTGGCTGACCTCACTGACGCCCTTTCCCGGCGCATGGACTTCTTCGCCTCCTTAGGCTGCCGCTTGTCCGACCACGGCCTTGAGCGGGTCTATGCATCCGATTTCACCGAGGCTGAGGTGGACCGCATCCTGTGCAAGCGCCTGGGAGGCAGCCCCGTCAGCCCCGAAGAAGCCGAAGTGTATCAATCGGCGGTCCTGTACGTCCTCTGCCTCGAATACGCCCGCAGGGGCTGGATCCAGCAGTTCCACCTCGGGGCCCTGCGCAACAACAACCGCCGCCTCCTGCAGCAATTAGGACCCGACACCGGCTTCGACAGCATCGGCGATTTTCCGCAGGCCCTCGCGCTCTCCCGTTTCCTGGACCGGCTCGACGCTTCCGACCAATTGGCGCGCACCATCCTGTACAACCTCAATCCCGCCGACAATGAAGTCTTTGCCTCCATGATCGGCAACTTCAACGACGGGTCTGTCGCCGGGAAAATCCAGTGGGGCAGCGCCTGGTGGTTCCTGGACCAAAAAGACGGCATGGAAAAACAGATCAACACCCTGAGCAACCTGGGGCTGCTCTCCCGCTTCGTAGGCATGCTCACCGACAGCCGCAGTTTTCTATCTTTCCCCCGCCACGAGTACTTCCGCCGGATCCTCTGCAACCTCATCGGCCGGGATGTCCAAAACGGCGAACTACCCCACGATATGGAACTCCTGGGCGGACTGGTGCGGGACGTATGCTACCACAACGCGAAAAACTTCTTCCAGTTTTAAGCGGATAAACCCTATTTTCGGGCTTCGAAAAACAGATTCGTATGTCAGCATCTGAAATCAGGCCCTACTTTTTCCTCCCCTCCATCAACCTGGGGCCCGGGGAAAAGCAGCGGGCCTACCAGGCGGCCACACAGGCCATAGACGCCAATCTGGAAGGAGAGGCCGACCCCATCCTGAAGATGGCGACCATCAACTGCCTGTTGCGCTCCCATTTGACGTATTACTACTGGGTGGGGTTTTACCTCGTGCGCGACGGAAGGTTATCGGTGGGGCCCTACCAGGGCACGCTCGGGTGCTTGCACATTGATTTTTCGCGGGGTGTCTGCGGCCGGGCTGCCCGCGAGCGCCGCACCCAGATCGTAGCCGACGTCCACGCTTTGGTACAGGGCCTGGAGCACATCGCCTGCGACCCCAACTCCCGTTCGGAGATCGTGGTGCCCGTTTTCGATGCCTCGGGGGAACTGATCGCCGTATTCGACGTGGATTCCACAGAGCCCGATTCGTTTGACCAGACCGACCAGGCGTTCCTGGAATCCCTGTTCCAGCGGCACTTTGGGGGGTAGGCTCACGTTCTTGTAAACGCCACCTGTTTGGAAGTATCGCCTACGATAAGGGATGATAATAGAGGAGCGCTACATAGGGGGTTGTTTAAAAAGGTATTGTTACAAATCCCATCATATAGCCCACGGTTTCAACCGTGGGGCCGGAGGGGATGTGAGACGTGAGCGATATTTTTTTGAATCGTGTCGCATACCCCAATCGCCATTTCCCAACCATATCGCATAACCCTATACCCACGGTTGAAACCGTGGGCTATGTGATGGGGATACCCGATACCCACGGTTGAAACCGTGGGCTATGTGATGGGGATACCCGGCGAACAGGATTTCCATATCCCCTCACGCCCCACGGTTGAAACCGTGGGCTTTTTACATGACCCCCAATCACTTATTCCGTGAACACCCACAGTCCTGTTTGGAAAGGGTCGAGGTGTTGCAGGAGGATATCGAAGAAAGCAGAGCCGTACTTTTGGTAAAACACGAGGAAGTTATCGTGTCGTTCCTGCAGGCCGTTCCCGGGGAACAGTTTTTCTTTCAGGTTGCGCAGTTGCTGTACTTCCGTGTCGTACTTTTGTTTTTCGGCGCGCAGCAGGCGTTGTTCCAGGTGTTCGAACCCTTTCAGTTGTTTGCTTTCCTCTGCGCCCACCACTTTTTCCAGGGTGGGGTCAATGCGCAGCGCTTTGTCGCGGATGCTGTGGAATATTTCCCGGAGTGCTTCCATTTCGCGGGAGAGGCTCAGCTCGTCGGTGCTGCGGCTTTCCACGAAGTGGCGCACCATGGCTTCGGCGTCGCCCATCAGGGCTTCGACGCGTACCCCCAGTTTTTCCATGCGCTGGCGGGCGGCGGCATCCACCCACAACACCGAGTTCCGGCGGATGAGGATGGGGAAGTTCAGTCCGAAGTGTTCGAACTGGGTTTTCCGCTCCAGCCAGTAGGCGATTTCGCCCCCGCCGCCGATATAGGCCAGGTTGGGCAGGATGTGTTCCTGGTACAGCGGGCGCAGCACGACATTCGGGCTGAAGCGCTCCGGATGTTGGGTCAGTTCCTCCTCTAAGGCTGCCGGGGAGAATGTCTTTCCACTGCCCAGGATTTCGAAGCCGTCCTGGGTGCGCACGATGCGCGAGCGGCGGCCGGGTTCGAGGTAAAACAGGTTGATTTCGCGCGCGTGGGCCTGTCCGGAGTAGCCTGCTGCCTCGAGTTGCTGTTGTGTGCGTTCCACCAATGCCTGGGAGGGTTGGTGGAACAGTTCTTCCCGCATGAACGGGATGAAATGCCGCTTCAGTTCTGCATGTTGCATATCGAGGGCGACGAGGCCGTACTGCCCAAAGAGGCGGTTAACCAGGTCAATCGCGGCGGCACCGTAGGTTTCCTTTCCCGTATAGGCGGCGTGGATGGTTTGAAAGGCCGATCGGCCATGTTCTGTATGCGCGAGCAGCGGTTCCAGCTCTTCCAGCAGGGGCTGCAGGGTGTCCGTGGGATATAGGCCGGTGGGGCCGCCCCAGGAGTGTTCCCAGCGCAGCGTCTTACCAAACAGGTGGGCGTGGTTGATTTCTTCGAAGTCGTGGTCTTCCGCACCGCTGACGAAGACGGGCACGAAATGGAACCCGGGGAAGGCCGTTTCCAACTGCCGGGCGAGCTGGATGACGTTGAGGATTTTATAGACGTAGTACAAGGGGCCGGTAAACAAGGCCGGCTGGTGGGCTGTCGTGACGGTAAACGCATTGGGCAGGGCTAACTTTTCCAGGTTGGCCCTGGTCTGTTCCGACATCTCCAGCCGGGCGTACTGGGCTTGCAGCACGCGCACGAGCAGTGCCCGGTCGGTGGCGTCTGCCTGCTTATCGCGGATAGCGGCCTCGAAGCTCTCGCGCTTCGCTTCGTACTTATAAAATGGCCGGAGGGCTGGCTCGGCGTAGGTGTACGCGAGGTCTTTCGACGAAAAATACGGCACCTGAGCGGCCGGGATACAGTGTGTTTCCATTATTAGACAGCGCTGCTGCGCTTGGTTCGGGCTCTTTCGCCCCTTTTTTCGAGGCGGCGATCGCTTTTTGTAAAAAACTGAATATCAAAATAATAGAAAAAGCAAAAATAGGGGAAAATACATCTCCCCTATTTTTTCTTGACGAAACCAATCGTGTGGGCTACTTTTAAGGAGTATGAGGACAAAGGCCCTGGTTCCGAAACAGGATTCTTTTCCCGTTCCCAAACCCCTGTTCCCAAACCCCACTTTTCTCATCGGATCAAGGTCACGTCCCCCTGGCGGTTGAACTCTTTGCCGTCGGGGAAAACAATCCGGATTTTATAGACATAGACATCGGAAGGCGCGGGTTTCCCCCCGACGTTCCCATCCCATCCCTCCGGGTTGACGCTGTTGAACACCGTCTGCCCCCAGCGGTTCCAGACCCGGAACTCGCGGATTTCGATATTGCCTTTATACACTACGCGGAAGAAGTCGTTGTTGCCATCTCCATCGGGTGTGAAGGCGTTGGGGATATCGAACTGGGGCGGCACCACGCGGATAGGCGGGGTGGAGGCATTCACTTCGCAACCTGTGGCCGTCTTGATCGTCAGGCTGTAGGTCGTTGGGTCGGCGGTAGGCTTGTGCTGTACGCTGAGGGCATTGCCGGTGATCCCTTCACCATTGGCTTTCCAGGTATAGGTGACACCGCTTGGGTTGGCCGGGGTGGTGAGGGCGCGGATGGTGAGGGTCGAGCCTTGGGGCAGGCCTTCGGTCTGTGCTTCCGGAGGGTCGTAGGAGAACCCGTTGATGGTAGGCACGTTGTCCACTTCTACAACTACAGCTTTCGTGATAGTCCCACAGTTAGGGCCGTAGGTATAGGTCACATTGAACGTAGTGGTCCGCGTGAGGTTGTTGACGGTCAGGCTGGGGCCGGAAGCGGTATTTTGCCCGTTGTTCCAGGACCAGCGGAAGGACTCCTGTACCCCGTTGGGCGCGGTGCCATCAGCTAAGAGGGTGATGGACTGGCCAGGGCAGATGCGTTGGGTGATGGGCACGGTGAGGTCGGCGGGCTGCACGACAAACACGGTCGTTTGTACCTGTACGGCAGGGCAGCGGCCCCGTTGTGCTGTGAGCGTGTAGGTAGTCGTAGTCCGGGGGGCGACGCGCAGGGGTGCCACATTGACGTCCAGGGAGGTATTTTGCGGGGACTGCCAGCGGTAGGTCACGCCCGGCTCCGGATTGGCGAGGAACAGGGAGATGGAATCGCCCAGACAGATGGTCGGGTTGACTGCGATGGGGGTTGAGGGGGGTTGCAGGACGACTACAGTGACCGCTTTGGTACTTGGGCAGCTCCGCTCCGTCACTTTGATGGTATAAGTGGTTGTAAAATTGGGCACCACCGTAGGTTCCTTGCATTTGACACAGGAGATATTTTGTTCCGGCGACCATTCTATTTCGCCTTCTCCGGCGAAGCTGGCTTTGAGTTGTACGTTTTCCCCCAGGCAGATTTCGGGCCTTTCGGGCACGATAGTGATGTTTTTAGGCTTGATGACGGGTATAAAAACCCCTTGCGTATCAATACAGCCCCCATTTTTGCTGATGCGGAAATAGATGGTGCTGTCCACGGTACTGATGACCATGTTCCACAGGGAATCGGGCGTTTCAAACCCCTTGTCGGGGTACCAGGTATGTTTGATACCCGGATAGAGGTAGGGCTCGAAGGTCTGCGACTTGAGCGTTACGGTTTCTCCCTGGCAGTAGGTGTCCTTTTTGGGGTCTGCGGTGATAGCGCGCTCGGTGGGCAGGGAATCCACTTTTACAAAAACGGAGTCCTGGATCACACAACCCCCGCTGCTGAAGGTCGAATAGTACGTGGTGGGTACTTTAGGGCTGACCTCCACGACGAATTTAGCGGAGTCGCTGAGCGTTTTATCGGAGGCGCTCCAGACCAGGCCTTTGGTATCATTGGTACTCGTGATGGCCCCGATCTTGAGCTTGCTGCCCAGGCAGAGTTCGAAGGTATCGGCCAACAGGATATCCACTTGCGGGGGTTTGACCGCGACGGTGACGTTTCTGCGCAGCTCGCAGCCTTTGATGTCCAGGACAGCAGTATAAGTGGTAGTCACTTTGGGGCGTGCGGTGGGGCTCAGGCTAATCGTGCTGCTCAGCCCATCGGCGGGTTGCCAGCGGATGCCGTAGGTGCCCGTGTTGGTGATGGCCCGGAGCCTGACCGGAGTGCCCCGGCACACGGCTGTATCGGGTACGGGGGTGGAGAGGGTCAGGGTTGGGGTGACGGCAAAGACCCGCACCGTATCGCTCCTGCTCGTGCCGTTAACGGACGCTGTAAGGATAACCGTGGCCCCGTTGGCCGGTGGTTTTACCCGGATACTGGCCGAGGAAGGCGTAGGGATGACCAGGTCGGGGGAAGACCAAAAGAAGTTGGACCCTCCCGTAGCGCTTAGCGTGGCCAGACTATCCGCACAGACGTACACGGAGTCGGCATTGGGAAGGATGGTCACTTGCTGGGCTTGGGCCCGCTGAAAGAAAGAGGCGCCGAGCATGCAAAACAGGGGCGCGACAAATTTCCAGGAGAATTGCTTCATCCGTATCGAGATTTAACTGTGTGGCGAAAGGTAGTGAATCCCCGTGAAACGCAGCATAAACCGGGCCTGAAAACCGCTTATGAAGCATCGCGGGACATGGTGGCGCAGCTCTTTTGCGAACGCACTTTTTTTTAACGCAAATAAAAGGGTTTAGCATATACCCGTACCCTTAAAAACGGGGCTACTCCGCGCAGTTGTCCAGGGCAGAGCGCACTTTTTTTAGCGGGAAGTAGCCCAGGTCGTTTCCCCAACTATGGTGGATATAGTTGATGATATTGGCAATGTCAAATTCATTTAGTTTGGGTATGCCTGCCATAGGCTGGTCATAGGTCCTACCGTTCACCGTAACCGGTGCGTCCAGCCCGTACCGGATGATACAGGCGGTGGCGGTAGGGTTTTTCCGTAGGTAGTCCGACCCGGCGAGCGGGGGGATGATCCCCTGTAGGCCGGTGCCGTCTTCCATGTGGCAGTTGGCGCAGTATTGCCGGTACAAGGCTTCGCCTTGCCGATATCCCTTTTTGCCGCAGGAAGCAAAAGCCACTACAGCAGCTAGGGAAAACAAGAACAACCCCATACAAAGGCGCACCGGCCTTATGGCAGTGTCAAACATAGTACAAGTTAGTAAGTTTTCGTCATGCTGGAAGGGACTACCAGGATAAAGTCGGCCTTTCCTTTGCTTTCCGGGGCTAATTGCGAAATATCTTTCTGTTCTGTGCTGGCCAGCGTGACCACATCGGTCCGAGGGGCGTATTTTTTGAGGTACCACACCGTGCCCTCTTTGAGGTCGGAATGGTAGGTGCCGTTGTAGTGGACAAAAAGATGGCCTTTATTGAGGTTTTGAGCGATAAAATAGCCCATCGTGGCGTCTTTGGAAGCCTGTGACTTGGGTAGGTTATCGCTGTTTGGGCCGCCGTGCCCGCCCATAGCGGCCACCATGTCCTTGTAGGAGGGCAGGGTCAGGTCCACTTCGATGGGCAGGGGGGCGATATAGGATTTGGCTTCGGCCGACAGGCTATCCAGTGCGGCCAGGCCTTTGCGGAATACCAGGTTTGCGTAGCGCCGCGGGATGTTCGTACCGATGAACGGGATTTTTTGGGCTTTGGCGAACTCCAGCAAGGGCTTGTAGTCGGTGGTGTAGTTTTTCCAGAGCCGCACTTCTTCTTCAAAGCTTTTCTGGGTAACCTGTCCGGAGAGGTATTCGTCAATGAGCAACTGGTTGTCGCGCTCGAACATCTCTGCCCCCAGGGCGAGCTTGCCTTTTTTCGCCGCGTACAAATCCTGGGTCATCTCCAACTGGAGCCAATGGCAGATAGGGTTGTTGTGCAGCTCCCCGAAGAAGAACACATCCGCTTTTTCTGCTTTTTGGAGGACGTCCCCATAGGTCGCCTCCCTGCCGTCTGCGTGGAAGATGCGGTAGGCGGGCCTTTCCTGGGCACCGAGCGGGGCAAAAAGCGGGGACATGGCGAGGAAAAATACGAGAGCTCTCATAGTCTTGTGTTTTTTGCAAAGGTAAATTATTAAAACCAATACGCCACTTTTGTGTTTAAGGCTTGATTTATAAACCACCCGCGGAAAATACACAAGCAAATGCCCAAAAGAGCTATCGTCTGGTTCCAGAACGACCTTCGCCTGCACGACCACGAAGCGTTGGCCGATGCCCTGCGCACGGCAGATGAAATCTACCCGGTATACGTCTTCGACCCCCGCTGGTGGAAAGGCAAAACGAGGTACGGTTTCGCGAAGGTGGGAGCGTTCAGGGCCAAGTTCCTCCTGGAGAGCCTTGAGAACCTCCGTTCCAAACTGCGAAGCCTGAACAGCGACCTGTACCTACGCCACGGGAACCCCGAGGAGGTCCTTCCCGCTTTGGTGGCGCAACTCGGCGCGAGCTGGGTGTTCGGCACGCGGGAGTTCATCCATGAGGAAGCAGAGGTGCAGAGCGCCTTGGAAAAAGCCATTTGGAAGCTCGGACAGGAGCTCCGGCTACACCGGGGCAAAACGCTGTTCCAGGCTTCCGACCTCCCCTTCCCGGTGCCGCACACCCCGGACGTGTTCACGCATTTCCGCAAGCAAGTGGAACGCTATGTGCAGGTGCGGCCTCCCTTACCCACCCCTACCCGGCCCTTCCAGCCGGTGGGTGTACCCATCGAAGCAGGCGATCTGCCGACGCTGACGGATTTTGGCCATCCCGCCCCTACTGCCGACCCGCGCACCTGCCTGCTGTTCAAAGGGGGCGAAGACGAAGCGCTGGCCCGGCTGCGCTACTACCTGTGGGACAGCAACCTGATCAAAACGTATAAAGAGACGAGAAACGGCCTCATCGGAGGGGATTACTCGTCCAAGTTGAGCCCCTGGTTAGCCGCTGGTGCCCTCTCCGCCCCCCTGGCCTACCATGAAATACGCCGCTACGAAGCGGCGCGCGGGGCCAATGAATCCACCTACTGGCTGTTCTTTGAGCTCATGTGGCGCGACTTCTTCCACCTGATGGCCCGCAAACACGGCAATCGGATTTTCTTTAAATCCGGACCCAAAGGCCAGGCAGACCTGCGCTGGAAAGACGACTTCCCCAAATTGCAGCGCTGGATCAACGGGCAGACCGACTCCCCCTTCGTCAACGCCAACATGCGGGAGCTCAAAACGACGGGGTTCATGTCCAACCGAGGCCGGCAGAACGTAGCCAGTTTTCTAGCGAAAGATCTATTCGTCAACTGGCAAATGGGCGCCGAATACTTCGAATCCATGCTCATAGACTACGACCCCGCGAGCAACTGGGGCAACTGGAACTACGTCGCCGGCGTGGGCAGCGACCCCAGGGAAGACCGCTATTTCAACACCCGAACCCAGGCACAGCGCTATGATCCAGATGGGTCTTTCGTGCGCCTGTGGACGGCCTAGATACTGATATAGGCGCTCCCGGTGGCAATACCCGCGTTTTTTGTGGAAATATTTGCAAATTTTGCACATATTGCAAAAAATAGAAAACGATGATAAAAAGAGCATCTGCCTTAGCCCTGCGCACAGCCACCACGGCCATGCTGTTGCTCATCGGCTTTTCCTGCGCCGTCAACCCCGTCACGGGCAAGAAAGAACTGATGTTGATGACCGAAGACCAGGAAATCGCCCTGGGGGTCCAGTCTGACCCCGAAATCGTATCGAGTTTCGGGGAGTACCGGGATCCGGCGTTACAGGCCTTCATATCTGCAAAAGGAAAGGAAATGGCGGCTATCTCCCACCGTCCGGGCCTCGACTATCAATTCAAAATCCTGGATTCCCCGGTGGTCAATGCCTTTGCCCTCCCCGGCGGCTTTGTCTATTTCACCCGCGGCATCATGGCGCATTTCAGCAACGAAGCGGAGTTTGCCGGGGTCTTGGGCCATGAAATCGGACACATCACTGCCCGGCACGGGGCCAGGCAGTACAGTACGCAAATGGTCAGCCAGTTGGGCTTGGTGTTGGGCGTTGTGCTCTCCCAGGACTTCGCGCAGTTCGCCGACCTGGCCTCCAACGCGTTGGGCGTCCTCTTCCTGAAGTTCAGCCGCGACCACGAGACCGAGTCGGACCGCCTGGGCGTGGAGTACTCCACCAAGATTGGCTACGACGCCCGCGAAATGGCCGGCTTCTTCCAAACGCTGAAACGCCTCAGCGGCGATGCCGGTGCCATACCCACCTTCCTGTCTACCCACCCCGACCCGGTGGACCGCTACGCCAATGTGGGTAAATTGGCTGCTGAGTGGCAGCAAAAAACCAACGCGACCGATTTAAAGATCGAACGCAATGCCTACCTCCGCATGATTGACGGCATCGTGTATGGCGAGGACCCCCGCCAGGGCTATCTGCAAGACAACGTCTTTTACCACCCTGAGCTGCGCTTCCAGTTTCCCACCCCTGGCGGTTGGAAGATGGAGAATATGGCTACCCAAGTGCAGTTCACCCCGGAAGATGGAAAAGCCCTGCTGCTGATGGACCTCGCCGCTGAAAAGGAACTGAACGCCGCTGCCGAAGCCACCCTGGCCAAAGACTCCCTGCGCACCGTGGACGGTCCCAGGAAAACCACGGTACACGGCTCCCCGGCTATCAGCATCGTCGCCGAGCAAACCAACCCCAACAGCAAGCAGACCATCCGGATACAAATCTACCTGATCCAGTTCAACGATCGGATCTTCCGCTTCTACGGCATGTCGTACCAGGCGGATTTTGACAAGTACAAAGCGTTGTTCCTGAATACGATGCAAAATTTTAAAGCCCTCAACGACCCCTCGAAGATCAACGTACAGCCCGAGCGCATCCGCATCCGCGAAGTAGCGTCCGCTGCGAGCCTGCGGGCCGTCCTGAACACCTTCGGCGTACCGGAGAAGCGCTGGGCCGAGCTGGCCATCGTGAACGGGATGGAGTTGGACGCCCAGGTTCCTCAGGGCACTTTGATCAAGGTACTTTCGAAGGAATAGCCTCGACGCGCAGCGTTTGCTGTACGCGGCGGGCCAGGGCGATGGCTTCCTCCAACCCCGGGCGGGTGATGGTGGCGTGGCCCATTTTCCGGAAGGGTTTGGTCGTTTTTTTTCCGTATAAATGCACATGGACACCGGGCAGGGCGAGGCATTCGTCTAGCCCGGCGTAGTGTACGGGCCCTTCGAAACCGGGTGCTCCGAGCAAATTGACCATCACAGCGGGGCTGTGCAGGCGCGTATCGCCCAGGGGCAGGTCGAGGATAGCGCGCAGGTGTTGCTCGTACTGGGACGTTTCGCAACTGTCTATGGTGTGGTGCCCGCTGTTGTGCGGCCGGGGCGCGACCTCGTTGACCCAGAGTTCCCCTTTTTTCGTCAAAAACAACTCGACGGCGAGTAGGCCACAGAGGCCAAAGGCTTCGATGGTATCCATGGCGAGGCGTTCGGCGGCACGCTCGACCTCTTGCGGGATACGGGCAGGGCAGAGGAGAAACTCTACGAGGTTCGCTTCGGGGTTGAAATCCATTTCCACGGTGGGGAACGCGCGGACTTCGCCGCGCTCGTTCCGGGCTACCACGACGGCCAATTCTTTTTCAATTTCGGCCATTTCTTCTACCAGCGTGCCGCCGGGGATGAGTTTGTGACGGTCGTGCGGGCTTCGGATTACGGCCACCCCGCGGCCGTCGTAGCCGTCCGTGCGGGTTTTTTGTACGAAGGGGAAGGGCAGTTCGCCCGTGTCGAGGGCGGTTTCCAGCTCGGTGTAATGGTCGAAGAGGCGGAAAGGCGCGGTCGGGATGCCGTGTTGGGCATAGAACTGCTTTTGCAGCCCTTTGTCCTTGATTCGTTCCAGGACGTCGGGGGCGGGATGTACGGTGAGGCCCTCTGCCTGGAGGGCTTTCAGTGCCCCGGTATGCACGTGTTCGATTTCTATGGTCAGCACATCCACGGTTTTGCCGAAGCGATAAACATCCTCGTACGCGTTGAAGCGTCCGGGGACAAAGCGCGTGGCAAAAGGAGGTGCCGGGAAATCCGCTGATTCGTCGAGGATGTAGATAGGCAGGTGCCAGTTGCCCGCTGCCAGGGCCAACATTTTCCCCAACTGGCCGCCGCCCAGGACCCCTACGCGGCGGGCGGTGGTTTCTCTTTTGCCGTTCATGTATTGAAAATCAATTTTTTGTAAAAATAGGTTCAAAAGTATTCCTACCACTCATCCGTGCGGAAAGGTTCTGCGGGAAACCCTTCGCGGTTGAACAAGTTGGCGCGGACGGGGCTGTCGGCCCAGGCATAGCGCACGGCGACCGGTGAGGGCACCTGATCGCAGGTGAGCACGATTTGGTCCCCGACGATTTCGGCCTTGGCCCAATAGAATTTTTGGTCGGACCCAGCGAGGGCAAAATGGGCAGGAGGGCCATTTTGGGCAACCAGCCCTTTGCCGCTGAAATGGAAGTCGAGAATGACTTTATTGCCCTCCACGACGTACGATTTCAACTGTGGGCCCCGGCTGACGAGGTTTTGTTGCCCATACACCATGCGCAGCGCTTCGGCGGCCAAGCGGTCGCCCACTTCTTTTTTCTGCTTGGGGTGTATATCGAGCGGGTCGCCTACGTCGGTGGTGACGGCCATGGCCGTATTGGGCAGGATGGAGCGGGTCAATGCCTGGGCTTCGCGCAGCAGCGCCCAGTTGCTGGGGGCAGGTTCGCTCAGAACTTTGCCGTAGGAAGACAACTGCACGTACAGGAAAGGAAAATTCCCCTGGCCCCAACGGTTGCGCCAGTCCTGGATCATAGCGGGGAACAGCGCCCGGTATTCCAGCGGGCGATCGGCGTTGCTTTCGCCCTGGTACCATATCGCCCCGCGGATAGACAAAGGCAGGAGGGGGGCGATCATGGCGTTGTACAAAACGGCAGGCTGAACCTGCATGGCACCTTGTACAGCACTGAAGATCTCGAGCGGGGCGACCATCTCGTAGCGGGCTGTCCCGGCGAGGGGCAGTGTTTTTCCTCCTACCGACAAGCGGAACTGATCCGGGGTAGCTGCGAGGCCGCCCCCGCCTGCGTTGTCCTGTACGCGGATGGCGAGGAGGTTCCTCCCTTTTTTCAGCAGCCCGGCAGGTACGCTGTAGGTGCGGGGCGTGTTCCACTGGTTGGTTGTGCCAACGAACTGCCCGTTGAGGAAGGTCGAGTCCATGTCGTCAACCGCGGGTAGGTGGAGGGTGGCTGGTTTTCCCGCCAAAGAAGCGCCCAATTCGAACGTGAGCCGGTAGGCCATGATGCCGTCGGAGTCGGCGAACCCATGCTGTTCCCAGGGCCTGGGGAGGGAGACCGTGTCCCAACCGCTGTCGTCAAAGCCGGGTTGCATCGCATTGGCCAGGTAGGGCTTTTTTTCGACCAATGCCCGTTGGTAGCGCTGGCGGCTTTCCTGTTGTTTTTTTTCTATACCTTGTAAATCAACAGGTTGTATTTTTTTAATATACGTTTCGGTATAATTTTGAAAAGGCTGGAGCGCTTCAAAGCTAGCCCAGGACTCTGCAGGGGTACCGCCCCAGCTCGTGACGACGAGCCCGACGGGCACGTTCAGAGCCTGTTGCAGGGATTTAGCATACCAGTAGGCTATGGCGGAGCACTCCGGGATGGAAGCCGGGTGGATAGCGGACCAGGGCCGCTCGATTTTGGCATCTTGCAAGGGGTAGTTTGAGTATGCCTTTTCCAACACGACAAAGCGGATCTGGTCGTTGGAAGCACTTTCCATTTCGGATTTGTAGGTATCACCGAGCCAGTTCATGCGCCACTCCATATTGCTCTGCCCGCTGCACACCCACACTTCGCCGATGAGGATATTGTCGAGCAGGAGGGTTTCGGAACCCGAGCGGATGCGCATGGCCCCTCCCACCCCTGCCGAGCTGGGCTGGAGGAAGACTTGCCAGGTACCCTGTTTGTCGGCAAAAGCGGGGTATGTTTTTCCCTGAAACGCTACTTCTACCAGTTTGCCAGGCTCTGCCCATCCCCAGATACGGTTGTACTTTTGCTGTTGCAGCACCATGTTGTCCGACAGGAAAGCCGGGAGGCGGAGCTGGGCCTGGAGCCCACCGTACAGGAAGAAGGAGAAGAATAGCGGGAAGCTTTTTTTGTACCAGTAGCTCATCTCGAAGGTATTTATAGGTTAAACAGAGTAGTTTCAAAGGTAGGTTTTTTTGTGAAAAAGGATGGGTTGTATTGAGACTTGTTGCGGAGGGGGGAAAGATTTTCCAGATGAAGGCTGGTGGCAGGGACAGCGCAAAGAAGTTGGAATTCGAAATTTCAATATACTGTTTTTCTGTATTTTATATTTCAAAACGTCCATTTTTCACCCCATTTTGCCCGTACTTTTATCGTGTAAACTGTCCTTGTCTGTGTGCGGTGTAGTCCCGTACTTTGCGCTATGGCTAAACGGACAAAAAAACTACACGACCAGTTCATAAAATCGGTGTTGGGGAACCGCAACCGGGCCCGGGACTTCCTGTACCGGCTGCTGCCCCCGGCGCTGTCGGACCAGTTGGACCTGAGCACTTTGGAAGCCCAGGCTACGGGCTTCGTCACGCACGACCTGCAGGAGCTGTTCTCGGATGCCCTGTTCCGGGTACGGCTGAAAAATGCGGACGAGGAGGAGTGCTTCGTCAGTATCCTGTTAGAGCATAAAAGCTACCCCGATGAGTACGTGTCGGTACAGGTACTGGCCTACTTAGCGATGGGCTACCGCGCACAGGTGTACCGGCAGGTGCAGGAGGGGAAGCCGGCTCCGCTGCACCCCATCCTCCCCTTCGTATTCCAGCACGGGGGACGGAAAACCTGGGCCTTTCGCCCCTTGCGGCAGT
>JBEGMH010000055.1:0-2999 GCA_041183125.1 Bacteroidota bacterium | reverse complement strand
CAAAAAACAAGGGCGTTTGAAAAGCGCTGTATCTCCCTGGCACACCGCTACCGCAGCGGGTTGAGCTTGTATGCAGATACCCTGCGCAGCACCCTGGAGGTACAATTTCGCCAACTCAACTTGCTCGCACAACACATCCTCGACACTTCGCGGGAGGGCGCAGCTACCTACGGCAAGGATTGGCTGCAAGCCTCCCCCACGAGCCTGAAACTCAAGGCTGCCGTCTCCTCACAGGCCCGCGCCATCGCCCAGGCCCGAGAGGAAGTACTTCGCGCCGCCCAGGAACTGCTCGCTAAGGGCGCTTCCCTGCATACGTACGGCTTCGATCCCGCGGAAAAGCAACTCCCCACTACTTTCCGCTCCCTACCGGAGTTCGTGCGCAGCTATCAGGAACAGCTCGTACATTGGTACCAAAGCCTTTCAGGGTTCGTACAACACGAGATGCTGCGCCTCAACGCCTCCAATGCCCATGCCCATATCCTCCCCCAGGACTTGCTCGAAGAACTGGAATCGGCCATGGACCTGATGCTGCAGGAACTCAATGAAGCCCACCTCCTGGAACGTTCCGCAGGACACCAACTCCTCACCCTGCACAAACGGCACAAACTGCTCAACGAACTGCTCGAACAGTTCGAGGAATTGCGCAAAAATATGCGCGACTTCCCCCAGATATACGACTGGCAACGCTTTTGGCTGCCCCTGCCGGAATACGCCAAAAAAGTGGTGCGCGCCCTGGCCCATACGAAACCCGCACACTGGCAAGCCGCCTTCGAGTCCTGGTACCTCGACCAACTCCTGTTCCGCTCCCACTCCCTGGCCATGCCCCAGGAAATGCCCCCTCTCAGCGAATACCGGGACCTGTGGCAGGCTACCCAGAAAGAACTGCCCGCTTTTATCCAACATACCTGGACCGAAAAGCGCTCCAAGGCACTGCGCACCCTGGTCAAACACCTCACAGAGCGGGAAAAACAAAGCAAAAGCATTCATCCCGATGCCGTCGTAGGCAAAACACCCCAGGCGTTCTTAAACGCCTGCCCCCTCGTGTTGGCCACGACCCGAACGGCATTAGAGTTGTTTCAAAATACGGAAACACCTTGTTTTGATCAAATCATTTTCCTGCAAGCAGAAGAAATCGCCACTGCCGACGCACAGCAACTGATGCCATTAGCCATCCGCTGTATCGCGATAGGAGATCCTTTCCCCCCCAACCAAACCGACACCCATCGCCTGCTGCCATCTGCCCTCGCCCAGGGCTGGCCACTGGCCCCGCTGCGCTTCGTACACCGTCTGTACGGGCAACATCCGCTCCAGCTCCGCCATCCGGATAAAATCAGCGATGAGGCGGGGCGTACCGCCTCTGTATCCGATGTTTTCCCCGGAGCCGGCTCCTGGAAAACGCTGTCCCAAACGAATTACAAAGAAGCCGAACGCCTGCTCAGCTACCTGCTCGAACAACTGCTCCCCAAACCAAACCGCACCCTGCCCAGCACTGCCATCGTCACCGCCACTACTGCCCAGCGCGACCTGTTAGCCGATATGCTCCTCCAGGTCAAACGCAATGGGGGAAAAGACGCCGAGCGCATCCAACAACTGGAACGCAACGGCTTTGGGGTGTACAGCCTAGACGAACCCCGCTTCCCCACCCCGGAAGTACTGCTCGTTTCCCTCACCCGCGAAACCCTCCCCGAATCGCCCGGCGAAGGGGGCACCCTCCGACAGGCGTACCGACTGATCAGCACAGCCAGCCGGCAAACCGTATTTTTTCATTCTTTCTCAAAAGCACATATCGAAAAAGCCGCTGCCGAAAGCACCCATCCCGCCTCCCGCTTCATCGCCAACTATCTGCTGCTGCTGGATACTGCCAAAAACGGTTCGCCTGCTGTCCGGGAACGGTCCGCCTCCTTCGGGGATTTAGCCGTAGAATATCCCCTGCCACCCGACCAAGGGCCTTTGCTGCAACACATCGCTAAAATGATCGGGCCTTATTTCGGCTCCCGGATCGTGGCCGCCGACACGCGGATTGCCCATCTATCCCTGCCCCTGTCTGTCCATTTCCGCGAGTCGTCAGATACACCGGATGTTTGTATCTACCCCGATGGCTTTTTTGCCGAAACGCCCGCTACCGACTACTGCTGGGAGTGCCAGCAAACCGAACGGCTCAAAGAACACCAGATTACCTGCGTGCCCACCTGGTCTGTCTTGTGGTGGAAACAATCCGAACAGGAAGCCCGCCGCCTGGCCAGCAGGCTGATCCACAACCACACCTGAGGCGGCCATGCAACGCTATGGCAACCGGATCCTCTGGGGGATTGCGCTGAGCATCCTGGCGCTTTTGGCCCTCCTGTGGGGGTTGCGCCCCCAGCCAGTATATTCCGGCCGCGTCCCCTACTTGCGGGGCAGTACCCAATGGCCCGACTCCATGGGCAAGGCACTGACGCCAGAACAGCAAATCGCACAGCTCATCCTCTATGCCCCCGAACGGGGAGGAAATAGCGCCGTTCGACGTACCCGGCAACTCGCCCGCACCGCGCGCTTAGGCGGTGCCGGACTGACGGGCCTGCGCGTAAAGCAATACCTCCTCTTCAGCGACTCGGTGTACCAGGAAGCTCCTGTTCCCCTGTTTTTCTTCTCCGGGCAGCCCGTTTTACACCACAACCTCTTTTCCGATACACCCCACTTTCCCGCCCAAGACGTATTGTCCCGCGTTGGCTTGCCGCATCTCCCCAAGGGGCTCTCCGACGCCTACGCGGAGCAGTCGCGCGCCCTGGGCCTCAACCTCACCGTTCCTTTTGCCCTCGACCGCAACTGGCGCGACACTACTACACAAGTACGCCTGCTCAAAGATCTTCTCAAAAAGCGCATCCTGTGCGGGGCGGGCGGCTTGCCCGATTATGCACCCGCCCTGGCCGATACCTCCGCTGCGCTCCGGGCTTACATGGCCCCCCTACAACGGCTGGCCGACCAGGGGCTGGGCCTCGTGCTCATGGACCAGCCCGTGC